>CAYXGP010000457.1:0-3668 GCA_964464515.1 uncultured Enterobacterales bacterium
AAGGACGTCTATCAACCCGACGACACAGGCACGTCCCCGACCGGGGGGACCACCGCGACCTCCACCACATCGAGCGCATCGACCACATCGACCACCAGCACTCCCACGGTCGATGGCGACGGGGACGGCGCGACGGTGGAGGTAGACTGCGACGACGGGGATCCCGGCTCCTACCCGGGCGCCACCGAGATCTGCGACGACGCCGACAATGACTGCGACGGCGAGATCGATGAGGGCGTGCTCACGACGTACTACGCCGACGGAGACGGAGACGGCCACGGCTCAGCGGACGAGCCGATCGAGGCGTGCGCGGCCCCGTCCGGCGCAGTGGAGGTCGGCGACGACTGCGACGACGCCGATCCCCGGACCTGGCCGGACGCCGACGAGCTGTGCGACGGCGTAGACAACGACTGCGACGGCCTGGACGACGACACCGATCCCGACGCGCCGGTCGTGGAGTGGTACGTAGACGCCGACGGCGACGGGCACGGCACGCCGGACGACACGATCCTGGCCTGCAGTCTGCCCAGCGGCTACGCGGTGCTCAGCGACGACTGCGACGACGCGGCCGCGACCACCTACCCCGGCGCCGACGAGCTGTGCGACGGCGAGGACAACGACTGCGACGCCGCCTCAGGCGAGGCGGGCGTGGTGACGCTGGACGGCGCCACCAACACCCCCACCATCCAGCAGGCGCTGGACGTCGCGAGCCCGGGCAGCACCGTCACGGTGTGCGACGGCAGCTACACAGAGTCGCTGACGATCTCCACGACGCTCACCCTGACCTCCTGGAGCGGGGCAGGCGTGACGACGATCGACGCCGACGGGCGCGGCTCGGTGATCTCGGTGACCGGCGGCAGCGCGGACGTGACGATCTCCGGGTTCACCCTCACCGGAGGGGCCGGCACGCTGTACGCCGGTGACCTGTCGGGCGGCGGCGTCGACGGCAGCGGCGCCGCGGCGCTGACGATCCGCGACTGCGAGATCACCGGAAACACCGCCGACTACGGCGGGGGGATCATCTCCAACCAGAGCGGCGCCCTGGAGATCAGCGACACCACCGTCACCGGCAACACCGTCACGGCGTCCGGCGGCGGGGTGTACATCGACGCCGACAGCGTGGTGCTGACCGACTGCACGATCGAGAGCAACGAGGCGGACTTCGGCGGTGGGCTCTACATCGAGTACGCCACGGGCGATCTCTCCGGCGTGACGCTGTCGGACAACGAAGCCGACGACTACGGCGGCGGGGTCTTCATCAACGGCGCGGAGCTGACGCTCGACTCGTCCAGCGAGATCACGGGCAACACCGCCACCAGCGGGATCGCCTCGGGCGGCGGCGTGGCGATGGGCTACGACGGATCGCTCAGCGGCGGCCTCATCTCAGAGAACATCGCGGAATTCGGCGGCGGCGTCTTCGTGGAAGACGGCAGCTTCACGCTCTCCGGGGTGACGATCGACAGCAACACCGCCACCACCAGCGGGGGCGGCGGGTACATCAACGGGCTCGGCGTCACCACCGACCTCACCGCCACCACCACGACGATCAGCGGCAACGCGGCGACCTACGCAGGGGGGCTGTACGTGACGGAGGCCGACCTCGGCCTCGAGAGCAGCGAGGTCTCCGGCAACACCGCGGACCACACCGGCGGCGGGCTCTACCTCGACACCAGCCCCACCGACCTCGAAGCCACGACCATCTCGGGCAACGACGCAGATCTGTACGGCGGCGGCGTCATCGTACTGAACACCGATCTCGACATGGACAGCAGCTCCACCATCAGCGACAACCAGGCCTCCGAGATCGGCGGGGGTGTATGGATCGAAGGCGGAAGCGAGATCAACGGCGGGTCCATCAACGAGAACCATGCCGACTTCGCCGGCGGCCTGTTCGCGCTGGACGGCGACGTCTCGCTGTCGGGGGTCACGCTCGACAGCAACATCGCGTTGAGCTCCGGAGGCGGCATCTACACCTTCGTCAGCACCGCGCCCGGCGCGTCGCTCTCGCTGCTGCTCACGTCATCGACCCTGTCGAACAACGTCTCCGCGGCCTCCTCGGGCGGCGGACTGATGATCGACAGCGGCTCTGAGGTGTCGGTGGTGCTCTCCACTGTCACCAGCAACATCGCCGGCCAGGACGGCGGAGGCGGCGCCTACCTCTACTCGGGTCAGCTGACCTCGGTGTCGTCGGACTGGGGCACCGGGAGCACCGACAACGACCCCGACGACGTAGGCATGCAGGACGGGGCCATCAGCTACAGCGACTACAGCAGCAGCGCGAGCTTCGTCTGCTCCTCGACGTCAGAGTCCTGCAATTGACACCCTCCGCGCGCGCCTCGCACGGACCCCGCCGGCAGACTTCGCCCTCAAGCGGGCGTGGCGCCGGCTGATTCAGCTCCAGCGGGCGCGGAAGCGACGCCTCGGACAGCCCCAGCCCCTGTCGTCGCTGCGGGAGATCGAGCGCGCGCTGACCACGCCGACCGACGCGCCGCTGGGAGATCTCAAGGCCCTGCTGCGGAGCCTGGTCCGGCAGGGTGCCGGCGAAGACACCGCAGCGGAGATCGTCGATCGCATCTCGGCTCTGCTGCCGACGATCGCGACCGAGCCGGTGGATGTGGAGATCACCGGCTGGCCGGACTGCCTGGCCGAAGATCAGCGCGCCCGGCTCACAGGACCGCGCGCGGGGCTGACTCCCCTCGCGGCCGCGCGCCTCGTGAAGCGCATGCACGGCTTGGAGATCGCCGGAGGTCGGCTGTCCGCCCGCGGCCGCCTCCCTCCGAACACCGCCCTCCCGGCCGTTCCCCGCTCCGAGCGGAACACCGCCCGACGGAGCCGCCCCGCGCCGTGGCTGCCCGAGGTAGACGACACCGGCCGCTTCAGCCTGACCCCCCGTGTCATCGCGGAGCGCCAGGCCCGCTGGCTGGCTGCCGACGTGGTCATCGACCCCTTCTGTGGGTGCGGGGGCAACGCGGCGGCGTTCGCGCGGAGCGGCGCGCGGGTGTTCGCGCTGGAGGCCGACCCAGCACGCGCGGCGATGGCGAGACGCAACGCGGCCGCGCTCGGTGTGGCGGCACGAGTGTCTGTGCGGGTCGGGATCTGGCAGCGTCACCTGTCCGCGCTGCTCCGTCAGCACCCGTCGGCGGGGGTGTTCCTCGACCCGCCGTGGGGCGGCCGAGATTGGTCACGGACCCGCTTGAGTTGGTCCGACCTGATACCCGAGGCCGATCGACTGGGGAGACTGCTCATCTCCGTAGACACGGTGCTGCTCAAAGCGCCGCGGACGTTCGATCCAACCACGCTCCCCCAGCGGCCCGGCGACTGGAGAGTGCGCCTGGAGCTGGGGGAGGGCCGGGTGGTGAAGATGCTGAGCATCCGGTCAGCGAACTGACCGAACACCCAACGCCCTCACCGCTGGAGAGCGACGCTCAGTAGCGATAGTGCTCGGGCTTGTAGGGCCCGCTCACCTCGACGCCGATGTACGCGGCCTGCTCCGCGGAGAGCTCGGTGAGCTGCGCGCCGAACTTCGCCAGGTGCAGGTGGGCGACCTTCTCGTCGAGGTGCTTCGGCAGCACGGTGACGGTCTTTCCGTACGACTCGGCGTTCTTGTGCAGCTCGATCTGCGCCATGGTCTGGTTGGTGAAGCTGGCGCTCATCACGAAGCTGGGGTG
>CAYXGP010000458.1:0-3659 GCA_964464515.1 uncultured Enterobacterales bacterium
TGGAGGTCACTTCGCGGCGTGTGTTGGCCAAGAACGCCTGCGCCGAGGAGGCGCTGCGGGCGCTGTTCACCGCGCACCGCGGCCGCCTGTTGAGCCACACCCAGGTTCATACCCCGGCCTTGAAACTCCCGGAGCTGACCGCCGAACGCTTCATCGACCTGTACCCCTTGTTGCCCTACCAGATCGATCTCATCATCAACGTCGTCTCAGGTCTGCGCACGCAGGGCGGCGCCAGCAAGCACGTCGGCGGCGCAAACCGCACCATCATCAAGCTGGCGCAGCAGCTCCTCATCCACCCCGACGTCGATATCGCGTCTCGACCCATCGGCTCCCTGGTCACATTGGACCGAGTCTACGATCTGGTGTCGGGGAACATCGGCAGCGAAGTCCGCCAGAAGATCGACGGCATCGCGCGCACGGTTGATCACCCCCTGGCGGGTCCGGTGGCCAAGGCGATCTGCCTGCTCCAGTATGTGCAGAGCATCCCGCGCACGGCCGAGAACATCACCGCCACCCTTCACCCAGCAGTCGACGCCGACTCGCGGCTACCTGAAGTCCGGGAGGCGCTCGCCAAGCTCGTCGAGGCCCTCCAGATCCGCGAGGGCAGCGACGGATACCGGATCCCGACGCCCGCCGAGGACGATTGGGAGCGCCAACGGCGTGGTCTGTCCCCGAAGCGGGGTGACATTGATCGAATTCACGCGGAGGTGGTTGCCGGGCTCTGGTCGCCGAAACCGGCGCATACCCTGGAGGGCGTCAAGCCCTTCAAAGCCGGCCTGTTCTTCAACAACCGGCTGCTTTCCCAGGGCGATATCCCGGTGTACATCACGCTCACGGAGGACGAGAGCGAGCATCGGCGGGTGCTGGAGGACTGGCGGACCCGCTCGCAGTCGGAGCGCAAGGCCCTGTTCTGGGTCGCCCGCATCGACGCATCGGTGGACCGTGCAACGGGCGAGATCTTCCGAAGCACCGAGATCCTGGCGCGGAAGGAGCGGACATCCACGTCGCGCGACGCGTCCGCGCTGGTGTCTGAGGAGAGACGCCGTCTGCGGCGTCACGGCGACGAGCTGAAGTGGCATCTTCGGCAGGCTCTGCTCACGGGCACTCTCTACTTCCGAGGCAACGATCGCAGCCCGGCCCCCAACGCTGGTGGAGTGGGAAAGGCCGCCAGCGCGGCGTTGGCGGTGGCGCTCCCTGAGGTCTTTCATCGCTTCGGTGAGGCCGCCGCTCGGGTCGGCGGGAAGGATCTGGACGCGCTGCTCAAGACCGAGAACCTCCGCGGGCTGCCCGCTGTGTTCAGCCAGCTCTCGCTCGTCGCGGAGGCCCGGGGGAAGCCTGTCTTCCGCACGGACGCGGGGCCGCTGGCTGAAGTGCTGAGTCGAATCATTGATCGACACCAGTACGGCGAGACGCTGTCGGGCCGGGCGCTCACCGACTGGTTCGCCAAGGAGCCCTACGGCTGGGACTTCGACGTGGTGCGGCTGTTCGTGGCCTGCCTGCTGCGCTCGGGCAAGGTCGAGGCCGTCTCCAAGGGGCAGGTCATCGACAACGCCCTCTCGCTCCAGGCGCGATCGACGCTGACCAACAACAACCTGTTTCGGCAGGCCACGTTTCGCCCCAAGGAGAGCCTCGACTTCGCCAAGGTTGTGGAGGCGTACCAGCGGTTCCAAGAGGTCTTCGGCAAGGAGATCCGGGAGTTGGAGCAGGGCGTCGTCGCGCGGGCGATCAAGGACGAGACGGCTCGAAGGGAGACGGGTCTTCAGGGGATGCACACCACCCTCGTTACGCATCGGCTTCCCGGCGCTGAGGTGCTGGCCGAAGCACTAGATCAGCTCCGGGTGATTCGCTCTGGTGGCGAGGAGAACGCCATCCTTACGTTCAACTCCTGCTGGGGCGAGCTGAAGGAGGCGCTGAAGCGAGCCGCGGAGCTGGCCGAGGCGCTGACTCCGGCACGGTTGCGCGATCTCGACCGCGCGAGATGGGCCGCTCAGCGCCATTGGGCGTTCCTGGCGACCGAGTCGGGCCTACCCAGCGGCCTCGCCGAGCAGGCTGCCGAGCTGATCGATCTGCTCGCTCGGGAGACGTTCTTCCGAGAGCTGTCGCGCATCGACCAGCTCGGCCGGGCGGTGACTGCCGAGTACGATCGGCGCTTCACTGACGCCATCGACAAGCGGTCAGCCGCCTACCGGGCGGCGCTCGACCATCTACGCGCTACGCCTGGATGGGATGACTTGACTGAGGCTCAACAAGAGCGGGTCTCGGCTCCTCTGTCCGGACCGCTCGCCCAGAGCCCCGCCCCGACGACGCCCATCCCACAGCTTCGCGCAGAAACTGAGGCGAGCGCGGTTCGCCTCGCCACAGCCATCGAGGAGCTGATGCGGCTGGTGGACGGCAACCGTCTGGTTCGCGTTCGCGTCGGCAGCTTCTTCTCTGGCGGCGTCGAGACGCCAGAACAGCTCGACGCCGCGCTTCAGGGCTTGCGGGACGAGTGTGAGCGGTTGATCGGGGCCGGGAAGAAGGTCTTGGTGCAGTAGAACATGGACAAAGAGACCCGCACCCGCATCCAGCGCGCCACCCAGGCTGCCCGTCGCCTTCTGGAGGACGAATTCTCCGAGCAGCTCGGCGGCGTGTACGACATCCGGCTGGATGGCACCATCGCCGCCGAACCCGGGGACCACCTGCGAGACGACCCCGGCGCTCTGCGGGTTCGGGCCAAGCTGATCACCGCTGTTCAGCATCACCGGGATCAAGGCACCCGCGCAGCGGACGCCGTGGCTGCCCTGCTGCGTGAGTGTGCGTTTACGACGCTGAACCGCTTTGTCGCCCTCAAGATGTTGGAGGCCCGCGGGATCGTACAAGAGTGTGTCTCCAACGGAGCGCAGTCCAGCGGCTTCCGCGAATTCTCGGGCCTCGCCCCCGGGCTCTCCGCTCTGTCTGATCAGGGCTATCGACTCTACATCGACAGCCTGTTCGACGAGATCGGCTGCGAGGTCCGGGTTCTGTTTGACCGCCGTGATCCGGCCAGCCTACTGTGGCCACGTCGGCCCGCCCTCGACGCCCTACTGGACACCCTCAACGCGTCCGAGCTGGCCGCGGTCTGGGGGGAAGACGAGACCATTGGCTGGGTCTACCAATACTTCAACGGCGACGACGAGCGTAAGGCCATGCGCGCCGCTTCGCAGGCCCCGCGCAACAGCCGCGAGCTCGCGGTTCGGAACCAGTTCTTTACGCCGCGGTACGTCGTCGAGTTTTTGACGGACAACACCTTGGCCCGCACCTGGGTCGAGATGCGGCAGGGGGACACGCGGCTGGTCGATGACTGCCGGTACCTGGTCAAACGCCGAGGGGAGGTCTTCCTCCAGTCTGTCGCCGACGACGCACCGAGCTGGCTTCAAGCTGCGGCCAAGGGTGACTGGTCTGAGCTGCCCGAGCAGGTGGACTTCGACGACATTAACGCGTTCGCCCACCTGATCGACGGTTATCGGCTCGCCGTCGCTCTTGGTTACACTTCGGACGCGAACCCAGCCGGGCTGGGCGCTCATGTGAGCGAGGTCCGTGGGCGTGCCGCAGGCTTGGAGTCCGCCGATTTGTTGGACTTCTGGCTGCTCCTGTTCTACGAAGTCAGGGCCGCGCGACATGGCGGATTTCCACCCGAGGGC
>CAYXGP010000459.1:0-3635 GCA_964464515.1 uncultured Enterobacterales bacterium
CGCTCGCCGCGCGCCCGTCCGCGAGGCGGCGGGGGGCGCGGGCCCCCCCCCTGCCCCTCCCGCGCGCCCGCAGGCGCCCGGGCGCCACGCCGCGGCCGGCAGGCCGGGACAGTCCGCCGCGATCCGGCAGCGGCGCGCCCGCGACGGCGTGGGCTCGCTCCGTGACATCGGACGGGCGCCAGCGATCCATCGCCACCACGCGATCGGCCACCCGCAGGTAGTCGCCCACGCCGCTGACCACGAGCACGCACGAGATCTCCAGCTCCCGGTGCAGCGCGCGGATCCGCTCGACCAGCGGGGTGATGGGCTCGTGGGGCACCACGGCCTGCATCCGCTCGTCGCGCACCATGAGGTTGGTGGCGCAGGTGTCCTCGTCCATCAGCAGCACGCGCGCTCCGGACTCGATCGCCTCGACCAGCGCGGCAGCCTGTGAGGTGCTGCCGGAGGCGTCGTCGGTGTGGAAGGGCGCCGTGGGGCGGTCGCCTGGCAGCTCAGAGAGGAACGCGGAGATGTCCACGCCGCAGACGCGACGGCCGTCCTCTGCGCGGATCTTCACCGTGTCGGGATCGGCGACCACGCGCTCGCGGCCGTCGGCAGGCACGTGATCGAGGTGACCGTGCTGCAGCGCGTGGAGCACCGTGGACTTGCCGTGGAAGCCCCCGCCCACCAGCAGCGTGATCCCGGCGGGGATCCCCATCCCGGTGATGTCCCCCGCGGAGGTCGGCAGGGTGACGCGCAGCGACGGGGGACCGATGAACGGCACCGCGCCGGGCAGCGGCCGGGGATCTACGCCAGACGCGCGGGGCAGGATCGACCCATCGGCGATGAACGCCACCAGCCCGCGGGGCCGGAGCGCCGCGCGCAGCTCGCTGCCCACCACGGCGCAGCGGATGTGCTCGCGGGGCCCGTCGCCCACGTCCGCCAGGCGCTCCGCGGCGCGGGGCACGTCTTCGCTCAGGAGCAGCCAGCCCTGGCGCCCCAGCACGCGGCGGCCCCGGGCGGGCAGACCCGCACAGAAGCGCACCTCGGCGGTGCCGTCGGGCTCCAGGCGCACGGCCGAGCGACGGACGATCTCCGGGCCCGGTCGGTACACCCGGATCTCCCCCGATCGCCCGCTGCCGCGACGCTCGGCGCGCAGGCCGTCGCCGAACCGACGAAGCAGCCAGTCCTCTGCGGCCATCCGACGCACCGGGTGGGCGCAGATCTCGCGCGGCAGGCCCGTCTGCACCCGCACCCGCAGGCGGCTCGGCGCGGCGAAGGGATCGCCCTGCACATGATCGACGATGAGCACGAGCGGTCCGACCCCCCACGCGCCCCGCAGGTCGCGCCAGGCCGGGTAGGGGCGCCCGTCGATTCGCTCACACAGGCGGCGGAGGTCGGCTTCGGTTCGCATGATCTCCCCGGGTTGCGCAGGCCTATCGCGGCGGGGTGGGTCGGCGTGCAGCCGATCGGTTACACGCCGCCACCACTCCCCTCACCCGGTGGCCCGATGCGCCTGCTCACCTTGATCGCCCTCACCTCGCTCACCGGCTGCAAGAAGGCCGCCGACGGCGCCGGCACCACGCCGGTCGCGGCCGAGGCCCCTGTCGAGGCGCCGGCCGCCAGGACCGAGCCGGCGACGCCCGCCGAGCCCGAGGTGCCCTCCGATGTCGCGGCGCCGCCCGCCGACGCCAAGGAGACCAGCTCCGGTCTCGTCTACAAGGTGATCAAGGACGGCACCGGGACGACCCACCCCGCCGCGACGAGCAAGGTCACGGTGCACTACAGCGGCTGGACGACGGACGGGAAGATGTTCGACTCATCGGTGACTCGTGGTCAGCCGGCCACGTTCCCGCTGAATCGGGTCATCAAGGGTTGGACCGAGGGGCTCCAGCTCATGGTGCAGGGAGAGAAGACCCGGTTCTGGATCCCTGCCGAGCTCGCTTATGGAGAGACGCCCGCCCGACCCGGCGCGCCCGCAGGCCAGCTCACCTTCGACGTCGAGCTGCTCGAGATTTCCAACCCACCGGCTCCGCCCGAGGTGCCCTCCGACGTCGCGGCGCCGCCCGCCGACGCCAAGGAGACCAGCTCCGGTCTCGTCTACAAGGTGATCAAGGACGGCACCGGGACGACCCACCCCGCCGCGACGAGCAAGGTCACGGTGCACTACAGCGGCTGGACGACGGACGGGAAGATGTTCGACTCATCGGTGACTCGTGGTCAGCCGGCCACGTTCCCGCTGAATCGGGTCATCAAGGGTTGGACCGAGGGGCTCCAGCTCATGGTGCAGGGAGAGAAGACCCGGTTCTGGATCCCTGCCGAGCTCGCTTATGGAGAGACGCCCGCCCGACCCGGCGCGCCCGCGGGTCGGCTCACTTTCGACGTCGAGCTGCTTGAGATCAACTGAGTGGAGATCAACCAGGTCGAGATCAACCGGGCGCAGCGTCAGTCGCCGAGCAGCCGCGCGACCTCGGCGAGGAGCACCTTGTAGGAGATGGGTTTGGCGATGTAGCCGTCGCACCCTGACGCCATGACGCGCGCTTCATCTCCCCGCATGGCGTGGGCGGTGACCACCAGGATGGGCATATCGGCGATGTGGGGGGCGGACTTCAGTATTCGAGTGGCTGTGAGCCCGTCGGTCCCGGGGAGCTGAACGTCCATCAGGACCAGCGCGAATTCTCCGCTCATCGCGAGGGGGATCCCCTCGTCCGCGGTCGGGGCCTCCACGACGTTGTAGCCGGCGCGGCGGAGGATCCCGCCGATCAGCTTGCGATTGCTGGGGTGGTCTTCAATCAACAACAGACGCTTCATCGGATGTCCTCATCGCGCCCCCGCGGGAGGAGCGCAGCGACCTGCGACAGCAGCGACTCTCGCAGGTTGATCGACTTCGAGACCACCGCCTGGGCATGTTCCTCCAGGGCGCAGCGCTGCTTCTTCGTGAGCGGCTGCGCGGACAGGATGATCACGGGAATCTGTGCGGTGGCTGGACTGCGGCCCAGCGCCTCGAGCACCTGGTATCCGCTGAAGTCCGGCATCATCAGGTCGAGGATCAAGAGATCCGGTGGGTCGGTCTGGAGCAGTCTCAGCGTTTCACGTCCGTCGAATGCGCTCACGACCTCCACGCCAGCCTCGGCGAGATAGGTCGAGATTACCCTGTTCGCCAGCGGTTCGTCATCGGCGAGGAGTACGCGAGGCTGTCTCCGCTCTCTCCGCGGTGAAGTCAGGGTTGAGACCCGCTTGAGGAGCTCGCGGCGAGTGATTGGTTTGGACAGGGTCGCGCGCGCGCCGAGGGCCAACGCCCGCTCGTGATCCCCCTCGCTCGACACCACCAGGATCGGTACCTGCTTCAGCTCGGGTCGATCCGCGACGAGCCGGAGAAAATCGAAGCCGTCCTTTCCGGGCATGTTGAGATCGAGAGTGATGAGATTCGGAGCGCTCCGTTGTGTTGCGGCGAGCGCTTCGTCGACCCCATCTACAGCGGTGACGCCACACCCTGCTTCGCGGAGGTAACGAGAGAGGATCTCGCGGGAGCGGGGGTCATCATCGACAACCAGGACCTCGGTCATCGCCGGTGGCTCCGACACAGCAGGTCTGCTCGCTGAGGCTGCTCCAGAATAACAAGTTTCCACACTATCCAGCCTCCGCCGATCGCGGTG
>CAYXGP010000460.1:0-3634 GCA_964464515.1 uncultured Enterobacterales bacterium
AAGAACGGGTACCAGCGGGGACGCACTTCCTGTATCGCTGCGATGAACCGCTCAGACTGCTCACGCGTCCAGAACGCGAAGTCCTGGGCAGTGCGATCGTCGCGGCACGGTCGGACGTCCTTGACGGGGTTGCGATCAGCGTATCCCCAGCGAACCGCGTCCTGGAACAGCGCTGAGAGCACAGCCAGGTGGTTGTTCACCGTCTTCGGGCGTAGGCCCGACCGGTCGCGCCCACGGTTCCTGGCCGTCCATCCCCGCTCCAGCTTCTCGGCTTTGTAGCGCTGGATGCCCTCGACGGTGATCGCGCGGAGGGTCTGCCTGCGGAACCAGGGAACGAGGTGAACGCGGAGATCGCGTTCGTAGCCCTTGACCGTGCTGGGAGCCCAGTCCGGTCTGCGTGTGGTCAGCCAGTGGCCGGCGTAGTCACCGAACGGGGCGTCCTTGCGGGTCGTCGTCGGAGGCGGCGGCGGTGCCCTCAGCTCATCGCGGAGTTTCAGCTCAAGCGCCATCGCTTCACGTTTGGTCTTCACCCCCTTTGCCACTCTGCGGTGGCGCTTCTTGTGGCCGGTCGCCGGATCGATGTACTCGAAGTCAATCATCCAGCTCGGGCCGGTCTTGCGTTTTACTTTGTAGACGGTCACGAGGAACCACTCCTCGGCCGCGGCGTCTTCACCACGGTTACTATAACTGCTCGGATGAACAGGTCCCGCCGCTCCAGTCGTAGTGGGGGAGTGGAGTCTCCGAGGTCGGCTCGGGAGGGGACTGTCGGGTCCGGGGAGGGGAGGCGCTCGGTGTGCGCAGGGCTGCTCTGACCTCGTCGAGGTCGTAGCGAACCGTGCGGTGTCCCAGACGCATGGCCGGGATGCGGCCGTCTGAAGTCATCCGGCGGATCATGCTCAGGGGTACCTGGAGGTGTCGCGCGAGCTGCTGTGCGGTCAGGACCCCCGAACCAGGGGGAGGCCGAGTGGCCTTCATGGGATCTCCGAGGCGGCGTCGTTGACCCTGAGACGGAGCCGGCCCAGCGCCTCACGCTCGGTGAGGACGTTGGAGTGGCCGCGTCTGGGTGCTGGTGTTCATCGCTCCATGGTCTGGAGCGTACGGGGCGTGGGCTGGCCGCTCCGGACCCAAAAAGGGGGAGAACGCAGTCGGCGGGTCGAGGCGGCCCTACCGATTCACGCGAATTCTCTCACATGGCCCAGTGGAGGGACGCGTCGAACGCTGGCGCTGACGGTCCCAGGAGACGCGCTACCAGCTCCTGAGGCTGCTCGGAGAAGCCCATCAGCCAGGTGCTGACCGGCTCCGAGAGCTGCGCGCCAGGGAGGGCCGCAGTCGCCATGCGGTGCCCTGGGTGGTCGGGGCTGCACGTGACGTGGACGAGGTGCAGCGGCAGGCCGCGGGAGGTGGCGAAGCTCTGCCAGTCCGGGGCCGGGCTGACGATGAACCGGAGGCGCTCCGCACGCCCCGAGCAGGCGACGAACAGGGTCTGGAGGAACGTCCGCGAGCGCATCCACTCGGCGAGCAGCTTCGCGGTGTTGAGCAGCCGCTCCGAGTCCTCTGCAGTCCGCTCCGCGTCGCCTGTCTGCTCCCCGTACCACATGTTCTTCGTCAAGAAAGGGCGAGCAAGAACTCCGTTGTCCATCAGCAGCATCGGGCAGAGCGTTCGTGCGATGGTCGTCCGGTCTGGATCGATCTGATCATCCAGCCGTCGCATGAGCTTCTGGCGCGCTCGAACCAGCTGTGCGGCCGCGCGCACCATCTCCTCCTGATCGAATCCCGCCAGCTCCTGCCGAACGCGCGCCAGGGATGGCGGGGCTTCTCCTCTCCAGCCGCCACCCAGCCCCAGCTCCAGCGCGAACCGGGAAAGCGCCGGCCCGAACTGACCCGAGACCTGCGCCGCTCGCTCGCCTCCGAGGCCGAATTCGCTTGCTGGGTTGTTGCCACGGGGCAGCGCATCTCGAAGGCTCGCGGCCAGGTTCGGCGCGTTGGCGTTCGGGGGGCGGCCGCGCCGCTCCTCCAATTCCAACTGCGCGAGGATGTCCTGGCGTTGGTACTCGGGGACGAGCAGCTCGCCGTCCTCGACACCAAGGCTGGCGATGATCTCGGCCAGGAATGGGAGCTCCCGGAGGACCCGGCCTGAAGGTGCCTCATCGACGAGCCGCTCGACCGCCCCGAAGAGGTGCTCGATCGCGTCTTCGTTGTTCACGCTTCCGGGGCCGAGGGTGGCAGCGCGCCGTTCGGGGAAGTCCCGTGGCCGTGTGAGGAGCACGCTCCGGAGGACCCCCGAAACAGTGGGATCCAGATCGAGGAGTAGGGGGATGCGCTCGGCTCGCTCGCACCAATCACGGGCTGCGCTGTGCAGGGCGGCGACATCGAGAGGAAACTCGATACACGGCCGTAACAGCAGCGCCGGCACCACCAGTCGCCCGTCCTTCCGACGGTGTCGATGATGAGATCGATCATCGCTCACTCTCCACGGTCGGGTCGCGAGCGTCGCGTCCACGCGCCACCAGACGCCGCTGTCTGGGCGCTTGGAGCCGCCCTGACGGAGCCAGCCGATCAACACACGGAGCCCCCCCTCGGTTCGGAGATCCCTGGAGAACGGGTCCCTGTGAACCGTCTCCGCCCACCGCAGCGGCCATCCGCCATTGCGAGGACGAGGGCCGTGCGTCTGAAGAGAGGCCAACGCCCCTGGCTCGACGCGAGGCGGCTCTTTTTTGGGTCCGTCCGTCAACGACTCACCGCGAGAAGCTGGGGTTTGCTCCAGACTAACTGGGAGGGAACGCCCGGATTGGTCGAACCACGACAGGTCTCCCATATGCGCGTCCTCCACCCCCCGAGACCGAAGTGGGTGCGAAACTGGCCCTGTGTTTCGGATGCGACGACGTTGGCGGGGCTGGCGAAATTACGACGAAGGTACCCAGAGAAATGGGACCAGGCCATGCGCAGGGCGGCCCGGCCAGCGCGGGCGGACTGGACCGTTGAAGAGGCGGTACGACTGGGTGGGTGCGGCCACCTGCTGCCTCGCGGCCCTTCTGATTCTGAGGCCAACCGCCTGAAGAAGCCGCGCCACTGCGCTCGCCGTGTCGTCGCTCTGTACGGAGGCGTCGTGCTGGGGGAGATCGATGACCTGTGGCTGTTCCGCGAGCGGAGGCGTATCCATCGCAGGGTGACGATCAGCGGCGACGTGGCGTCAGCCTGCTTCACGTTGCTCCGAAAGGTCGCCCATGAGGTGCAGACGACGATCGGTCGGGTGCGGGTGCGGCGATGTCAGCGCCCTGGACGCCGCCACCCAATCGGGCCCCTCACAGAGCGACCGCCAGCGACCTGGGGTGACGTAGAGCTCATGATGTGGCAGGCCAGCCCCAGGGTGCGTGCCGCGCTGGGACTTCAGGCCCACCTGGGCGTGAGTCCAGGGCTGGTCCTGGGGCTGAGGGTCGGCGACGTCGACGTGGTGACGGGGATGGTCTGTGTAGACATCCCAGGGTGCCGTGGGCCGGAACGAGTCTGTTACGCTCTTCCCGTCGACGCTATCAGTGCTGTGAAGCCGTGGTACCGGAAGCGCAAGCGCCACGGGGCCAGCGAGAGTCCTGTGACATCGATCTTTGCGTGGGGTGATTTCGTCCCCGAGACCCGG
>CAYXGP010000461.1:0-3633 GCA_964464515.1 uncultured Enterobacterales bacterium
GGTGCCGTGGGCTGGCGGCTTCGCGTGTTCGGGTGGTGGCGCGGGTCGTGCCTCCCGTGGTGCCGCCGGTGCTGCCGCCAGTTGTGGTGCCACCGCTGCTGGTGCTGGAGCCTCCGGTGGTGGTGCCAGTGCCACCTGTAGATCCGCTGGTCCCGCCCGTCGTGCCCCCGGTAGAGCCGCCGCTCGTGCTGCTGGTCGAGCCGCTCGTGCCCCCACCAGGACCTCCTGAGCTGCTGCTGGTTCCACCGCTGGAACTGCTGGAGCCCCCAGAGGAGGTGCCGCCGCTCGTTCCGCCGCCGCCCGGGCCGCCGCTGGAGCTGCTGGAGCTGCCAGATCCACCTGAACCACCAGAGGAGGTGCCGCCGCCAGGGACGGTGCCGCCGGGTGGATCGACCAGGCCGGTGTCTTCGGCTGAGACAGGGCCAGAGAGCAGGATCGACATGAGAAGGGTGGTTCCGATCATCCTTTCACCTCGGCAGACCGCAGGACGGGAAAGCTGCCCCGTACCCATACAGGGGCCCGCGGGAATATAGGCCGCTTCGCGAGCGAACGCGAGCCCCGATAAAGCGACCGCCGTACCAATCCCCGCTCTCCGGGAGCCCCCGATGCCGATCCTCCGCGCGCTGCGGGCCGCCCTCCCCTTCCTGATCGCCTGCGAGATCACCCCGAATTTCGTGGAGAGCAACGACATCGACGATGCGTTCGCCCGCGGCAAATACAAGACGGTCTGCAAGGGCCTGGAGATGAAGAAGGAGGACACGCGGAGGTACGCCACCGAGAAGCTCAAGTCGATCGACGACCCGATCTCCGCGGAGTGTGTGTGCACATGGATCTCCGCGCCGAACAACGAGCGACACGACTGGGACGCCGCGATCGCGGAGGGCCTCAAGGGGACTGACCGCGACGATCTGGCGGGGTGCTTCACCGAGCTCGTCGCCAACCCCGCCCTCCGAAAGCGCACGGAGGCGGTGACGGCGCTGGCGAATCTGCCGGCGCGCGTCGCGCGAGACACCCTCATCGCCGTGGCTGCAGAGGCGGAGACCGACTCCGAGACCCGCGTCCGCGCGCTGGGCTCGGTGGCCGGCGACGTGAAGTACACAGAGGCGTTCCTGACGCTGCTGAGGTCCGATCCCGATCCGGCCATCCGCACTGCTGCCGCGGACGCGCTCGCCGGCAACAAGGACGACGCGGTGCTGACCGAGATGCGAAGGGTCGCCGCGGAGGACGCGGACGGCGCGGTGCGCGGAGCGGCCCTGATCGCCCTCAAGAAGGGCGGCGCGGAGGGCATCGACGAGCTGCTGTGCACGGCGATGATGAAGGACGACTCGCCGGAGGTCCGCCGGCGCGCGATCGGCGCCTACCGCGGCACGAAGCGCGCCGAGGCCATCGCGTGCCTGCGCAAGCGCGCGCTCGCAGTCGAGGAGGACTCGGGGGTGCGCTCCCAGCTCCTGGCGGTCCTCAAGAGCTCCCCCTCAGACGACGCCGCGAAGGTGCTGTGTGACGCCATCCCCTTCTGGATGCGCAACTACGTCAAGGAGGCGCTGCCCGAGAAGATCCCGGGAACCAACATCGTGCGCACCCAGAACGACCGCGACTGGGACAACAGCTACAAGTGCCTGCAGAACGCCTACCGCCGCTCGGCGGGGTATTCGTGCTACGCCCGCCACCACGTCGGGGGCTGGTTCAGAAGGGTCGGCGGCACCGCTCACGTCCCTCGCTGCCCCGGCCTCCCCGTGGCGGAGTAGTCGGTAGGAGTAGTCGGTAGCACGCCCTCCCCCAAACCCCGCCCCCAGATGCGCCGTAGCGGCGCCAGGAGTCCGCCCTTGACCACCCTCGCCGAAAGCATCTCCAACCCCGATCGCCGCAAGGCGGTGATCGACGACTGCGTCCTGCTGCTCAAGGCCGAGGTCGCCGACAAGCGTGGTGTGCGCGGCATGGCTGTGAAGGCCGGGTTCAAGACGGTGGAGAATTTCAAGCCCGGCATCATCCCCATGTCGCTGAATGCGCTCCTCGAGGACTTCGCGACCAAGGTCGATCCGTTCTGGTCACAGAGCCCGAAGGACAGCGCCGGGGCCCGCCGCTTCTTCGGGCAGCGGAAGGTGCAGGTGGCGAATGCGCTGCTGGAGATCACCGACGCGCGCGCCGACCGCAGCAAGCACCGGGTGCTGGTCCGGGCGTACCGCGGCCTCCGCGGCAAGGCGGTCGATCACATCGGCGCGGCGATGCCCCGGTTCGCCGATCTGCTCGTGAAGCACGCCTCGTAGGCTGTCGCGCGCCCTCTGGTCGTCAGCGACAAAAGGTGACATCATCGGAGAGTCTCTCCGAGGGCTCTACTGCACGCATCCCACTGGCTCCAGGACACTGACAACGCGCTGCTGTTGGTAGCGCTGCTGCTGTCCATGTGGTTGCTGTTGCTTCGGCGCCGCGACGAGTCCTCTGGCCGACCGCTGCGCCCCACGCCCATCTCCCCGGATGAATTGGGCCGTCTCGTGATGCAGGCCGCGCGCAACCACGATCTGCAGACCTACCGGCAGATGTTCCTCAACAGCGGCGAAGCTGCAGACCTGTTGGGAGACGACGCGGGCCTGTACATCGACGCGCGCACGCCCAAGGTGCTCTCCGACAGCCTGCAGGAGATCGCCCAGGCGCTGCCTGCGGGCGCGCGGTTCACCGGGACCGAGGTCGATGACGACGACCGCCTGAAGCTGCTCGTAACCGCTGACACCGATCCGGTGCGCGTAGACGTCGGTAGCGTGGTCGAGGTGGGCGTGGCCTGGCGGCTGTTCGGACCCGCGCGCATCTGATCCCGCCGCAGAGGCGCCTCCGCGGGTCGAGCGAGCGCCGACGACGCCTCGGCTGAAGGCCACCCTGCCGGAGAGCTATCTCCAGCAGGGTGCCCCACGCTCACTTCCGACCCTTCCCGGGGAAGTTCGGCTTGCTCGGTGAGGTCGAAGGAGGATCGCTCGGTGACGAGCCGCCCCCCGAGTCGGAGGCGCCGATGACCGCCAGCAGTCCGATCCCGCCCGCGCAGACGAACCCCAGCACCAGCCCGGCGACGAGCAGCATCTTCAGCACCCCGCCCTTCTTCTTCGGTGGGGCCGTAGCCTTGACCGCCGCAGGCTTGGACGGCTTCGGCTTCGGTGGCGCGGGCTTTGGCTTTGGCGGCGCGGGCTTCGGCTTCGGCGGCGCAGGCTTTGGCTTCGGCGGCGCGGGCTTTGGCTTCGGTGGCGCAGGCTTTGGCGCCGCTGCTTTGGGCGGCGCGGGCCTGGGCGCCGCGGGCTTCGGCGGCGTCGCCTTCTTCTTGGGGGCGGCCGCGCTCGGCGCCGCGGGCTTCGGCGGAGCTCTCGGCGGCAACGGCTCGGGTGGACTCGCCGGTCTCGTCGGCTGAAGCGGCGCCTCCATCGTCGGCGGTTCGTCGTCCAGCACGGGCTCCTCTAGAGGAGGAGGAGAGAACGCTGGCGGCTCGTCCATCGGCGGCGGGGCGTCGAGCGGTGGCGGCGCGAACGGCGGCGGCTCGTCCAGCTCTGGTGGACCGTCCAGGGACGGAAGCGCGTCAAACGCCGGTGGAACGTCTGGGGGTGCGTCGAACACCGGGGGGGCGTCCAGCGGCGGAGGCTCGGGTGGGGGGGCGGC
>CAYXGP010000462.1:0-2716 GCA_964464515.1 uncultured Enterobacterales bacterium
AGCTGGAGCAGCGCTACACCGAGCTGTTTTAGCCGTATTCGGAGTCACTGTTATTTTCAACTACTGAGTCCCGAATTGTCGCATCTGCATTCGCCAGCGCGCTCGCTCCGCTGGCGGGACCATATATCACATAGATAACCCCGCCGTTGGAGTAGGTTCCCGATGGGTCATCCCAGTCGGATGATCCGATCAGAATGTCATCCAGTCCATCACCATTGAGATCCCCCGCGCCGACGATCGCCTCTCCCACGTTGTGTGACTCTTCATCGCCGAAGAACTGTCCGTCTGCTGAAGACAGACTGCGGTCACCCGACAGCGGCCCATACAACACATAGACCACCCCCTGCTCCGAGAGCGTGTCCTCAGCGTAGGGCGCGCCGACGAGCACATCTCCCAGCCCGTCGCCGTTGAGGTCCCCGGCGCTCTTGAGGCCGATCCCGGCTTGATCGCCGGCTTCCTCACCGATCAGCTTGGCGTAGGCGCCCGCAAGCGGGATGTCGCCGCTCAGCGCGCAGAGCTCGGTCTGCTCACCGTCGCAGTCGTTGTCGACGCCATCGCCGCAGGCCTCCAGCGCGTCGGGGCTGATTCGGGCGTCGGCGTCGTCGCAGTCATCGGCGTGGCGGTCGTAGCCGTCGCCGTCGGCGTCGAAGTCGCTGCCATCGTCGCAGTCTCCGTCGATGGAGTCGTACCATGTCTCGACGGCGCCGGGGTAGATGTTCGCGTCTGAGTCGTCACAGTCGGTGTGATCGGTGATGTATCCAGACGGGACCTGGCACGCCTCGATCGCGGCGGCGGCGTCTCCGTAGCCGTCTCCGTCTTCGTCGGGGAACCAGGTCTCGGCGTCGACGGCGTCGTTTTCGGTCTGGCCGTCGCAGTCCTGGTCGATATCATCGCAGAACTCATCGGCATCGGGGTGGATGAGGGGATCGCTGTCGTCGCAGTCTGCGCCCTGGTCGGAGTAGCCCGCCGGGGCATCGCAGCCGGCTGTCTCCAGCGTCTTCTCGGAGTAGCCGAAGCCGTCCTGATCGCCGTCGTAGTACCACGTCATCGACGCGGGGTTGTCGGGTGTTCCGTCGCAGTCGTCGTCGATATCGTTGCATGTCTCGACGCCGTCGGGGTTGACCTGGGCGTTCTCGTCGTCACAGTCCCCGGAAACCGCAGTGTACCCGGACGGTGGTGTACAATCAGAGACTGTGGAGTCGGTCAGGCCATAGCCGTCGCGGTCTCCGTCCAGGTACCAGATCACGCCGGCGCCGACGGCGGCGTCCTCGTCGTCGCAATCAGCAGGGCGGAGCACACCGTCGCTGTCGTTGTCGAAGCGTTCGTCCAGCGCGCTCTCTGGGAGATAGGCACAGCCGAATAGAAGAGTGGGGAGAAGTAGGACCATTATCGCACCCCCAACGTGAGGTACCAAGGGTAACCCGCGGTCCTGTGCGATGGTGAAGGGCTCTACTCGGTGATGGTCGCGGCGAACCGCAGAAACGCGGCCGGTCGCTTCCACGAGCCCCGCAGATCCACCGCGCCGGTCTGTCTGCGGCGGTGCAGCAGGCTCTTCAGCGGGGTGGCTCCGATGGCGCGGGCGTAGAGACGCCCTTGCTCGGAGGGGGCCAGATCGGTCCAGCCCGCCGGCAGGGCCGCCAGCGCTGCGGCATGCGCCGCCTCCACCGCGGCCAGCAGCCGGGCCTCCTCGCGCGCGGCGTCGGCCAGCATGCGATCGATCTCTGCGGCCTTCTCTGCTGCGGCGTCGTGCCCCTGGATACGGAGCGCGTCGGCCACCGATCGGGCAGCGTCCCACTCCAGTCGGTCTGGGGTCATCCCGGCGAACCGGAGATCGGCGTGGTCGTCCCGCAGCGCCCGCCAGTGATCGCCCCGTGACGGAACCGACACGATGCGCATCTCAGGCACGAGGATCCCGGTGAGCGTCATGCCGTGGACGCAGCCGGTGTCGACGCCGTACACCCGGTCGCGCCAGATCAGCGGTGAGCCGTCGTCGTGGTAGATCGCGTGTCCGACGACGAGCGGCCGGTCGCCGTCGTACAGCTCGTACCAGGACCGGGGCAGCTTCGCGACGCGCTTCGCGCCGCTCATCGTGCCGGTGAGCACGGTGGGGTGCTGCTCTTCCAGCGACCGACCGGGCTGCCAGAAGCCGTGGACGACCCGCACGTTCGCCACGTCCAGGGAGCGCGGCAGGGTCGCGAACCAGGCGCAGGCCTCGGCCCAGGCCGCCTCGCCGTGCTGGCGGCGGGTGATCCGCTGAGACAGGGCCGGGCGCAGCTCGCCGCGGTGCCAGCGCAGACACTTCTGCTCGTGGTTTCCGACGATGGCGTCGGTCTGGGAGTGCTCGGCGAAGAAGCGCCAGACCTGCTCGGAGGCCGGGCCGCGATCGACCATGTCGCCGACCGAGATGATCCGGTCCTCGGAGGTCAGGGCGGCGGCGTCGAGCAGATCGCGGAGTTCATCCCAGCATCCGTGGATGTCCCCGATGATCAGCGCGCGCTGGGAGGTGTTCATGGCCGGGAGGGTAGGCACAGGGAGGGGGAGGGCAAGGCAGGTGAGCCCCGGGGTGGATGGTCGGTTCGAGGACCGGGGCCTCGAGGTAGGCCACCTTGGAGGCGCTGCACTTCTCGCCCTGCAGGCCGAAGGCGGAGCGCACGCCGCGCTCGGCGGCGACGTCGAGATCGGCGCGGGCGGTGACATAGGCCGTGTTCTTGCCGGC
>CAYXGP010000462.1:2726-3599 GCA_964464515.1 uncultured Enterobacterales bacterium
GTCGCGGATCCACCCTCGATGCTACCAGACACCGCTACCCATCAATCGCAGGTGGCGACCATCTCGTAGGAGATCCCCACCCGACCACCTTTCTCCACCGGATCGTCCAGCGTCACCGCGTTCGACACCGACGAGTAGCTCCACGCGGACAGCGTGACGCCGTTCACCGTGACCTCGAGCGTCTCTTCGATGGGGGTGTCGGTGAGAGCGAACACCGACGCGCCGCTGCCGCCGGCCAGTCCGGCGATGTCTTCCATGTGCGCCCCGAAGTCCGAGACGCAGATACTGTAGAACCCACCGCCGGTCGCCCCGACCGCCTCGTAGTACCCGATGCCGGCGTCGGCTGTGGAGCACCCGCTCGGGTAGTCTCCGGCGATCGCCGACAGCATGACACCGGAGGCCCCCGCCGCGGCCGCCTCGCTCTGGATGTTGGCCACCAGCGCGCTCCAGCTCCCGCTGGACTGCTCGGGCTCGTCGGAGATCATGATCGCATGCACCATCGAGCCGGGTCGCACCCAGCCCGAGTTGCACCCGCTCGCCGCCGCCAGCGCGGTCCGCACGACCGTGAGGCCGGCCTCGGTGTAGGTTCCGCCGCCGTCGGTGATGGCGCTGGAGAAGCGCTGCTCGGCTCCCGATGTCGCGGCGGTGAGCACGCCCGTGCTGTTGCAGCCGTCGTCGTCGTTTGCCACGATAACCTGCCAGTCTACGCCGTTGTCGCTGAGCCCGGCCTCGAAGTCGGACCAGTTGCGGCCGAGCTTGGAGTTGTCGTCGTCCATCGAGCAGCTCTGGTCGGCGAAGAACATGAAGTCCACGGTCGTCGAGGGGCGCGTTCGCATTTGGGGGGCACTCCCTGATTCGCTGATCATGCAGCTT
>CAYXGP010000463.1:0-3596 GCA_964464515.1 uncultured Enterobacterales bacterium
CCCCCCCCGGGGGGCCCCCCCCCCGGCGCCGCGCCCGCGCCGCCCCCCCCCCGGCCCGCTTTCGCGGGCACGATTGGCACTCAACTGAACCCCTTCGGGACTTCCGCCGAGTACCACTACGCACTCACACATTGCGCCAACACAGCCTGCTCCGCGTCGCCGCAGTGCTCGCGATCCTGGTCTCCTGCAGCGAGGACGAGGGCCCGACCGCGGGCGAGGCCGACGCCGCTCATCCGGCCGCGGCGGCGACGACCTTCCCGGCGAGACCGCTGGAGCTCACCCTGCTCTCCCCGGCCGATGGGGCCCTCTTCGAGGAGAGCAGTCTGTACGCTGACGGCGCGCTGGCCGGCGGCATCACACCGACCCTGACGCTCAACGGAGCGATCGTCGCGCCGACGGAAGGGACCTGGAGCGCCGAGGTCGAGCGCTCGGACGCTCGCTGGCAGGGCTCGCCGATCTGGCCGGTCCTGGCCGAAGCCACCGACGTGGACAGCGCCTGGTTGCGCGAGCGGGCCACCGCGATCCATGGCGAGACCGCTGACGTGCGCGGTCAGGCCGACGACTGCGTCATGGTGCGCCTCTCCGACGCGGGGCTCGTCCAGCTCCTCCCCGTCGTCGAGTCCCAGCTCAGCGAGTACGATCCATCGGGCGCGCTGGCCTCGAAGAAGCCGGCAGCCGAGGTCCTGGGCATCGACATCTACGTCACCGACGCGGGACTGGGCTCCATGACCCTCGACGCCGACCTGACCGCCGCGGGGCTGACCTACACCGCCACGGCCCGTGAGGTCTGGGCGGACTTCGAGACCGTCGGCTGGTACGAGACCGCTGGGACGGTCATCGCCGGGCGGGTCGACATGAACGGGACGCTGGAGATCGGCGTCGTCCGCGGCGTGCTCGAGGCGACGCCGGAGGGCACGGAGATCGAGGTCTCGGACCTCCGCTCCACGCTCGTCGATGACAGCTTCGGGATCGTCGAGGCGCTCGTGGACTGGTTCTACGCGGACAACCTGGCGGCGTCCATCGAGGACGCCATCCGGGACGCGGTCGAAGAGCTGATGTCGGTTCAAGACGATCTCCGCGCGCTGACGCTCGGCGAGGTCGGGTTGGTGCTCTCGTTCACCGACGTCCGACACGACGAGGACGGTGTCAGCGTCTGGGCGTCCGCCGATCTGAGTCTGGATTCGGGCGCGTCGGGGCTGCCCGGCGAGCGCTTCACCACGCGGGGGGAGCGGGCGGAGGTCCTGGGTGCCGAGACGCCGAGCGGAGCCGAGTACGGCATGGTGTTCGCCATCGACGATGACTTCCTGAGCGCGCTGGGACCGTACATCGTCGCGGCGGAACTGCTCGACAGGGAGGTCTCGGGCGAGGTGGGCGGGATGGCGCTCGACACCACGCTGCTCGGGAGCTTCATCTCGGGCCTCGATCAGCTCCCGGAGGATCTACCCGTCGCCATCGTGACCCGCGCCGCCATCCCGCTGCTCGGCACCGCTGGCGCGGACAGCACCGAGGCCCTCCGTATCCACCTGGGCGGCCTCGAGCTGGGGCTGGTGGTCGAGCTGGACGGCGTCGACACCGAGGTGATGCGCCTGGCTGTGGACGCGGTGATCGCGCTGGCCGGGGACGCCGACGAGCTCCTCGCGGTGACGCTGGTCGAGCGGGAGGTCACGCTGCTGGTGACCACGCTGGAGGTGACGCCCGACGAGGTCGAGCCCGGCGTAGAGACGTTGATGGAGATCGCCATGCCGATAATCATCGACGACGCATTGGATGGTCTCCGTGACTTCGAGCTGCCATTCGCGATCGAGATCCTGGAGAACGCTGAGCTGGGCGAGGCTGGGCACGGCGCGGTCTTCGCCAACGTGGCGCCAGCGGACCAGTGACGCCCTGCTGTTGCAGCGCAGCGAGCTGCAGATACGCAGTCTCTCGTTGAGCGAGGAGGGAGGGCATTCGGGGGCGCCCGATCGCGAGCGTGTATGGCCCGATCGCGAGCGTGTATGGCCCGATCGCGAGCGTGTATGGACTGGCGAGGCGCTGCTTGAGCGCTTCGCGCAGGCACGGATGGCGTTGACGGTGCGTCCTGCACCGATTCGAGGTAACCCTCCATGAGACCCGAAGGAGAACGCCGTGATCAGCCTGCTTCTGTTCATCCTGCCAGCCTGCGGTCCCCAATGCGGAGAGGGTACCGCAGAGTTCGAGGGAGAGTGCGTCCCATACGAAGAAGATGACGACCACCTGAACACCTCGGGCGGCGCCTCCGGCAGTGGCTCTTCCGGCGGCAGTGGCTCTTCCGGCGGCTCCTCGGGCAGCGGGACCTCCGGCGGGGGCACCTCGGGTAGCGGCACCTCCGGCAGCGGAGGGACGAGCGGCGCCACCCCGCCGTCAGACAGCGACGGCGACGGGCATGCAGCAGATGTCGACTGCGACGACAGCGATCCCTCCGTACACCCTGGCGCGACCGAGATCTGCGATCTCATCGACAACAACTGCGACGGCGACACAGACGAGGGGCTGACCACGACATACTACACCGACGCAGACAGGGACGGTTACGGCGACGGATCGGCGCCGCTCGAGGACTGCACCCTACCCTCGGGAGCCTCCGAGAACGCAGAAGATTGCGACGACTCCAACCCAGACAGCAACCCCGCGGCCGACGAGGTGTGTGACGGCGCAGACAACGACTGTGATGGACTGACCGATGACGACGACGGCAGTCTCGACAGCAGCACCATGACGACCTGGCACCGGGACACCGACAACGACGGCTACGGCGTCGCTGGCGACACCGTCGACGCCTGCGACGCGCCGGCCGGCTACGTCGCGGACGCCACCGACTGCGATGACACGGAGGCCCTCATCAACCCGGGCTCGGACGAGCACTGCGACGGCCTCGACAACGACTGCGACTCCAGCACGGGGGAGGACGGTGTGGCTACCCTGGACGGCGCGACCAGCTCCCCCCTGATCCAGTCCGCGCTGGACCTGGCGAGTGACGGCAGCACGATCACCATCTGCGACGGCACCTACACCGAGAGCCTCACGATCAGCGTCTCGGTGACGCTGCAGTCACAGAGCGGCGCCGCGACCATCGACGCGAACGGGGCGGGTCCCGTCATCCAGGTCACGGACTCTGTCGCGGTAGCGCTCTCGGGCCTCACCCTGACCGGCGGCACAGGGACCAACGACGGCAGCATCTCCTTCGGCGGCGGCGTCGACGGGTTCTCCGCGACGAGCCTGTCGATCACGGACTGCGTCATCGAGGGCAACAGCGGCGACATCGGGGGCGGCGTCCTGGCTCCTGCGAGCAACTCCCTCACCCTCACCTCCACCACGATCACCGGAAACGAGGGGGAGAAAGGCGGCGGTGTATACATCGCGCACGGCGATCTGGACATGACGCAGTCCATCATCTCAGGCAACACCGCCGAGGAAGGCGGCGGCCTGTATGTCGAGACCGGAACGCTCACGTTGGATGCAACCAGCGAGGTCACGGGCAACGAGGCTGACACCTACGCCGGCGGGGTCTATCTGTACGACAGCGGGTCGGGCGCGTTCGCATTTGGGGGGCACTCCCTGATTCGCTGATCATGCAGCTT
>CAYXGP010000464.1:0-3591 GCA_964464515.1 uncultured Enterobacterales bacterium
GCGCCGCCGGCGGCGCCGCGGCGGGGGCGGGCCCCGCCCCCCCCCCCCCCGCCCGGCCCCGCCGCCGCCCCCCCCCCCGCCCCGAGCGCGCCCGCCCCGAGCGCGCCCGCCCCGAGCGTGCCCGCGCCGAGCGCGCCCGTCCCGAGCGCGCCCGCCCTGAGCGTGCCCGTCCCTCCCGCCCCCAGCCCGCGGAGCCGCGGGTCATCTCTGGCCGCTCGGGTCTCTCCGAGCCTGGTCTGGACGATGAGGGCACCTACTGCTTCCGTGGTCTGATGGGATGATCTGGTTCCGCCTGGCGCTGATCGTGCTGGGCATCCTGGTGCCCGACACAGCTCTCGCACAGTCCGCGGGAGATCCCCTGGGAGAGGGGACGGTCCAGCTCGCGGAGGAGGTACGGGACATGCCCGTCGCCTCCACCGTCCGGCTGATCGTCCTGATGACGGCCCTGACCTTCGTGCCCGCGGTGGTGCTGGTGATGACACCGTTCACGCGGTTCATCATCGTCTTCTCGCTGCTTCGTCAGGCCCTCGGTCTCCAGCAGTCACCGCCGAATCAGGTGCTGATCGGGCTCGCGCTGTTCCTCTCGATGCTGGTCATGCGGCCGACCATCGACACGGTGAAGGCCGACGCCCTCGATCCGTTCATGGCGGGAGAGATGGAGACCACGGTCGCCATCGACACAGCGATGGCGCCCATGCGCAGCTTCATGCTCGCCAACACCCGCCGCGCCGATCTGCGTGCGGTGATGGAGATGGGCAAGCTTGAGGCCCCAGAGACGCTGGAAGAGGTCCCCTCTACCGCGGTCATCAGCGCCTTCATCCTCTCCGAGCTCAAGACCGCGTTCGTCATGGCGGTCAAGATCTACATCCCCTTCCTGGTGATCGACATCGTCGTCGCCAACATCCTCCTGGGAATGGGCATGATGGTCCTCCCGCCGATCATCATCTCGCTTCCCTTCAAGCTGCTGCTCTTCGTCGTCATGGATGGCTGGAACCTGCTGGTCCGGTCGATGGCAGCGAGCTTCGCGGTCTGAGCGCGACCCGGTCTGAGCGCGACCCGGTCTGAGCGCGACTTCACCCAACGCGGGCCTCTCGGAGGACGATCATGAACATCGGCGAAGCCACGCTAATCGGGCAGCAGGCGTTGATCGCGGTCGCCATCATCAGCGGTCCGCTGCTGCTGGCGGCGCTGGTGGTCGGCGCGTTCATCTCGATCCTCCAGGCGGTCACGCAGGTCCACGAGATGACCCTGGTGTTCGTCCCCAAGATCGGCGCGGTCTTCCTCGTCCTGATGCTCGCGGGCGGATGGATGATGGACCAGGCGGTGCACTTCGCGCGGACGAACTTCAGCAGCGTTCAGTACGTCGAACAGTAGTCGCGGTAGGCCCCGATGTCCCTGGCCTGGCTGATCACCGGCGCCCTCGTCATGGGGCGCATCACCGGCGTGATCGCGATCATGCCGGTGTTCGGCGCGCAGGGGATCCCGCGGCTGGTGAAGGCGCTGCTGTCGGTGGCGCTGGCCTCGGTGATCGCCCCGTCGCTGCCGGTGGTGGAGATGCCGCCCACGATCTCGATCCTCGTCCTGGCGATGATCGGCGAGATCATCCTGGGCGTGCTGGTGGGGGGCGTCGTCCGTCTGGCGTTCGGCGCGCTGGGTATGGCCGGCGAGATGATCAGCACCCAGATCGGCCATGGCGCTGCGATGTTCTTCGACCCCGTGTCGGGGTCGGCGCAGGGGCCCGTCGGCACCCTGGGGGTCTACCTGGCCAGCCTCATCTTCATCGGGACCAACCTGCACCTGCGGCTGCTCATCTCGATGACCGAATCATTCGACGTGATCCCACCCGGCGGCTCCGCCGATCTCATCTCGGCGGGCGCGGTCTGGCTGGACTACGGCACGGTGGTGATCGACACTGGCATGGCCCTCTGCGGGCCGATCATCGCGCTGGTCTTCCTGAGCAACCTGTCGGTCGCCGTCGTCACCCGGCTGGCCCCGCAGATGAACGTCTTCTTCGCGCTGGGCCTCATCTTCACCGTCGGTGGGGGCGAAGCGCTGTTCTTCCTGGGTCTGCCGGAGATGCTGACGGCGCACCTGGAGCTGATCGATAGTTCGCTGGATCGCATCCCGCTGATCATCGATCGGATCGTCATCCGAGGGGTCGGTGATGAGTGACGACAGCGCCCAGGAAAAAACACATGAACCTACCGAAAAGCGAAAGCAGGAATTCGCCGAGAAGGGGCAGGTCGCCCGCTCGAAAGAGATCGACTCGGCGGCGGGCCTTGCGGTGGGGGCGATCGTGCTCTACCTGTGGCTCCCGCGGATCGTCTCCAAGGAAGCCGAGCTGCTCTACCTCTGCTTCTCTCACACCGAGACCCACGACCTCGACTACTCGGGTGCGCTCAATCTGATCTCCTATGTGATGGACACGCTCATCACCATGCTGGCGGTTCCCATGGCGGCGCTGTGGATCGGCGCTGCAGTCATCGGCCTGGGCCAGGCCAAGTTCGTCATCCCCACCAAGGAGGTGCTGAAGATCGAGTGGGAGAAGCTGAACCCCGTCGCCGCGATGAAGGAGAAGTGGTTCTCCGCCCAGCCGCTGGTGGAGCTCGCCAAAGGACTGCTCAAGTTGTTCGTGATCGGCTGGCTGGTGTGGAGCGCCGCCTCTGAGCGGATCGGCGGCCTGCCGGATCTGATGCTCCAGGACCCCTGGATGATCCTGCACGCCTACATGGAGATGGCCGCGCTGGTGATCCTCCGCGCCCTCCCCGTCGCCGCGATCGTCGCGGTCATCGACTACCTCTACCAGTGGTACACCAACCACGAGCAGATGATGATGACCAAGGAGGAGCTCAAGGAGGAGGCGAAGCAGGCGGAGGGCGATCCCCACATGAGGCAGGCGCGGAAGCAGCGCGCCCGCGAGATCGCGATGGGCCAGATGGTCCGCAACGTGCCGAAGGCCGACGTGGTCATCACCAACCCCACCCACTACGCGGTGGCGCTGCGATACCGCAAGGACGAGGCGCCCGCCCCGGTGGTCGTCGCCAAGGGGGTCGATCATCTGGCGCTGCGGATCCGCACCGCAGCCCTCGAGTCCGACATACCGCAGATCGAGAACCGAACGCTGGCGCGCGCCCTCCACGCCTCTGCCAAGGTGGGAGAGATGATCCCCGAAGACCTCTATGCGGCGGTCGCGAAGGTCCTGGCGATCATCTGGCGCCGTCGGGCGCGTCGCGCGTAGGCGCGGTCATGCGCGGCCTCTGGTTGGGTCCGGACGGACCGCGGAATCGGGACGACCTGCCGCGCGCCGGTCGGCCCGGGGAGGCGCGGATACGGCTCAGCGTCGGCGGGGTGTGCGCTACCGACCTCGAGCTGGTCAAGGGCTACATGGGCTTCACCGGTGTGCTGGGTCACGAGTGGGTCGGCGTGGTGGAGGACGCGCCCGACGCCGCCTGGATCGGCCGGCGGGTCGTCGGCGAGATCAACTGCCCCTGCGGGAGCTGCCCCACCTGCGGCGCGGGCCCCCCCCCCCCCAGCCCGCCCCCCCCGGGGGGGGGGGTGCTCGGCCGGGATGGCGCCGTGGCGGGGCCGCGC
>CAYXGP010000465.1:0-3586 GCA_964464515.1 uncultured Enterobacterales bacterium
GACGCGGGCTGCGGCTGCAACTGCGGCCAGGGTCAGGCGGGGGGGCTCCTCCTGCTCGGGCTGTTGGCGGCACGCCGGCGGCGGCACCCGTAGGGCGCCGCCTCGTCCGCGCTCTTTTGTACGCATCCGTCTAGAAACTCATAGCCATCGCTCTATCAGGGGCTATTCTGTCTGTACGAACCCGTACAGATAGGAGAGCCAGTGCGAAGCCTGAGGTGGTCTGGTGCCACCATCGGTGCCCTGGGCGCCATCCACATCGTCGCGCACTTCGCCCCGCCGCCAGAGGAGGCCGGTCCGATCTTGGAGCAGATGCGTCAGACCCCCATCGAGCTGATGGGCGCCCACACGATGCTGCAGTTCCATCTCGGCTTCAGCCTGGCCATGGGGGTCATGTTGCTCGCCTACGGTGTCGTGGTCGCACTCGTCGCCGATCCCGCCCCCCGCGTGGGGGTCCGCCGCATCCACACCCTGGTCTGCGCCGTCATGACGGTCCTGTCGATGGTCTACTTCCATCCTCTGGCCTGGGGAATGTGTCTCGTCGCCTTCGCGATCTCTCTGCCCGGTCTGGGCCAGCCCCCCTCCCCCACCTGATGCCGAAGATCGTCGCCAGCACGACAAGGAGGAGAGGAGCCGATCTGGTGCTGTGTCGCGCGGGCTCGTCCACGCTGGCCGAGCTGACGGCCGTGGGCAGGCCGGGCGTGCTGGTGCCCTCGCCGAACGTCACCGACAACCACCAGGAGGGCAACGCCCGCGGCCTGGAGCAGGCCGGGGCGGCGGTGGTGATCACCGAGGGCGGGCTGGAGATCCCCGAGGCCGTGAGCCAGATCGCGGGGCTCCTCGACGACGCCGAGCGGCTGGACGCGATGGGCGAGGCCGCGCGGGGTGAGGGGCGACCGGGCACCGCCGAGCGTGTGGCCGGGCTGCTCGAAGAGCGCTTCCTGCCCGCGACCTGATCCGAAGTGAGCCCCCCCGCCGGTGATCCTCCCGCCGAGTCGACGATCGACTGGGGGCGGCTCCAGGAGCTGACCACGCAGCACGCAGAGCACCCGGTCACAGAGACGATCCGCCCGCCGCCGGAGACCTTCTTCTCCACGATCGGCGTCGAGCTGTCCGATTCCGCGGATCTCACAGGTGATGGGGTCTCAGGCCTGTCTGAGCCGGAGCAGGGCGAACGTCGTCGTGAGCTGGCCGAAGACGCCCTGCAGATCGGCGCGTCGATCGGCGAAGGCGGGATGGGCGTCGTGCACCTCGCCCGGCAGCACTGCCTGTCCCGTGACGTGGCGATCAAGCGGGTGCGGCCCGATCGTCGGTCTGGCTACGCCGCGCTCCGCCGGGAAGGGGAGATCATGGGCTCGCTGGAGCACCCCGGCGTGATCCCCGTGTACGCCCTGCTCCAGGATCGCAGGGGGCACCCCGTGCTGGTGATGAAGCGCGTGGAGGGCGTCCCCTGGAGCGCGCTGATCGCCGATCCGGACCACCCGGGCTGGACTCCGCTCGACCTGGACGGCCCCCGCCTTCGTCAGCACATCGAGATCCTGATGAAGGTCTGCCAGTCGGTGCACTTCGCGCACACCCGGGGCGTGGTGCACCGCGATCTGAAACCCGACAACGTGATGGTCGGCGCCCACGGCGAGGTCTACGTGCTCGACTGGGGCATCGCGACCCGCCTGGGGGAGCGCCCGGTCCCGGTCGCGGTCTGCGGAACGCCCTCCTACATGGCGCCGGAGATGCTGCGGCCTGAGACCCCAATATCCGCCACGCTCGACGTCTACCTGCTGGGCGCCTGCCTGTACGACGTGCTGGAGGGGCACCCGCCGCACCAGGGCGGTTCGCTGGCGGAGGTGCTCCAGCGCATCGTTCAAGACGAGCCCCTGGCGTTCGGCCCGCAGACCCCGGCGCCGCTGGCCGACATCTGTCGCCGGGCCATGGCCTCGGAGCCCTCCCAGCGCCACGCCAGCGCGCAGGAGCTTCGACGCGCGCTCCAGCGCTACCTGCACCACCTGGGCGCCATCGCCCTGGCCGACGCCGCCGGCCGGCGCCTGGAGGAGGCGGCTGGGATGCTGGAGTCTGTCGAGCGCCGTCGGCGCGGTGGAGAGCTCCTGGCGGAGGCGCGCTTCGGGTTCGCGCAGGCCCTCAAGGCGTGGCCTGGCTGTGAGTCGGCCCTCAAGGGCGAGCGGCGCGCCCTGCGTCTGACGGCCCGCGCGGCGTTGGAGAGCAGGGATCTCGAGGGCTGTGCCGCAGCGCTGACGCGGCTGGCGGCGCTCGGCGAGGCGGACACCGAGGGCATCGGAGAGCAGCTGGAGGCGGCCCGCCGCGAGGCGGACCGGATCCGCGCCCTGGCCCAGGCCCGGGATCTGAGCGTCTCCAGTCGTCAGCGCCAGGCGACGCTCGGCGTGGCCGGGGTCCTGGGCCTGCTCTTCTCGTCCTTCATCATCCTCTACACCGAACGAAACGAGGTGCAGCTCTCCCGAGTCGACCTCCTCCGCTTCGCCGTCGTCACGGTGGCGACCATCCTCGCGCTGGTGGGGCTGGCCCGACGGTGGCTGGTGAAGAACGCGATCAACCGTCAGATCGCCGGTCTGGTGATCCTGGGCGGCGTCGGTCTCCTGCTCAACCGCCTGATCGGCGTGGTCATGGAGCGGGCGATAATGCCGATCCTGGTGGTCGACATGATGGTGTTCACGATTCTGGCTGCCGCGTCGGCGATCACCTATGCGCCGTGGCTGGTCTGGACGGCCCTGGCCCTTCTGGTCAGCACGGGCGTGGGGATGGTGTGGTCGGGCCCGCCGGCGATCTGGTTCGGCGGGAGCGTCATCACGTCCATCGGGATCGGCGTCACCTCATGGTGGTACCAGGGCTCCGCCGCCCGGCGTGGTTCGCGCTGAACGCTACAGAAAGCACCATCCCTGTCCGCGGTAGGTCGGCTCCCGGGCGACGACGCGGCCATCGCGCAGCAGCAGGTAGCGGTCGAATCGTTCTGCCAGCTCGCCGGCCTTGGCGTGTCGAAACAGCACCGGATCTCCCAATTCGGGCACCGGCCCGCGGCACCGCAGCGGTGTCTGCACCTCGCCCGCGCCCTCCAACCCGATCAGGGAGAGTCCCTCGGGTAGCACCGGCACCGGCAGCCGGCTCTTGCCCGCCTCGCCCGACGCGACGTACCCCCCACCCGCGCAGGTCACCATCTCTGGATCGGAGCTTCGGCAGACCTCCAGCGCGAACCACGCCGCGGGCGTGAGCGGCAGATCGTCGAACCCGTCAAACAGATGCGGACACAGGAACGCCGAGCCCGCCGTGATCTCGGTGACGCAATCCTCGGCAGCCGTGCGATGGGCGCTGCCGGTGCCCCCGCCGTTGACCAGGGGCAGCGCGAACCCGACTTCGCGCAGCGCCGTGACGGCTGCGGCCCGGCCGCGGGCCACCCGAGGCCCGACCAGTCGCTTGAAATTGCGGTGCAGGGGTGTGTCCGCGAGGCTGGCGATGTGCCCCTCGTAGGCCATCAGGCCGCCGATCTGTACCCGCGGTAGATCCGCTGCGGCGCGCGCCAGCGCCACGCAGCCGGCGGCGGTGCGAAGGGGGCTTCTGCGGG
>CAYXGP010000466.1:0-3570 GCA_964464515.1 uncultured Enterobacterales bacterium
GAAGCTGGTCGAGCTGATCCGCGGGCTGGCGACCACCGACGAGACGTACGAGACGGTGCGCGCGGCCGCGCAGGGGATGGGCAAGACCACGGTGGAGGGCCGGGACATGCCGGGCTTCATCGTCAACCGCGTGCTGATGCCCTACATCAACGAGGCCGTGCAGGCGCTGTACGAGGGCATCGGCTCGGTGGAAGATATCGATCAGGCGATGAAGCTGGGCACCAACGTGCCCATGGGTCCGCTCACGCTGGCGGACTTCATCGGTCTGGACACCTGCCTGGCGATCATGGAGGTGCTCCACGACGGCCTGGGCACCGACCGCTACGCCCCCTGCCCGCTGCTCCGCAAGTATGTCGAGGCGGGCTGGCTCGGTCGCAAGGCGGGCCGCGGCTTCTATCCCTACAACCGCTGAGCTCCCTGCGCCGAGGCGCCTCCCGACCGCACGACTTCCTCGCCCGCATCACGACGCGCACCCGAACCCACTCCCCGTCCGCACCACGGAGACCCCATGCTCGAGACGCTCACCTACGAGTCCACAGACGGCGTGGGGCTGATCACGCTCAACCGGCCTCGGGCCCTCAACGCGATCAACCTGCAGATGGTCGCCGACCTCGACGCCGCGCTCGATCAGGCCCTCACAGACGATCTGCGCGCGCTCATCTTGACGGGCTCAGGCGAGCGCGCGTTCGCTGCGGGCGCGGACATCTCCCAGATGGTCGACTTCTCTGCCATCCAGGCTGCCGCCTTTGCGCAGCGGGGGCAGCGCGTGCTCGGCCGCCTGGAGACCTTCCCGGCGCCCACCATCGCGGCGGTGCGTGGCTTCGCGCTGGGCGGAGGCTGCGAGCTGGCGATGTGTTGCGATCTGATCCTCGCGGCCGAGACCGCCGTCTTCGGCCAGCCCGAGGTCACGCTGGGGGTGATCCCCGGCTTCGGCGGAACCCAGCGGCTGGTTCGACGCGTGGGCAGGCAGCGCGCGCTGGAGCTGATGATGACCGGTCGCAACGTACCCGCGTCGGAGGCGGTCTCCCTGGGCATTGCCTTGGAGGTCACCGACGGCGACGTGGTCGAGGCGGCCCGCAAGCTGGCGGGCCGGATCGCGCGCAGCGGTCCGGTGGCTGTGCGCATGGTCAAGCGCGCCGTCCACGAGACCGACCGTCTCGACATCGAGACCGGGCTCGCGGCAGAGGCCTCTCTGTTCGGGCTCTGCTTTGCGACCGCCGATCGCAGCGAAGGTATGAGCGCATTCATCGAGAAGCGCCGGGCGACATTCACCGGCGCATGACAGCACTGATCGCAACAGCCCCACCGCGAGGCAGAAATGAGCTTCGAGCTACCTGAAGACGTCCTGGAGATCCGCAACCTCGCGCGAGACTTCGCCCGCGCCGAGATCATGCCGGGCGCTCCTGAGCGCGATCGCACCCACGCCTTCCCGGCCGAGCTCGTCGCTGAGCTGGGCGACATGGGCTTCATGGGCATGTTCGTGCCCGAGGAGTACGGTGGCGCTGGCATGAACATCCTGTCGTACGTCGTGGCGCTCGAGGAGATCTGCTACGCCGACGCGGGCGTGGGCGTGGTCATGAGCGTCAACAACTCGCTGGTTTCCTGGCCCATCCTCAAGTTCGGCACCGAGGCGCAGAAGCTCAAGTACCTGCCGGCGCTGGCCTCGGCCGAGAAGCTGGGCTGCTATGCGCTGACCGAGCCGGGCGCCGGCTCCGACGCCGCCGCGCAGTCCACCCGGGCGACGCCCACGGGGGACGGCGCCTACGTGCTCGACGGCACCAAGAATTGGATCACCAACGGTCCGCAGGCCGACATCTGCGTGGCCTACGCCTCGCTCGATCCATCGCAGCGGCACCGGGCGGTGTGCGCCTTCATCCTTGAGAAGGAATTCCCCGGCTACGCCGTCGGAAAGGTCGAGGAGAAGTTGGGCATCGCGTGCTCCGGGACCAGCGAGCTGGTCTTCACAGGGCTCCGCGTGCCCGCCGAGAACCTCCTGCATCGCGAATCCAAGGGCTTCACCGTCGCCATGGCCACCCTCGACGGCGGGCGTATCGGCATCGCCGCACAGTCGCTCGGCATCGCTCAGCGCGCGCTCGATCTGGCGGTGGACTATGCCAAGGTACGGCACGCGTTCGGCAAGCCCATCGCCACCAAGCAGGCCATCCAATGGATGCTGGCGGACATGGCGACCCGCATCAAGGCGGCGCGGCTGCTGACGTACCAGGCCGCTGCGGCGAAGGACGCCGGAGATCAGGGCAGCCAGGCCTGCTCGATGGCGAAGCTGTACGCGTCCGAGACGGCGAATTTCTGCGCCAACCACGCCCTGCAGATTCACGGGGGCTACGGCTACAGCAAGGAGTACGAGGTGGAGCGGCTGTTCCGCGACGCCCGCATCACCACGCTGTACGAGGGCACGAGCGAGATCCAGCGCCTCGTGATCGCGAAGAGCCTGCTGGGATGACCGACCACCCCTCTCGGGCGGATCACCCCTCTCGGGTGGGTCATCCTGTTCGGGTGCTGATCGCAAAGCCCGGTCTGGACGGTCACGACCGCGGCGCGAAGGTCATCGCGCGGGGGCTGCGCGACGCGGGGATGGAGGTGATCTACACCGGGCTGCACCAGAGCCCGGCGCGGATCGCCGCGGCAGCGCTGGACGAGGACGTCGACGCCGTGGGGTTGAGTTTGCTGTCCGGCGCACACCTGACCCTGGTCCCGCGGGTGGTGGAGGCCCTCCGAGAGCGAGAGCTCGACGACGTCCTGCTGATCGTGGGTGGGATCATCCCCGATGCAGATACGGCAGAGCTGAGCGCTGCTGGCGTGTCTGCAGTATTTCAGCCGGGCAGTCGAATCGGCGACATCGCTGAGTATATTCGGGAGAACGTCCACCGCGATTGAGCGGTGGGTGGGCGCTGTGATGACGGGCCCCGCCATGTTCTCGGGCACCAGCGGCCAGTTTCTGGGCGACCGGCTGCCCAGAGCGGTGCGGGAGCGACCCGTAGTGTTCGTCCTGGGGCCTCCCGGGGTCGGAAAGACCGTGGTTTCGCGGCGCTTTCTCGGCGAAGACGCTCGGCTGCTCGATAATCGCCAGCTTCAGCAGGCGATCGCCCATCAGGTCCGACATCGATCCTGGCAGCCGGGTCTACAGTCTGCGCGGGGCCTCATCATCGACGAGCCCTGCTACATCGACTCGCGTCCGGGGTTCGCCAAGCAGGTCGGTCGACTGCTCCGAGATCGCATCGCGGCGAACGGACGAACGTGGATCACCGAGTCTGCAGAAGGCGGGCCGCTCCAGGCGCTGATCGCCGCCGTCTCGCCGGAGCTGCGGGCCACCATCGCCCTGCGCTTCCCCGTCGGGCGGGGCCGGCGGCGCTTTGTGCTGCGTCTGTGCGATGAGCTGGGTGTTGGCCGGGAGCGTATCGACGACGCCCTCGCGCTCGATCCGTGGAGCTATGCCGCCGCCCGCGCGGCGCTCACCGCTGTGAGCAGGGATCTCTCAGAGCAGGGGTAGAACCTGCTCTGACAGCGGTGAGCGTTCAGGTGGACAACCCCTCGCTTGCCCTCGCGGCCCCT
>CAYXGP010000467.1:0-3563 GCA_964464515.1 uncultured Enterobacterales bacterium
GTTTGCATGCTGGGGGTTAATGGCGCGATTATTAACGCTCAATTTTAACCCGCGCTTGGGTACAGTAGCGCGGGTTCAAGTTGACCCGCACACCTGTATGCTCTTTCAAGGAGGGAAACACGCGATCCCGCTTCGCGTCTGGCCGCTGCTGGCACAGCAGTATCCAGCATCGACGACTACGCGCTGACCGCTGTCCTGAAACCGCGGTACTGGTTCTTTTGGGGGCTCCTGCGCCGATACATCAGGGGTCGCCGTACTACGGCCGATCGAGCGGCCGTGAGGCTCCCAGGACACGCGTCCCTGCCCGCCACACCTGCGTCTTCACTGCCAACTTCACTGTCTCAGCGTCATATACCCCACGTCGGAGCCGCCGCACAAGCGCTGTCTCCGCCCAGATCATTCGCTGCGCGAGGTCGTAGAACGGCGCCGGGTAGTCCATCTCGAATCGCAGCCGTCCGCCGTCACCTTGGCCCAGCACGCGGTCTGACACCAGCTCATGAAAGGCGGTCCCCTTCATCGGGTGGGCGACGCTGAGCAGCGTGACGTCCGGCTCGATGGCATGCAGCATTCGTAGCGTGGCGTCGACGTCTCGGCGGGTCTCGCCGGGGTAGCCCAACATGACGAACACCCCGATCTCGACGCCAGCGGCGCGCAGCAGGCGGGCGGCGCGGATGATGTCGGCCACCGTGTCGCCCTTGCGCATGGCGTCGAGGACGTGCTGGGCGCCGCTCTCGGCAGACAGATACATCCGGGTGAGGCCGGCCCTGGCGAGAGACGCACACAGCTCTGCCGTGAGCGTCTCTGGCCGGCCGATCAGGTAGAACGGCATGCTCAGATCCCGCTCCACCATAGCGGCGCAGAATCGCTTGACCCAGGCCTTTCCGACGGTGAACAGGTCGTCGGCAAACCATATCTGGTCTGGATTCCAACGCTCACGGATCGACGATAGCTCTCCGAGGACGTCATCTACGCTGCGGCGGCGGAAGGTGTCGCCGTACACCTGCTTGCTGCACCACGTACAATGGTACGGGCACCCGCGGCTGGTCACCATGCTCATGGCGGTCTCGCCGTGCCGATCGCGCCACGCGGAAAAATAGGCTGTCTGGTCGCGCCGCTCCCGGGCAGGCCAGGGGAGCTGGTCGAGCGGTCGTATCAAGGGCCGCGCCGGCGTCCGCACGACCGTGTCGTCACGCAGAAAGGCGATCCCGGGGATCTTCTCCAGCTCAGAGGGCTCCCAGCGCCAATGGTGCGCCCGGAGGTGGGCCATGAGATCGGCCAGCGTGCGCTCGCCTTCACCGATCACCACCACCTCGACCCCGCCCCGCAGGTACTCGTCCAGGTACTGGACCGGATCCGGCCCGCCAGCGATGATCCGACGCCCGTCGGCGCGGCAGACCTCGATCATCTCCAGCGCGGTCGGTCGGGTGATCGTGTGGCCGTACAGGCCGACGACGCGCGGATCGGTCTCGGCGCAGCGGGCCTGGAGCGCCGCGGGGCCCGCAGAGAAGGTAGTGTCAAACCAGTCCACCGAGCGCCAGCCCGCGCGGCGCAGGTATGCCGTGAGATACTGGAGCCCCAGCGGCGGGAAGGGCCGCATCAGCTCCTGCTCGTGGGGGTCACGCGCCAGGAAGTACGCGTGGAACAGCAGCAGGTCGAGGCGCGGCATCACTCCCCGCTCTATCCGGATCTGCGGGTTCCGGTTAGGGGGCCGCGATGGAACCCGAAGCGAGCATCCTGGCCCTCAACGACGAATTCTATCGTGCGTTCGAGGCCCTCGACGTCGAGCGCATGGCCCGCGTCTGGAGCCGGAGCGACACCGACGTGTGCATCCACCCCGGCTGGGAGATCCTCCGCGGCTGGGACGAGATCCGTGAAGCCTGGCGGGTCATCTTCGCCAACACCGGGTACATGCGCTTCGAGGCCTCCGACGTCACGCTCGATGTCTCCGGACCGACTGCCCGCTTGAATTGTGTCGAGAACATCTTCTCGGTGGCGCAGGGCATGACGGTGCACAGTCGGGTGGCATGCAGCAATGTCTTTGTCTTGATCGAGGGAGAGTGGCAGATGGTATTGCACCATGGCTCCCCGATCGCCGCGTCGCAGAGTGTGCACAGCACCGATGGGGACCCCGACAACTGATCCTCTCGTCGCGGTCATATCCCTCCGCAGTCATGCGTCCTATGCGTTCGTGCGCAGAAACCCGCAGATACGCGACAGCGCAGGGTGCGGTCGGTCCGGCAGCGGCGAGTGGTCCGTGTCGACAAAAACGACGAGGGCCTCGGGATAGCGCTCCCGGAAGTGGTTGACGTGCCGCGGCTCGTTGTCCATCAACAGGACGGGCATGCCGAGCGCGTCGATGTGGGCCAGGGCGCTGCGCTTGTACCGATCGTCGGGCTCCCGTCGGGTGGGCTTGCAGATGAGCGTGGCGCGGTCTTCGCCCACCGGGAACCCGAAGCGCTCCAGCGACGAAGCGGTGCCCGCCCGCATCTCCTCGTGCCGACCGGTCAGGTAGACGACGTGCATCCCTTGGCCGTGGCAGCGGCGGACCATTCCGGCAGCCCCGGGCATCGCGTGATCGTAGCGGACATAGTCGCCGCTCAGAAAGTGCGCGGAGAACGCAGCGATGGCGCGGGGGAGCACCACCTCGATGCGCCCCTCGTCCAGCCCCAGCGCGCGCAGCGTGTTCTGGATCTGCCAGTCGGTGATGTGCGCGGGCGTGAGCGCGTGCAGCGTGTGTAGCCCCTCGCGGCTGGCCAGCTCTCGCATGATCTGGACCTGGCGGGGGCGGTTGTCGAACAGGCACCCGTCGAGATCGAAGATTCCGACGGCCCCTTCGGGTGCCTGGGCGGCGGCGTCGGCGATCTGGGAGAGCACCACGTCTTGCGCGGGGCTGGTGGCAAAGGGGGTGTATCCAGCGGGCATTCCGCTCCTGGTGTAGTGGTCGCTCGGGGTGCGCTGTGTGGTTATCCGACCGATGGATGGAGCGCGGCCACCAGTCCCCCGTCGATCACCTCCGGGCCGCCTTCGCGGCGCTCGGCATGGACGTCGATCCGGAGATGGCGGAGACGCCCGAGCGCGTGGCAGAGCTGCTGGCGGGTTTCGCACCCGCGCCGCCCCCCGAGCTGTCCATCCTCCCCACGAGCAGCGGAGACCTCATCACCTGTGAGGGGCTCCCGTTCCACTCTCTGTGCGCCCACCACCTCCTTCCGTTCTTCGGCACCTGCGCGATCGCCCTGCGCCCGGCCGGACGCATCGCGGGTCTCGGGGGCTATCCCCGGCTGGTCGCGGCGCTCGCCCGGCGCCCGCAGCTTCAGGAGCGCCTGGCAGCGCAGATCGCCGAGACGTTGATGGCTCAGCTCGAGCCCGCATCGGTGGGGGTGAAGCTGGTGGCGCGTCAGCTCTGCGTGGAGATGCGGGGAGCGCGCAGCGCGGGCAACTTCACCATTCGGGCGTTTCGGGGCGGAGACGACGCGGCGTTGCGGGCGGCGCTTGGCTAAGGCCGCTCCATGAAAAGCAATCTCCCCCCTCGACCTGAGGGCGGTCCCACGCGGATGCCCTTGCCT
>CAYXGP010000468.1:0-3561 GCA_964464515.1 uncultured Enterobacterales bacterium
ACCGCGTCAAACCAGCTCACCTGCTCCACCGGGCAGTCGTCGCCGCAAGACGAGAAGTACGACGGGTTGGTCCCCATCACCGACCGGTACAGACCCTGCGTCACCTCCGTCGCGCCCATCGAGAAGCCGCTGACGGTCACGCGGTGCGCTGGCTTCTCATCTTTTGCACACTTCGATTGACCCGCCGTACACCCCATCTCGAAGCCACCACCGGGCAGCGACACCATCTTGTAGCCGCTGCTGCCCGGGCTCGGGGACGACTTTGAAGACGATGAGGCCTGAGTAGAGGAAGGCCCTGAAGCTGAAGGGGCAGAGGACACACCAACCACTCCAGGGATCCGCTGGACCAGCGAGGTCGTGGCTTTGGGCACCACATCGGTGACCAGCTCGATAGGGTCACCGCCCTTGACCTGTTCCGAGTCCATCATGGTGCCACCCTTCGTTTCATAGAGCTGGATGGTGACGAGGAAGGTCCCGCCGAAGTCGGTGATCTTTCCGGTAATTCCATAGTCAGCGTTGAGGTTCCGGAGGGTGTCCACCTCACAGGCGCCTTCCGAGATGCACGAGGCGTCCATCCCCATGTCGCTCAGGAAGGTCTCCATATTTTCCTGGGTCATCACCTTCACACTCGAGCCCACAAGAGCCTTGGTGGCGGCCTGACGAACCGCATCGGTCAGGGCGGCCCGCTGGTCGGCTGGAAGCGCCTTGCCGGACAGCTCCAGCACCGCCAGCAGCGCGGCATGAGCCGGCGTGCCCACCACACACAGCAGGGCACACAGGAAGACGAGGCGGCGAGCGAAGGACATGGAGTTCTCTGGGGAGGCGGGGACTACTGATGACTCACCGGTAATCTCTCGCTGGCTACCGCACCCTGCTTGGCCAACGACAATTACTCCTCCCCGCTGACGACAACTACTTCTCCCCACCTTGAAGAACGCCGGCCGACCGGCGATGGGGTCTCCGTCAAACCAAAGGAGATCCCAGATGCCGGTGACCGACGCACAGGTGAGGAAGATGAACGAGGAATACAGCAAACACAACAACCTGACCCTCGCCGCTATCAAGGCCGGCATGGATCGCAAGACTGCCAGGAAGTACCGAGACGCCGGCGCCACCCCGTCTCAACTCAAGGCACCGCGGACGTGGAGGACGCGAAAGGACCCATTCGAGGGGGACTGGCCGAAGATCCAGCTCATGCTCGAGGCCGCCCCCGAGTTGGAGGCCAAGACCGTCTTCGAGCACCTGCTCGAAAACAGCGAGGTCACCTACCACCCGGGCCAGCTCAGGACGCTCCAGCGGCGCGTCAGGGACTGGAGGGCGAGGGCAGGACCACCCAAGGAAGTCTTCTTCCCACAGAATCATGTCCCCGGTGAGGCCGCACAGACCGACTTCACCTGGGCAAAGGAGCTCCAGATCACGATCGCCGGCCAGCCGTTCCCGCACATGCTGTGCCACCTGATTCTGCCCTACTCCAACTGGGAGTGGGCCACCATCTGCTTCTCGGAGTCCATGGCCGCACTCCGCGATGGCGTGCAGGCCGGGCTGTTCCGCCTCGGCAGACGTCCGGACTGGCACCAGACCGACAACTCCTCAGCAGCCACCCACCGCCTGAGTGACGGAAAACGCTCCTTCAACGACGACTACGCCGCCCTGATGAGGCACCTCGGTATGAAGCCCAGGACCACCGGCATCGGCAAGAAGGAGCAGAACGGCGACATCGAATCCATGAATGGGGTGCTCAAGCGCCGACTCAAGCAGCACCTGCTGCTACGGGGCAGCACGGACTTCGACTCCGTCGATGACTATCGACGCTGGCTGGAGGGGATCCTGGAGCGGGCGAACGCGCTGCGCGGCAAGCGCGTCCAAGAGGAGCTGGCGGTGATGAAGCCGCTGCTGGTCGAACGCCTCCCCGACTACACCCGCCTCCAGGTCAACGTCACAAAGTGGAGCACGATCCGCGTCAAGCACAACACCTACTCGGTGCCATCCAGGCTCATCGGCGAGCAGCTCGACATCCGACTCTACGAGAACCGGCTGGAGATCTTCCACGGCGACCAGCACCAAGCCACCATCGAGCGCCTGCACGGACGACACGGCCACTTCATCAACTACCGGCATGTGATCTGGTCGCTGGTCCGCAAGCCGTGGGCGTTCGAACGATATCGGTACCGCAGCGACCTGTTCCCGACGGTGACGTTCCGTCGTGCCTACGATGCGTTGGCGGCGAAGCTCTCGCCGCGAAAGGCCGACCTGGCCTATCTGCGGGTGCTGCATCTGGCGGCATCGACGATCGAGGAGGAGGTAGAGACGGCGCTGGAGTGCCTGCTGGAGGTCGGCGCCGTGCCGCTCCCTGAGCAGGTCAAGGCGCTCGTCGAGCCCTCCAGGACGCCCAGCGTGCCGCAGATGGCAGCCTTGGAGCCCGATCTCGCCGTCTACGATGGCCTGCTGAGTGGAGCGACGGTTCGATGACTCTTCAACCCCAAGCCCCCCAGGACAAGCTGCTCCTGCTGATGAAAGCGCTGAAACTACCCGGCTTCGGCGCGCACTACTCCCAGGTCGCGCTGGAGGCCGAGCGCGCAGGATGGAGCTTCGCCCAGTACCTGTGCCACCTCGCAGAGATCGAGGTTCAGGAGCGGCGGGAGCGGCGCATCGCCCGCCACCTCAAGGAGTCCCAGTTGCCCGCAGAGAAGTCCCTGGGCACTCTCAAGATCGAACGTCTCCCAGCCCGGATCCGGCGGCAATTGCCGCGCCTGTGTGAGGGTGGCTTCGTCGAGCGTGGTGAGAACCTGCTGGCGTTCGGGTTGCCGGGACGAGGCAAGACTCACCTGTGTTGTGCCATCGGCCATGAGCTGATCCGGCGCGGCTACCGAGTTCTTCTGGTCCCGACGAGCCATCTGGTCCAACGTCTGCTTGCCGCGCGGCGCGATCTGGTTCTGGAGCGAGAGCTTCGCCGCCTCGACCGGTACGATGCAGTGATCGTCGACGATCTGGGCTACGTCCAGCAGGACCGCTCCGAGATGGAAGTTCTTTTTACGTTCTTGTCTGAGCGTTATGAGCGAAAGAGCGTTATCATCACAAGCAACTTGGTGTTCAGTCAGTGGGATCGGATCTTCAGGGACGCGATGACCACTGCTGCCGCCATCGATCGGCTGGTCCATCACAGTACGATCTTGGAGTTGACCGGTCCGAGCTATCGGGCCGAGGTCGCCAGAGATCGGCTCGGTGATCAGAGCCCGGCACAGATCGAGGACTCCCCATGAACGTCACACAGCAAGAGCTCGTCCTGGAATCGGACCGAGCTCCCACCCCCAGCTCCTTGGATCTCCAGGTGAGCAACCACTACCCCGTGGGGAATTGTAGTTGTCGCTGACGGGTGCGAGTAGTTGTCGTTGACCACCTGCTGCCCCTCACCGGGTCGGGAACGCTACGCCCCTCAGCCGCCCTTCAAGGCTCCCAGCGTGGGCGCGGGTACATCAGCACAGGCGGTGAGCAACCCGCCCCGGCCTTCCGCTCCACGCTCAGGAGGAGATCCGAGGTAGCGCGATCGCTCGCTCTGCTCGC
>CAYXGP010000469.1:0-3558 GCA_964464515.1 uncultured Enterobacterales bacterium
GGGCATCGCGCTGGGCTGCGCTGCGGACGCCGGGCACCTTGAGCTTCTTCTGCTCAACCCAGGACCGGATGGTCTGGGGGACATCCACGCGGGTGCTCCTGGCGAACTGCCAGCTCTCCAAGAAGCGACCGACGGTGCCCCTGGCCCGCTCCACACCTTCGGCCACGATATCGAGGATCCGCTGCGGGTTGCCGCGGTGGACCACGGATACGGTCTCCACCTCACCCTCGCCGATGATGATCAAGTTCAAGCACAAGTTCCTGAACGCGACCCCCGAGATCCGGATGCGGCCCCGTCCGGTGTCGTCGGTCTGGACGCGGACGCCGACCTTGAAGACATCGCCAGCCGCTAAGTCCTGAACGACGTTGGGCATCCACAGCCCGGTCGCCCGGACCCCGGTGCCGTCATAGACGAGCTCAGCCCGCGAGTCGCGAAGCGAGTCGCAGACTACCTCCAGCACACGATCGGAGTCCACGGCGGCGTAGCTCGGGCTGACGACGGCGTAGGTGCTGCGGTGCTCACCGTCCACCAGCCGGGTGCGGAGGGTGATCTCCCGGTCGCGCGCCCGCTGGAGCTGGCGGTTGACGTTCTCGGCCCGCAGGTCGGCGGGACAGCAGTTGGCCAAGTAGCTCACGCCACAGCCGAACCCGGCGAGGGAAGCGAACTGCGAGAATGCCGCGGTCTCCAGGCCCAGCTCCTCGCTCCCGACGCGCAGGGTGCCGTCATCGGTCATCTCCAGCTCGGAGAAGCGGACGTTGACATCCTCGCGGCACTCGCGAGAGATCGCGTTGATCACTCGTCGGGCCGCGGAGGGGAACTCGGGCAGGGCATCCACGCGGTTGCGCTCGATCCGGAAGTTCTCGTCGCCCAGGTCGATGACTCGCGCGCCCGGGGCGTAGATTGGCGGGGGCAGGGTGAAGCCCGCCTCGGAGAGCCACGCCTCCTGCTCCTCGATGCGGGCGGCGGCGAGGGCCGACACCTCGCCGGCCAGAGTGGTCGTGACCGGGACGACCTCGGGGATGTGGTCGACCCGAACGAGGTTGGCCGAGGAGTCACCGTTCGACTTTGCCGTCCAGTAGCGGAACATCGCATCGTCGGCTTCCGACTCGGGAAGGTAGGTTGTGTGGTGGTTGATGGTGAGGGCGAGGTGGCGCATGGCCAATCCTCCGTGAGCCAGTGGCTCAGTTGTGGGGTTGGTGGCCCTGCTGGGCCAGAAGCACACCGGCCCCACCGACGGAGAGGTCAGCGGGGCCGATGCTGGTGATGGGCCTTGCGGCCCGCATTAGGTTGCGACTGGTCGCACCCTGTCAGGTGTGGATGCTGAACCACATGGCGTTGCCGGTGATCGCCAGCGGATCGACGGAGCCGCCGTGCCAGATGAGGCCGCCGTTCCAGGCGTAGCGATACTTGCCGGTGCGCCTGACGAGCTGCATCCAGGTCACCGAGAAGGACATCGGCGACCAGTCCCGACCGAGCTCGACGATGAACCTGCGGCGGTGGTCGGCGTCACTGACGGTGCCGCCGTAAGCGTCGAGGTAGTCCATCTGCTGGTGGAAGTCCCTGCGGACCTCGACAGCGATGTCTGGTCGGGTGTCATCCAGCAATTCAAGGAAGGACAGCACCTCGCTCAGACGAAGAGAGCCGCCTTCGGTGAAGTGCAAGTTGGGCCACCGCTCCGGGTGGGGGTTGTCGGGCATACGCCCTCCTGGGATGCGCGGCGGCATCCTGTTGGGAGTGGAGCTTCCGGGGAGGCCAGAAGCGCGAAGAGCCCCAGCAGGTGCCGGGGCTTTCGGGTGGTGAGATGCTCAGGGGGGACCAGAACCGACCCTCAGCACCTCGAATTGGGTTCGTTTGGCAGAACCGGTGCTACCCGGCTTGGCGGTGGTCCTCGATCACGATGTCGATGTCCACTGCAGTCGGTGCCGGTATGCCACGGCGGCTTGCCTGCCTGAGATCAAGCTCGCGGAGGCTCCGCAGGAGGCTCCTTTCGAGGCGAGTCTCGTACCTGCCCAGCTTTCCGAAGGAGTCGGCCCGAAGGGCATCATGGCGGAAGGCCAGAGCGAGGCGAGCTGGAGCAGGGAGGCTTCGGTCTCCCCGCCCCAGCATGAGCAACCCCCTCTCGATGTGCCCAGCGCGAGCCAGTCGCCATGAGAGGCTGATGATGCGGTCAACCAAGACCTCCTCAAGCTTGCCGACTGGAGCCAACTCGGCGTGAAGCTCTTCGGCGTGCCGCATGAACTCATCAACCGTCCCATCATCCAGCACCATGACCCGCTCACACAATAGACCGTGGCGAATTGCGTTGCCTCGACTGCGAGCCTTGCCCTCCCTGGTACGGGGACCGGTGCTCAATTTTGAGTTGCGACGGTTTGCGGCGATCTGTGCTGGGGAGGCCATGTTGTGAATTCTAACCGATGGTCACCAGAGCAGTCGTTTCAACTTCCGGCGGAGCTTCTTGGACCACTTCTTCGACTTCTTCTTGATCACTCGCCGGGCCGAGGACGAAGCCCCCACCATGAGAAGCCCTGCGACAGGGGCAGCGAGGGGTCCAGTGACCGCGCTGACCACGACCACGGCCCCCACCCCTGCAGCGGCGGAGGCAGCTCCTGTGAGGGTCTCTCGCGCGATGTGCTCGACCGCTTTCTTGCCCGACACCGACCCCTCGCCGTAGGCGTGGAGAGCCTCGGCTACCGCTACGGCTCCATCGAGGGCTGCCCCATTGAGCGTGGCCCTGCCGAGACGGCTGCCGACCTGTACGAGATCGGTCGGTGGCTTACTCGTTGCCAGGGAGCTCACTTCCCCGGGCTGGGGGGGAGATCCGGGATCCACGCCACCGAGACCAGAGCCAGCGAGATCATGAACCGCGAGATTACGCGAGATCATGACCTTGTTGTGATCTCGCGCGAGATCCAATCCGACGACAGGATCGCAGGGAGCGAGATCAAACGTGCTGTAGGGGGTGTGCTCTACAGACCGGGCGTTATTCTCGAGAGAGGTCGGATCCGGGGACTCGACGTTGAGAGAGCGTGCCGCCGAGCCCGGCGGCTTTCGGTGGTTCATGATCCACCTCCATAGGACCTCGCTGTGGACGCCGAGCGAGATCACATCTTTCAAGGGCACCAACCCGAAGGGCTGGCGGGAGCCCGAAAGAGCGTCCCCCAGGTTCCAAGGGCTTATGCGAAGTTCATCCTCCGACTTTCACTTGCCCGACAGTCAACCTCCACCAGGTGAGTGGTCAGCGCAGCAATTCCATTTAGTGCCGGACGAGCTTACCTCCCTGGAGTTCCGCAACGACATCATTGTCGTCCCATGACCGACGAATCTCCACCGTAGTCGCCGGTGGACAAGGTTTGCAAATCTGACCCAGGCACCCCTGCATGAGTCGGTACGCCGCCAGGGCGCAGTCCGCTGTCTGGTCCGCTGGTACCTCCCAGACCACCTCATCGTTGATCAGAAGGACCGGGACGGCCCCGTAAGCTTCTTCGAGGCGCCCGGCGCCCAGTAGGAGCTCTATCAGTCAATCTGACTGATAACCGGCTATCTGACGTCATTCCTGCC
>CAYXGP010000470.1:0-3553 GCA_964464515.1 uncultured Enterobacterales bacterium
TGAGCCTGTCCTCGCTGATCAATGGTCCCGTCTCCACGCTCGTCGGTGGTCCTCAGCTCCGTCGGCGAGCCGTCTCGGAGGGCGGAACCAGGCGCGCAGCGACCAGCTCCTCGTAGGCCTCGATCTGAAGCCGGAGGATTCGGGCGACCTGCACCATGCTCCGCGCCTGATGGGTCAGCGCCTCTCCACTCGCGGCGGCGCTGTGGGCTGCTGCCAGCGCACTCTCCAGCAACGCAAGGTGGTGATCGAGAAGCGACAGGTGCCCCAGCACAGGATGGTCACGAAGCGCCTCCGGCTCAGGCGTCCGCAGCGACCGAGTCACCGGCCACCTGACTTTCGCCGACGCCGGCTCGTGCGCCCGAACAGGTCAAGGTAGAGCTGCTCATCAAGCTGCGCCTGGTCCTTCTCAGCGGCCGCTGACAGAAGCTCCGAACCCATCCGACACAATACACGGGGGTTCCCAGCGGCGTGCTCAACCAGCACACCCTTCAGACCTTCCGTCAACAGGCCAGCGTTCCCTGACCGATCCAACAGGTGCTCCAGCAGCTCGCGCAGCGCCCCCTTCTCCAGCGGCGCCAGCACCAAACGGGTCCGAAGACGGCTACCCAGCGGAAGAAGCTGTCGGCTCCGAAACCGCTCCGGCAGGCGATCATCGCCACACAGTACTGTGGTCAGCAGACATCGGGAGTCGAAGTGCGTGCTCCCCAGCAGACGAAGCTCGTTCAGACACGCACCTGGCATCTCCTGCGCCTCATCGATCAGCAGCACCGGGTGGATCAGGTGGGTCTGGATGTGACTCTCCCACCGGTCTCGCAGCGCACGGAACCCGCCGTAACGGTTGGCGGGCGACAGGTTCACCGTGAACAGACGTCCCAGCTCCCGATAGAAGTCGCTCGGGGAACTCTGCGGGCGCTCCATCACCCCAATCGCAAGCTCCGGAATGCGGGCCAGCCGGGAGGCGAGTGCCTGCAGGGCCTTGGACTTGCCCGAGCCGACAGCGCCGGACAGCAGGGCGAACCCGCCCTCGCGCGCCAGACGCTCGATGCGCATGGCGAACAGGTCGAAGCCCGGCGCGGTCCAGATGTCCTCGGTGGGGATGGCGGGACAGAATGGATTGTACTTGAGCCCGTAGCGGGCCCGAAGGCGGGGATCGTTCATGACTCATCCTTGTCGTCCAGGGGAAGGTAGGCAGGAGGCAACCCATCTACGGCGTACGCCTCCATCAACTCGCGAAGACGCGGCGGCACCGGGTCGTCATCGACACCCGGCGGCAGAGGAACCACGGCGGGCTCCGCCAGAGGCTTGCGGCGACCGTCGGCGTTGGCGGTCAGGTCCAGCGGGATCACGCGGGCGAGGATGTCGCCGGCGCGGGGGTCCACAACCCAGGCCTCGGACAGGTCCCATCTGCGGTATCGGACAGTCAGCCGTCTCAGGGTGCGCAGTCGGGAGGGGATCTCGAAGCGGACGCCATCGATGGAGATGGTCCCGTCGGAGCGACGCTGTGTTCTCTGTACGCGTTGGGTGAATCGGAGACGCAGGTGCTCGAAGGTCGGTGCGGGCCGGGCGACGTTGGGTGCGGTCTCCAGTCGCTTGAGTGGGGAGGTGTCGATGCCCTCGTGGCGGGTGCGGTGGTAGTCTCCCTCGACCCAGGCCTGGGTGGCGCGATTGAGTGTCCTGAGGTCGAGGGGGTCTACGCGCTCAAGCATGGCGAGGACCTGACTCTCGACGATGGCCCAGAAGGTCTCCTTCTTTCCGTTCTGGTAGGGGCTGTAGGCGAGCGTGGGCTTGGAGAGGACTCCGATGTCTTCGAGGCCCTGCTGGAACTCTGCGGAGGTCATGGCCGAGCCGTTGTCGTGCATGACTGCCCGGGGCAACCCGCGCTTGAGAACAGCCTGGCAGAAACCGTGGACCAGACGCTGCGTATCTTCGGAGAGGTACCACTGGATGTGGCTGACCAGCCGCGTGTGATCATCGAGGAAGGCCAGCACGATGGGGGTGTGCCACTTGCCTTCAGCATCGACGATGCGTCTGGACGCCTTGTGGAAATCGAAGTGCCACAGCGCATGGGCGTGCGTGGCCTCGAAGCTGCGAATCTCGCGGCTTGCTCGACGCTTTGCGGCTTCGACCTGTCCAGGTGTCTTCGGTCTCCGCTGCCGGTTCCAACCCCGGGACCGCAGCGTCCGGCGGACTGTGTTGTACGAGGGCGGGGTGCGTCCGTGGTGATCGCGTCGCACGATGGCGGCCAGGTTGGCGGCGTGCAGCTTGGCGGTCCAGCTCGGGTGTAGGGCGTACTGCCGCCGCAGCGCCGCCAGCAGCTCATCATCGATGGCCTTCCGCGACCCGCGATCAGCTCTGGGTGCAGCGGTCAGCGCGGCGATGGGGTCAGCGGCGTCTTTTGCTTTGTAGAACCAGTGCTCGATGGTGGAGAAGGCAAAGCGGGTGGGGGAGCCGTCAGGGAGACTCCAGGTGCGGCCGGCCAGCTGTCGGATGGCGGCCGCCAGCTCTCCTTGGGGAGGCGGCGCGGCCAGCAACTCGGCGATGATCGCGAAGCGTAGCAGTGCCATTCGCCGCACAGCGTCGGCGTTGTGGTGGTCGGGCATGTGGGGTCCGGTGTTGAGTTGAGCAACCATACCGGCTGGTCCCACGTAGAGTCAGGTTGCATCTTCTGCGCGTCTTGTCACCCCCTTGGAAAGCGTGGAATCGGCGTCAGAGTCCGGGGACGAGCTGGCAGGCGGTGATGATGACGCGGTCGCGGTCGTTGTCGTGGGTGAGCAGGAAGTCGAGGAGGGCTGCGGGGACGTCGGCGTCGCGGACGCTGGCGCAGATGCGACCTCGGACTGCCACCCAGGCGGCACTGGCTGGTAGCCGCTCCATGAAGACCCTCATCCAGCGGGCGATGGTGTCCCTGGAGACGCCGAACATGGCGCGCAGTTGGGACATGCTGGTGGGGGAGAGCTGGCGCTGCCTTGCTGCGACGATGAGGAGGATGACGGCCTTGAGGTAGACGTGTCGTCCGCAGAACAGGACCGATGGGGGGAGCTGTCGCCGTCGGCACCGCCCGCAGCACAGCCCCCATCGGGTGCAGCAGTCGTCGGGGAGATTGTTGTCGGTGCCCCTGGGCTTGCGCTGCCATGTCGCCGAGTGAAGCGGCCCACGACAGTGGGGGCAGCCGCCACCGCGGACATCGAGGGATATCTGCTTGTCGAGTAGGGCCATTGCGTAGAATACGCGGACTGGTAGTTTGATGATGGGATACATGGGCCTCGCCTTTGGTCAGAACCAGGCAGGGGTTCCATCCGTGCCTGTGGCCAAACGAGACGCGGATGGAACCCCACACCCGGGGTTCTGGCTGACCTCACACGACCGAGCCAACCACTCCAGCCAGGGCCACCAACCAGCGCGGCTATCACCGCGATCGGTTAGGGGGGCGCGGTCACATCCATGGCCGAGCGTGGAGACCACAGCGCACAGTCCCCTCGATTTGTGTGGCGAGGATCACCCAGCGTGAGGTCTGGACCTGTCAGCTCTGGGCTCTGTGAGCGCCCCGTCGTCG
>CAYXGP010000471.1:0-3550 GCA_964464515.1 uncultured Enterobacterales bacterium
ACACCTCCGAGCCGGTCACCACCACCGTCGGAACGACAACGGGGAAGACGAGCGGGACCACCGGGACAACAGGCACCACCGGGACAACAGGCACCACCGGGACAACAGGCACCACCGGGACAACGGGCACCACCGGGACAACGGGCACCACCGGGACAACAGGCACCACCGGCACCACCGGGACGACGACCGATGGCACCACCAGCGGCAGCGTCGGAGGCGGCCCGCCAGACACCGCCGAGCCCGAGTGCCTCGACCCGTTCCAGTGCGAGGGACGCCTGACCGGCGGCTCGTGCAGCACCGTGGGGGGGACCGCCGCTCTACTCCCCTTGCTGATGGGGATGGTCGGACTGACGCGACGGCGACGGGAGCCGACGCCCAGCCTGGCTCCAACCAGCAGCGCCGGAGCGGCCACCAGACACGCGCTTCCTGGAGGACTGCTCCCGCTCGGCATGCTCCTGCCGGGGGTGCTCCTGCCGGGGATGGCCCGCGCCCAGGGGATGAACGCGCAGCTCCTGCTGCCGGCGCCCGACGGCTACACGTTCACCACCCTCGAAGACAGCGCGCTGGCCCAGCCCGGCGCCGCAGGCGGCGTGGTGTTCAGCTACGCCAAGGACCCCCTGGTCTTTCGCTACCCCTCGGATGATCAGGAGACCGCGCTGCTGTCCAGCGTGGCTACCCTCGATCTGCTGGGCGCCTACACCTGGCGGCGCTACCGCTTCGCCCTCGATGTCCCGCTCAACCCGGTGGCCCAGGGCCACGATCTGCAGGGCGGCGCGCTGATGGGCGACATCAAGCTCGGCGCGAAGACGCAGCTCATCGACCGCATGACCGACCCGCTGGGGGTGTCGGTCGATCTGCTCGCCATCCTGCCCACGGGCAACGAGGCCGCCTGGCTGGGTACCCCCGGCCTCAACGGCGCACTCCGGGTCAGCGCTACCACGGGCCGCGAGGTCCTGACCACCGCGAACGTCCTGTTTCAGACCGGACGCGCGGAGGTCGAGGAGGGCTTCAGCCTGGGGGGGCAACGGGCGGGGGGCTCGGCCTGAGCCTCCCGCTGGCCTCGCAGACCTGGCTCTCATTCGAGACCAACGCCCGCTACCACCTGGCGTCCAACGAGCCGGTGGCCGGATTCTCCGCGGAGGGCTTCGCGTGTCTGCACGTGTCGGCGGTTGATGATCTGGTGTTCACCATGGGCAGCGGCACCGGTCTGGCCCAGGGCGTCGGCACGCCTGACTTCCGGGTGATCAGCGGGCTGGTGTGGTCGCCGCAGCGAGAGCCACCCCCGCCCGCCCTGAAAGAGGACGACGGCGACGGCGACGGCGTGCCCGACGCCCAGGATCAATGTCCCGATCAGCCGGAGGATCACAACGGCGTCGACGACGGCGACGGCTGCCCGGACGGCGCCTGGACGCCCACCACGCTGATGGTGGTCGAGGAGGGGGGCGCGCTGATCGCGGGGGCGCGCGTCGAGCTCATCTACGGCCCCGACAGCGGGGAGTGGGTGGTGGAGTCCGGCGAGCTGATGCGGGCCCTGCTGCCCGGCACCTACGAGGTGAAGGTGGCAGCGGAGGGGTACGAGCCGCTGGAGATCTCGATGGGTGTGCCGTTCGATACGCAGTACGAGCATCGCCTGAACATGGTGGAGCTGGCCGGCGACGGCCGGCTGGTGATCAACGTCACCGACTCGGACGGCGCGCCGCTGGAGGCGCGGCTCAAGGTGCTGCGGCAGGGTGAGGCGTCCGGCGCGGCGACCGTCCCGACCGACGGCGTGCTGGAGAAGCTGCTGCCGCCGTCGATGTACGAGGTGGTGATCTCCGCCCCAGGTCACCGCACCGAGCGGCGCACGATCGATCTCCGCGCCGGCACCGAGGCGCTGGTCGACGTGGTGCTGCCGCCGTCGAAGGTGGAGGTGCGCGAACGCGACATCAAGATCTACGACCGCATCTTCTTCGAGCTCGACTCCGACCACATCCTGGGCTTCAGCTACGCCGTGCTCGATGAGCTGGCCGACATCCTCAAGGAGCACGACGAGATCGCGCTGGTAGAGATCCAGGGCCACACCGACACCATGGGCCCTGCTCACTACAACACCAACCTCTCACAGAAGCGCGCCGACGCCGTCCGGCGATACCTGGTCAAGAAGGGCGTCAGCGCAGCGCGCCTCAAGGCGAGGGGCTACGGCGAGTCCCGGCCGATGGATGTGGCCGAGCACAGCCTGAACCGCCGGGTGGAGTTCCACATCCTCAAGCGCGGCTCCTGACCCGAGAGAGGCCGATGATCGACCCGCAGTCCACGGCAGACGAGGGACACATGACCGATGAGGTCCCACTGACCGAGCAGGGGCTACGCGCCGCAGTCCACGAGGCGCTGGCCGCGAGGCTCCCGGTGGGCACAGGCGACACCACGCTCCAGTTCGTGCCGGCGCCCGATGACTGGTCCAGAGACACCGGCGTCGTGCTCCGCGACGACCGCATGCTCGCCACGCTGCGGCTGATCTCCTGGGACGTCGACGGCGACACCCGCCAGATCAACTCCATCAAGGAGCAGCAGGTGGTCCTGGCCGCTGGGATCTCCAGCCACCTGCCCGAGCGCGTGCTGGCCTGCGTCCAGGGCTGGCTGGCTGCGCTGGAGCTGTCGGCGCGCTGGTGGCGGCCCGCGGTCGGTGAGACGCTGATGCCGCACGACCTGTACCCCAGCCGCGTCCTGAACCTGCGCAGCGCTGAGCACCCCACCGACTTCGCCGCGGCGTTCCTTCAGCGCAGCCGGCTGGGCAGGCTCACGATCCCGCGCGAAGAGAAGAGCAGCAGCGACTGAGCTGCAAAAAACATCGCGCTTTGGATGTAAGGCGGGCGCCCCCGCCGCCGTTCGCCCCGCGAACACGGAGCCCCCATGCGACGCCCCCTCCTCAAGCTGACCACCATCCTCGCCCCATCCTCCTTCCTTGGGCTGTCTTTGCTGGGGCTGTCCTTCGCAGGCTGCGCCAAGCAGGCTCCGATGGAGGCCCAGGTCGCCGACGAGGCACCCGAAGAGCTCGATGACGGAGAGAGCTGGCAGGAAGAAGAAGGTGAGCGGAGCGAGGCGGGCTCTACCACGAGTACGACGCGCTCCCAGCGGGAGGCCCCTCGAGGCGCCGCGCCCGTCACCTCGAGCGCCCCTCCGGTGAACGCGCCGACCGGCGGCGGCGAGTCCCTGGACTCCTCGGTGAAGGAACACCTGCAAGCGCTGGGGTACGTGGACGACGACCTCGAAGAAGCATCGGGAGCAGAGCCCGAGCCCGAGCCCATGATGGACGCTCCGGACGACTTCGACGGCGACGCCATCGCGGTGGTGGAGCAGCGCCGCTTCAAGAGCGACAAGAAGAAGACCGAGAAGAGGAAGACCCGCGACGCGCCCGCGACGAAGAGCCCCTCTCCCGGTGTCCCCGGCTCCGGGGCCTCCGTACACAAGACCGCCGCGCTCGATCCGCGCCTGCTCCCCAAGGCGGCCCTGCCGAGCACGGTGGTGGACGGAGATCGTTTCACGGATCACGGGGTGAACCCGTTCACGA
>CAYXGP010000472.1:0-3550 GCA_964464515.1 uncultured Enterobacterales bacterium
CGTGGACTCGTGGTGCCGAGTTCGCCGGTGTTCAGCCAGATTCAGAGCCACTGAAAACAAACGTTGGGGGCGGAAGACGGTCATTCGATCTTCGGTATGGAGGACTGGCCCGGATTGACGCGGATCTGTCCGCGCAGGCCAACGATCAGTTCACGTCGGTTCGCCAGCTCCTTGTACTGCAGATCCTCCGCATCGCTACTTAACGTGAAGCCGTACAGGCCACGCACATAGGGGCCAACCAGGATCTTTGGATGGTACGGCGTCAACGTAGCGTTCCGAGCCTCCTCCCACCGAATCGACCGTCCAATCCACAGCTCTCCCACCACGTCCGCCTCAAGACCGTTGAATCCGGGACCGAACAGCGCGCCGGTACGCAAGCCTATCTGTGTCCTCCCCAGCTTGCTCATGCCGTTGGGGCCCTCTGCCCCCCAGGGGATGGCGTACCGTGCCTTTCTGCTGAGCGGTGCGGGATCAAGGGCGAGACGTATCCCCCCGAGCGCCCCAAAAACCGGTCGGAATGTCCAGACGTACTGCGGTGTAGGCTCATCGTCCTCGACGAACGGAGACCCCCCTGCCCACAGCACATCGAGCTGAAGCGCTGGCCCCAATTCCACCCCAATCCGCGGCTGATCGATCACCCACAGCGAATACAGGCTGCTGAGATCCAACGACAGACCAAGCAGGCCCGAGGGTTGGGTGCTCTCCTCAGCCGGCTGGTCGCCCTCACACGACTGAACGGTTGCGTAGATTGCGCTGGCCTCGTCGGGCGGATGGTCCTCGCGACAGCGCAGAGAGATGCCGCGGGCATAGGGGCCGATTCCAGAGGCCAGGGTGAAGTCGCTGCTGCGGTTGCGCTTCCAGCGGGGCACCGGGCTGGCCACAGCCGGGGCCGCCGACAAGGTCGGCTGGTAGGCCGGCGAGATCAATGTGTAGGTGGGCTCTTCGGGGCTGCCGTAGATGCTCGTCACCCAGCTCGATGTGTGGATCGCGCGATCAGAGTCCATGCGGGCCCTGCTCAGTGCGTACGGCGACTGCGGGCGCATCCGCCACGGAAGCCCCGAGCGTTCCACCTCGCGGGTGTCCATCACCACCAGCAGCAGCAGTCTCTCCTGCGCAGCAACGCTCAATAGAGGGGCACGCATCAGCTCCTGCAGATAGCTGATTCGCTGCGGTAACGTCTGGATCACATGGCCGTCGAGGGGGTCTCCCGGTTCGGGCAACAAATCCACCGAACGCACGCTGCGGACCTGCAACTGTTCAGCGATGTTGGTGGGATCTGCCTGGACCTGCCCGGCTCCCCGCTCCCCCTCGGAGATGATGTCGTCGAGAGCGGGCTCGATGATCGCCGGATCCCCGCCCTGAGAGTTGTCCTGAGGCACCCCCTCGCGGGAGTCAAGCTCGGGAGGCAGGGGCTCATCGGAGCATCTCCGAGCGAGGAGCTCACCTGATAGTGCCATCTCTGAGATCTTCACCCACTCGCTACGTTTCCCTTTCTTCATGGGAGCAGCCGGGCGGAATTCGCCTTCCAGCAGCGCGGCGCGAGCGAGTGTCGGCAACAGATCTGGCGAGGTGAGCACTGTGTCCTCGCAGATGGCCCCCGTGCGCAGCGCGAGGCGAAGCTCGGCGTCGTCCCCGGACTCGTTCCGATCGAGGGGCTCAAACCCCCACAGAAAGTGCCAGCCATTCCAAACGCTCCAGCGGATGCGATAAACCGCTCGCCCGCCTGGAAGTCCCACGATGCGCTCGACCGTCGGTGTCGTGGCCTTCGGGTCGTCGATCATCACGAAAGGGAGCGCTCCCCGCGCCTCCCAGAGCACCTCCTCAGGGGACTCCAAGCAGTCTGAGGCCACCGCCAGGAGATCGACATCGATGACCCCGAATGCGGGCTCGGACAGCGCCTCCCGACGATCACGGGTGGTGCAGATCGCGAGCGGGTCCACCGCGCCCGGGCCGTCGGGAAGGGGCCGCGGAAAGAAACCATGGGCACCCAGAGATGAACGCCACTGACCCGCGGCCAACTCCTCCAGGGTCTCCGGAGTGGCAAGTGAGGTTGGGTCGAACCGGGTTGATATCTCGTGGTCGATGTGATCGAGGAGAATACGCGTCTCTATCTTGTCGCGGAGCGCGTCAGGGATGGAGTCGAGCAGCACCTCCAGGGCCGTCGGGAGTATGTGCTTCTCGATGTCCGGCTCCCGGCCAGGCAGCGCCCAGCGTGTCACCCACTCCTTCAGGGCCTTGGGGTCCGTGGAGGTGATCTCCCGCGCATCATCCCGGAGGTAGTGCCGCACGCGGTCGCGGAGAGAACGGTTGAAGTTCCGCATCAGCTCGCGATCGGGGTTGTTCCACTGTGGGAAGCGCGCGACGTAGTAAGCCATGACGTGGAGCGGCAGCGACGTGATGTCGAGGCTCAGATCCTCACGCACCAGCGCGCCGGGCGGCACCAGGCTCTCGATCAGCGCCACGTCGTCGGTCTGCCCCTCGGAGGCCGCCACCACATCGCGAGCTGTGACCGACTGGGCCAGGACTTCAGGAGGGGAGTGCATCGCCACCAATGCTGTAAGCACCCTGAGGTGGGTGGGAGTGTATTCCGCTCGCGCGAATTGCACGATCTCGGTGCCCACATGGCTGTAGAATCGCTCAAACTCCCGCGACGCCAAGGTCTTTCCCGCGCTGAAGCCCTCATCCAGAGAGAACGTTACGGTCGCGTAGGCTCTGCGGCGGAGCGCGATGATACTCTCATCATCGGGGACGATCTCGGCCGCCTTGAGGGGGTTGTTTACGATGAAAGTACCTAGTGGTTTATTATCACCCTCCATCCCTCTCTGGTAGGGATACATCTGTTCAAAAAACGGGCCGGAGCTGTCTTTGTCTCCATCCATGATGTCGTAGCTGTGCCGGCGCCCATCATAGGCCAGACGGGTCGCGAAGCGGCCCCGCAGAATGAGCGTGTCCGGCGGAGCATAGACCCCGGTGGGTCCGTGGAACCGCAGCGGGCGGAAGAAGGGAGCCCCCTCCTCAGTGGGGGTGCCGAGCCACTCTTCGCGTTCGAGCCAGAGCGCGCGATCGGGCAGAGAGAAGAGTCGGCGGTCATGGCGCGCGCTGGCGTCCCAGGATCTGGCGGCGCTGGGGAGCTGGGTGACGCCGGTCGCCAGGAACGTGTCAGAGAGGACATCGTCGTCGCGATACCAGCGCACTCCCAGGTCTTCGAGAGACTGCGCGTGGGACTTGCCGATGGTCCGCAGTCGTGCCTGCTCCTCAGGGGAGAAGGGAGTTGTGTTCGCGGTCCAGACCGAGCTCAAGTCGAGGAAGTCCACCTCCTCTACGCACCACCCATAGACCCGATCGAGATCGGGACAGCTCTGCGTGGGATCGCGAGCGCGGAAGCCAACCACTCGAAGGGTGGGGAGCGGCGGCGCGACCTCGACATGTTCTCCAGCGCCGGCCTCCTGGGCCTGGACGGAGACTGGGAGAATCAGACAGAGCAGCTGGAGCCATCGCTTAGGCCGGCCCAGAATAAGAGCCTTCCAGAACGGGTTATGAAGGTCAGGTT
>CAYXGP010000473.1:0-3543 GCA_964464515.1 uncultured Enterobacterales bacterium
TCTCCACAAGTTCCAAGGGCGAGAAGACGAGCGCCGCGGTCCCGTCCGACCAGGTGCGTCATAGCGGATGATCTCATCCACCATGATCTGCTGGTTGGCGCAGACCCAGTGTGTCTGCGGTAACCAACAGGGGTGCCGCATGACGAGCTTTCGGGTCGCGATCCCGATGATGAATTGCTCCAGTCCGTGCCGGGCGGTGACGTCGTAGTCCGGGTGTTTGCCATAGACCGAGTCTTCTCCCGGGACCGAGGAGTGCCAGTAGCTCCGCTCCATCCGGGCGTACTTGTAGCAGGAGATGAATCGGTCGACCGGATCGCGAATGATCGCGAACGAGCGGTAACGTTGCCACTCCTGGGGAAACCTCCGAGCGTAGACCGACCACGGTCTGTGCCCCGTCTCGCGCATACCGACAGTCTTCTCGATGGAGGTGCCCGCGTTCTTGGGGATGTGAACGAACACGAGGCCAAAGGAGTCCGAGATGGGCACGGCGCCCTCCGAGCGCTGGAAGTCGACTCTTTGCGCGTCGCGCTTCACCGGGAATCCGATGGCGAGTCCGGTGATCACGCTGAGGATGGGGGGGAGAGGACCCTCCTCATAAGCCGCCTCATGGCTCTCCCCAAGCCCGGGTGCCGGTCGAGGACCCGCAGCGCCTCGGAGACAGCGCGCGGTGGCGGCGCACCAGCGGGGAAAGTAGACTGACTCCATGAACGACTGCAGGGTCTCCGTCATCGTCCCGGTCTACAACTGCGCGGGCTATCTGCGCCAGTGTTTCGACCCGGTGCTGCGTCAGACCCTGGCGCCGATAGAGCTCATCCTGGTCGACGACGCGAGCACCGACGGCTCGCGCGCCATCATCGACGAATACGCGGCGCGCGACGCGCGCGTGCGGGTGGTCTCGCTCGAGCGCAACAGCGGATTGCCGGCGGCGCGGAACGCTGGCATCGCGGTCGCGGGCGGCGACTATGTGATCTTCCTCGACGCCGACGACTACTGGTGTCGCGACGACATGCTCGCGTACCTGGTCGCCGCTGCCGACGAGGCGCGGGCTGATCTCGTCTCCTTCGGGTTCTGTCGCGTCGACGACGCGGGCAATCGTTCGCACGTCAATGTTGACTCGCCGAGGCTGTTCGAGCTCCCCCGCGAGGGCGGCTGGAGGCTGAAGTACAACGTCTGGGCCAAGATAATCGCGCGCCGCTTGCTGGAGGCGCCCGCGTTGCGGTTCGATCCGACCCTGACCATGGGTGAGGACGCCCCATTCAGCGTCGCGCTGTATTGCCGCGCAGAGCGCCTGCTCGTGGTGGGCGAGACCTTCTATTGCTATCGCGTGAATCCGACGGGCATCACCGGCAGTAGCTGGAACCGCAGCAAGTTGTTCTCCACGGTGCGTTGGTTCGAGGGGGCCATTCGGGTGATGCGGGCGAGCCCGCTCGGCCGCCAGCGCCCCGAGAAGCTGCAGTCGATCGCGCTGGAGCGCTTTCGCATGCTGTTCACCAAGCTGGGCCCCATCGCGCTGGGGACACTCACCGCGCCGGACCAGCAGGTCTTCTTTGAGCGGTGGGCTGCCTGTCTGCAGTGTCTCGAGCCCGAGACCCTCGAGCGCTACACCCGGTCGAACCCGGCCGCGGGGGCCTACCGCGAGCTGTTGTGGCTGCTGCGCTCCGGGGAGATCGGTCGACTCGCCGCGTTCTTCAACGGTCAAGAGTATCGCCGCGCGGTGGCGCCGACTCCGAGCGAGGTGCGCCTCGGGATGGAGCAGGCTCGGCGGCTCGGCGGCGACTTGTTGAAGCGCGACGAGCCGGTGATTCACTGCGACTTTGGCGGCGGCGTGGTGTTGGCTTTGCCGCGAGACCTGGCGCACCGGCTCGCGCACCAATTCATCGCCAACCGCAATCCGGAGATCACGTTGAAGCTGAATTGAGCGTTACCCTCTGGGGGTCGTTCCGTTCCACTCGCCCAGCGGCCCGCCGAACGCCCCCATGTCGCTTCGGCTCCCGTCGGGATCGTTGAGGGACGCGTCGGGGTTCCCCGCGTCCACGCAGGGAGACTTCTTCTTGAGTTGGAAGTCCCAGTGTGAGTAGCCGATGAACACCGGGTACTCGGTGATGTTGCTCTCATCCAGTTCGGCGCCATCCGAGAGGCACCAGTTCACGACGTTGGTATACGTCTGGTAGCTGTTGCTGTCCGAGGCGTTGTATTGTACCTCTGCGCCGGGGTCGATCGTGAGACCGCAGGCGTCGTTGTCGAAGAAGATGTTGTTCTCCCAGACCACCCCGGGCTGGGCGCGCGCGAACACATCCGAGGCCAGGTTGCGGTTGTGGTAGAACACCGCGTGGCGCACCGCGCCAGAGTCGACGCGGATGGGGGTCTCCGCCTCGACCGAGAGGTTCTCGTAGAGGAGGGCGTTGCTCAACTCGAACGTCCCGCCCAGGTGGGAGATCAGCCAACCCTCGCTCGGCGTCCAGGGCGAGTAGGTGTTGAAGCGGAACACCGCGTGACGAATCGTGGTGTCGCTATCGACAAAGTTGGCCAGCCCGAAGACGGTGTTGTCCTCGAAGTGCACGGACTCCCAGGTGGAGGTGGTGTCCTCGGCCCAGATCGCGAAGGCCTGCTCGGCCTTGGTGGCGTTCTCGGAGATGCGGCAGCGCTCCACCGAGAGGGCCGCCCGCTCGGCCTGAATGCCGCTCGCGGCGTTGTACGCCGTGGTGTTTCCCCCGATCGTCAGCTCTTCGAGAGAGAGCGTCGCGTCCACCACCTTGATGGCTGGGCTGAGGAAGCCCTCGACGAACGTCGACGCGTACCCGTCCGCGCCCACGATGGTGAGCGTGGTCTCGGAGACGATGACCGTCTCTGCATAGGTGCCCGCGCAGACTCGAATCACGTCACCGCTCTCGGCGGCGTCTACGGCGTCCTGGATGGAGGAGAAGGGCGCGCTCCCGTCGCCGCAGACCGTGTAGGTGTCGTCGCTGCCCGTGTCCGCATCTCTCGTCTCGCCCGTGTCATCGGTGCCGCCTTCCGGGGTGGAGGCGCCGCCCGGTTCGTCGTTCGTGACGTTGTGCGTGTCCGTCGCAGGAGCGCTCGCCGCGCCGTCGCGATCGTTCGGCGACGCTGTGCAGCCGAGCAGCGCGAGAACGAGTGGCAGGAGGGGGCGCTCGATCGGGCTCGTCCGTTCGCGGGTGTGTCCTGATTCTACCTGCCCTGCGGCGTGTCCGCGAACACGCCCTCCCCGCGTGGCGGCGGCGGATGGGCTACCCGAGAGACCTGGGAGGAGCCATGTCCACGGCCGTCGCGCGTCCAAAGCCCCGCCTCCGCGGCGTGCCCCACGTAATCGGCAGCGTGCTCGCGGCGCCGGCCGGCGTCGGGCTGGCGGTGAGCGCGACGCCCGGGCTCGCGCGGATGGGCGCGGTGGTCTATGCGCTGTCGCTGTTCGGGCTGCTCACCGTGAGCGCGGTGTACCACACGCCGCATTGGGAGCCGGAGCCGCGCGAGGAGAGGATAGTCGCCATAAACCACCTTCCCATGGTATCTGGCTCCCCTCCGCGAGTC
>CAYXGP010000474.1:0-3530 GCA_964464515.1 uncultured Enterobacterales bacterium
TCATCGCTCAGATTCCACTCCTAAAGCGCGTAATCACTTAACCGGTCACGCATGATCTTCACTCCATGACCTCCATGCAGCGGAGCACATACCGCTCCCCCTTGACCTCGAGAAGGTTGCGCAGGGCGTCATCCACAAAGACTGGTTGAAGGTGACGTTTCTGCGTGTCGCCGAGGTAACCGGTCTCTGCCAGCATGGAGAAGGCCACCGAACGGAGCCGATCCAGCGTGGTCTGGCTCCATACCGGCATGTCCGGGTCGCGCCCGCGGCAGCCGTCGATGTAGTCGGACCAGATCCGCAGCTCCAGGGTGGGTGCGAAGAGGATCCGCTGTTCCCGGATGGCGATGTCCATGAAGTCGCCGAGCAGGGCGCTGGTGCGGATGGTGCCCGCGAGCACGGCCTGGGTGGCCTGGACGCGGTCGCCGTCGCAGACCATGGCCCACAGGGGCGGACCGAGTGGCTCAAGGCGGTTGCGGAGGGCGCGCGAGAGGTTGGAGGCCGTGGCGCGGCTGCCGGTCTGCAGGACGTTGTCGTCGTAGATGGCGGCGCGCCAGGCCTCATCGCTGGCGCCCTGGCGCAGGAGATCGGCCACAAGGCGGGCTTCGCGCATGCGGAGGGTGGCAGCGATGAGGGTGGAGGTGTACCGCAGGGCTCTGCACCGGCGCTCAAGGGAGCGCATCCTATCGGACCGGGGTTGGGAGCGGTGGCGCAGGCTGCCGCTCCGACTGCTTCATCCCCAGCTGCGGCGCACCTTGATCTTCCCTTCGGTCGGGATGCCCGCCTCGCGAAGGATGTCGTCTGCGGCGATCTTGAGCGTACCGGCGAGTTCGTGGGCCCGATCCGCCTCGGCCACCCAGAGAGCCCCGTCGTAGAGCGGCATCGCCAAGCGCAAACCGAGGCCATGGGCTGCCATGAAGATGCGATCCATGAGCAGCGATTCGATACCGCGGAGGATGCCGGTCCAGATCGACCGGGGGGGCCGCTGCAGGTCGGTGACGCCTTTGTAGAACCGCCCATCCTGGTCGCGATGCCAGACGCGGCCTCCGATGAAAGCGCGGTCGTAGTAGGCGAGCGTCCGATCGCCGTCGGCAAGCTTGAGGTTGCGGCCAGATCGTCGGATCTGGTCCACCCACACGAAGCACGCGCGAACGAACCGGGCGAGGGTCGGGAACCGCGCCCACCAGCCTCTCAGGGCATCCTCCGCCTGCGGAAGGGTGGTAGACACGCCAGCCTTGTTGAGCTGCTCAAGCAGGCCCTCGGGACCGCAGCAGGCCTGGAGCGCCGAATTGCAGCGCTTGCCCACTTGGTACCGGATCTCGGGGGGCAGGTGCGGAGCGAGGAGGGTTCCCGTGACCGCGTGTATGCCCTCGCTGACGGCGGTAAGGAGTGCGGGATCGCCAGAGATGCCTGCGGCGATCGCGTGGTGGGCGCTCCTGATGTCGAAGTCGATGAGGAGGGAGCCCTGGGGTGCTGCGAATGCCTTACGGACGGATCGGGGGATATTCGCCAGGTAGGCGGCCTTTGGAAGCCCTGCGCGGAAGCGGCGCGGCCCAGCCTTGTCGTAGGTCCAGTCGTCGACCTGCCTTGTGGTGAGCAGGAGATGTGAGGGCGTGGCCGGCACGGCGAGCGCGTAGCGGCGACCGCACCGCCGACGTGCACCGATGGCGTTGAAGGCCAGTTCCGATACGTCGGCGGCTGCGCAGGCACAAAGGCGCTGGGCGAGGCTGTTGTTCCCGTCATCGAGGTGGGAGGTGGTGAGGAGCCGTCGGAGACTGGCCGGATCAACGATCAGCGGAGCCGGCTGGAGGGCCCGCTCGATGTCGTTCTTGGACACCGCCGGGACTCGCCCAGGTAGAAGGCTGGCGGGGGGGGCCTCTAGGGTCTTCCTCGAGACGACGATGGCGCGGCCGGTGTGGGCCTGGGGGAGGCCAGAGGCGGCAGGTGCCGCGTACGCGGCACCCTCTCTGGCTTGTTGGGGGCGGGTCATGGTGCTCTCTCGGTGGGCTGCATCGAGACACGCCGGTCCCTGGGGTCTCCTCCTGTGGGAGGGCCCCATGCCGGCTTGTGGTGATGGTGGAGGGGGTGGAGGTTCCGCGGGTTCCGCAAGTTCCGCGGGACGGTGATCTGTTCGACTCACCTCTACTGCGAGAGCATTGTTTGGGCGGGAGTTCTTGAACACCGCCAGAGTTCGGTCCTGGCTACGGAACCTCCGTGAGACTCAGCCTTGGTCGTGTGGGACTTCGGCAGCGGGCACATAGAAGCGGCCGTCGCGGTCTTTGCCCATGCGGAGGATGTCTGGGTTGGCCTGACTCCAGGCAAGCAGGAAGCGGCCCGCTGCCATCGCCTGGCCCCTGCTTTTGCGCGGCTGCTCGATCAGCTTCTGCGCGAGGGTGGGAAGCATGTCGATGTGCAAGCCGACGAAGGAAACGAAGGTCGCGCCGCGGTGGCGGGCCCAGCTGGCGTTGGCGTCGCGGGGCCAGTTCTCCAGGCACCAGAGCATCTCAGCCTTGAGGGGCGGGACGCTGCGCGTGGACTCATCCAGCCAGTGGTCCGCGAGGTCAGGCAGGTTGTAGCAGAGGATGCCCCCCACCACGGCGTTCCAGTGCGGGAAGCTGCGCGCGATGCGGGAGTCTGTTTTCCGCGGTGCCGGTCGACCAGCCTCGTCCCAACGCCGGATCCACTCCAGGAGGACGGCGTAGATGTCGGCGCGGTGCTCGTTGAACCAGCGATCCAGGTGGGGGTACCGGTGCTCGCCATCCGGCGGGACCATCTCGACCATCAGTACGCGACGGCTCGCCTCGTCGCCGAATGCGACATCGATGCCCGTCATCCCGAACAGAAACGCCTTTGGACTGAAGATCTGCGCCTCACCGCTCGACACCAGCCGCGTCATGAAGTCGTGGCTGGTCATCATGGCGAGGATGTTGTTCAGCTCGAGCGCCGACCCCCGCCGCAGGTTGTCGACCACGATGATGGTGCGCCCTGAAAGGAAGGCCACGTCTATCTGGCGCTTGAGCTCGTCGGGAGAGGTCTGGGCCAGGGGCGCGAGCTGCTCACCGTCCCGCAGCAGCGAGAGGCACTCGAAGGCGAAGGTCTTGCCAGCGCCAGCCTGCCAGGCCCAGGTCACGAACGTCGGCGAAATCGCGTTGTGGATGCGGGCAGCCGGGAGGTCGAGAGCAGCGGCCAGGAGGGCCAGCGTCCCGCCCACCGAGCCGGCACTGAGGGCGTAGAAGCGTTCGAGGATGTCGTCGCTGGAGATTGTCCCGGCAGGCTGTCCGAAGTGGTCCAGCCAGATGCGAGTATGGGAGCAGTAGCCGGCCTCATCAACGAACTGGAGCCCGTCATGGTCGTCCAGATAGGCGTAAGGGCCACGGACAACACCGAGGATCTTGGAGAGGCCCGAGTGCTGGGCAGCGCCGTGGAAGAGGTCGTCGCAGAAGCTCGCCCGGAGTTCGTGGTATTTCTTCTCCTCATTAGGCCGCTCCAAGAAAAGCAATCTCCCCCCTCGACCTGAGGGCGGTCCCACACGG
>CAYXGP010000475.1:0-3494 GCA_964464515.1 uncultured Enterobacterales bacterium
CCGCGATGAGGCGGGCTTCGTGACCATCATGGGCGGAACGATGGTCAAGGCCCCCACTGCGCTTGGGTCACCGGGGTCTGCGTCATCCAGAAGCCCCGGCTCAACGTCACTCGGTGGCGCGGTTTTTCGTCGTCGTGAGCCTCGGAGTCGCTGTCCTTCGAGCCCATCCTGAAGCTCCCGGGCGGGCACCAAGCCAACACCACGCCGGTCCGGCTCTCCCGCACCTCGCCAGGCTCAGGCGCCGCAGGCGGGCGGGGAGGGGCGGGCTCGCTGGCGTCTGTGGCGCTCGTGATCTCCGCTACGGTCCGCGCGTCCTGCCAGCCGGCGAAGCCCTCCTTCCACACCATGTGCTCGGCGGCTGGATTCTGCGTGATGCGCTGGGCGACCGCTTTCGCGGAGAGCTGGGCCTGACCGTCTGGCCCGCTGTACCAGAAGGTGCTCCCGCCTGGGGGCGGAGGCGGTGTGGCAGGCGCCACCAGCGCGGCGACCTCCTGCACCTCGCTCCAGGGCTTCCAGCCCGGCCAGCCGCTCATCCACAGGTGGTGTGGGGCGGTGCGATCCTGCGCGACCTTGTCAGCGACCTCCTGAGCGGTGAGCTGGGCTTGCCCCGAGGGGCCGTTGTAGTGGAAGCGGTTCTGCGCGACTGGCGGTGGCATTGGGGCGGGCGGTGGCTCGGGGGTGGCCTCGACCATCGGCGACATCTTCGGATCTGTCCGCTCCTCGTCGTCTGCGGATTCAACAAGCGCAGCATGCTGTTGCCTCCAGCGCCGTGCCCGCGCGTCCTCCACCACCGACAGCCGAACCTCGCGCCACTCCCCGGGGTCGAGCACGCCGCCCGTGGGGCCCTCGGCGCCGACGTTGATCCCCTCGAACTTTCCCACCCGCTGGCTGCCGGCGTCGATGTTGAGGATGTTGGCCATCGGGGCGGTTCGCTTCGCGGCGACCCGGAAGCCCACCGCCTCGCAGAGCATCACCACCGCCCGGCCTCGAAGCGGGGTCGCCGTCACCAGCGCGGTGAGCTCGTGGTGGCCCATCGCCTCCGGCATGAAGTAGACCCGCAACACCGCGTGGTGCTCGGGACCCAGCAGGCCCGCTCGCGCCGTCCGTACGTCGGCACCAGTCGACGCCGCCAGCTCCACCTCGACGCTCCGGAGTGCCCGACCTGAACGATTCAACACCGCCAGGGCCACGCCGCAGCGGGTACCCACTGCGAAGTCGCGCATGCCCACCGTGTCCACCGACAGCCGCACCGGCAGCGCGCCCCGCGCTTCAAGCTGGGCGACCAGGTGCTGGTGGACCGACGGCGGCACCCCCATCGCAGCGCGCTCTCGCTCCAACTCAGCCAGTTTCCAGTCCTCCAGCGCGCCGTCTCCGGTCAGCTCCTTGAACAGACGGGCGTACTCCTCGACCGCGGTGGGATCTGGTGTGGTGGCGCGGGGAGTCCGACGCGGCGTGGTCTTGGGCCCGGTGTCCTGCGAGTTGCCACAGTGCGGACAGAATCGCACACCTGGGGAGACGGGTTGGTGACATCGTGGGCAGGAACTCTCGCTCGGCATTTCGGGCACCTCCGCTGAGAGACGGTCTTATCAGCTCGATGAGTGGGACGCAGAGACGTGGGCTGCTGCAAGAAACCACCTGCTTCTGCCCATCTTCTGGCCCCTGTTTCTGACCCCCGAATCACGGTGATCTCGACGGAATCGGGGATGGACCCTTGTGACCACCGGGGCTCCCGCTGCCTACAGCTCTCGATCAGCGATCTGGCGGAAGATGCGAAGCATGGACTCGCCGAACAGCACGAAGCGGATCTCGGTGAGTCCGTCGCAGTGGTCCCTGCAGGTGGTGAGCGCGACTCTGGCCGCCTCACCATGGGGGTAGCCGTACACCCCGCATGAGATGGCTGGGAACGCGATGGTCTGGACGCCGTTCTCCACCGCCAGGGCCAGGCTACTCCTGTGAGCTGCGGCCAACTGCGCGGCGGGGCGGGCGCTTCTTCGGTAGACGGGACCGACCGTGTGGATCGCGAACCGCGCAGGTAGGTTGAATCCGGGTGTGATTCGCGCCTCTCCCGTCGGGCGGCGCGCGCCGTTGAGCGCCGGCACCTGAGCGCACGCATCCCGTAGCTGTCGACCTGCCGCTCGATGGATGGCGCCGTCCACGCCCCCACCACCCAGCATGATGGGGTTGGCAGCGTTGACGATGGCGTCCACCGCCTGCCGGGTGATGTCGCCCTCGACCAGAGTGAGTGTGCAGCTCTCTGACAGGGTGTAGGTCATCTGCGCTCCTGGGCTCGCCTATCAGAGCCGAAACGTACGCGCATTCTCGGCTCTGCTGGCACTCTGAACGTTCGCCTACGGTAAGCGCACGCCGGCGAAGCGCACGGTGGAATATTGTCGGCGGTTAGCCAATTGTCGTGGAATATCGTGCGCTTATGTTTCGAATATTCGGGGTGGAATATGTTGCGTTTGTGTGAGCGAGAGAGCTGTGGAGAATCATTCTGGGGACGGCGCGTGGATGCGCGTTTCTGCTCGGCTAGCTGTCGGGCGGCGGCGAGTCGGGAGCGTAGGAAGGCGGCGCGGCTGGCGGGCGAGGCACCGTTCATGTCGTCGCAACCACGACCACGGACGGCTGACGAGGGGCCGGGTGCCCTGGAGCTGAAGGTCATGGACCTGGCCGCCGACGTGCGCGCCATCGAGGACGCCGTGGACCGGATCCGCTTCGACGAGTCGCGCCCCCAGCAGTCAGAGCCAGCCTTTCGCCGAGAGATAGGTGGTCTGCGCTCTCGGATGCAGGGGCTCCACCGTCGGCTGGATGCGCTGGAAGCTGGACCAACCCGACGCCCCGAGCCCGACGAGCGCATCGCCGAGCTGGAGGGTGCGGTTCGCCAGCTCGCCGGTCAGCTCCAGTCACTGCGTGGGGAGTTCGTGCGGCTGGTTCGGGCCCTCGGCGGCTGAGTGTTGCTGCCGATGGGGTCCGAGCTCGCGTTCAAGGGCATCCTGCAGCTTGGGACCGACGCGTTCCGTCAGCGCCTTCTCGGTCTTGCTGAGCCAGCCCTGAGAGATGCCGAGTCGCTGGGCTGCGGGACGCTGAGACAACTTCAGTCCACGACGCCACCGAAGAAGGTGCGCTCCGGTGAACTCGCCGGCTGGTGGAATCTCATGATCCTGCAGCGGCGCGGGGGGCGCGGCTACTTTCGGAGCCGTCGAGGGCGCGGCGGTGGGCTGATGGATGGGTAGTCGTCCTCGGGCGGCTTCTTCCTGCGGGAGCCTGGGCACCACGTCGAAGGGGATCTCCTCGGCGAGCGCCACGGTGAGAGGGCGAAGCGAGGAGAGCAGGACCGCGTGGAGCACCTTGGCGCTGCCCGACAGCTTCCGGTCCAGCGCAGGGTCCTCAGCCGGTGGGGTCGTCAGGTACTTCATCAGGAGCTGGCAGATCACGATCAGCCTCTCAAGCGAGCGAACCGCCTCAGAGTCTGGTACCCCTCTCGCCACTTGAAC
>CAYXGP010000476.1:0-3477 GCA_964464515.1 uncultured Enterobacterales bacterium
TGATGCTGGTGGCAGGCAACAGCTGGTGGCCGCGGGTGAGCTTCAGGCGTTAGGTGCTCCGGCGTTACGCGAGAGACAGGGCGAAAGGCGCTTCGGCTCAGGTACCTGTATTCCGACGTTTCGGGCGCCGAACAAACTTATCAATAGTCCGCAACCACGGGAGCTCTTTGAGTTCGGCGCTCGTAGTTGGGTGCAATGCGGTGGACGCTACAGGTGGCTCAGGAGCAGGTACGCCTTGCCGGAATAGGTTCCCCTTTCGTCGTTCAAGTAGGCCCCTATGAGAATGTCACCGAGTCCGTCGCCATTGACGTCTCCGGCATCGGAGAGTGTGCGGCCCGCGAAGTCTCCCCCATTCTCACCATCAAAACGATAATCTGCATCAGAAAGCGCAATGGTACCCGGCTCACCAAGGCTGCTGGCCAAGATTAGGTACGATTTGCCGGCATCCGGGTGCCCATCCTCACTAAAGTGGGCTCCGATGAGGATGTCATTGAGGGAGTCACCGTCTACGTCCCCGGCATTGGAGACACTGACCCCGACATCATCACCCTCATTCTCCCCGATAAAGCCGTAGTCTGCGTAGAAGAGGTTGTTCGAGCCGAGCTTCACCAAACTGCTGCCCAGAATGAGGTGCACCTTGCCAGCATCCGTAGCACCACTGTCGTTGCCATAGGCCCCAATGAGGATGTCAGCGAGACCGTCACCATCAATGTCTCCGGCATCAGAAAGACCGTAGCCCGCGTAGTTGAGGTCGGCCTCTCCGCTGAATGCATAGTCAGCAACTGAGAGGTCACTTGTGCCCGGCTCACTCAGGCTATCCGCCAAGATAAGATACACCTTGCCGGCGTAGTTGCCATTGTCGTCGTTGCCTTGGGCCCCGATGAGGAGGTCAGCGAGGCCATCGCCATCCACATCACCGGCGCTTGAGAGGTTGTAGCCTGCGTAGTCATCGCCATTCTCGCCGACGAAGCCGTAATCGGCGTTGGATAGATTTCTCGAACCTGTTTCGCGCAGGTTGCCGCCTAAGAACAGGTATGCCTTTCCGGAGTCCCGGGCGCTCTCGTCCATATTGTGTGCCCCGATGAGGATATCACCGAGGCCGTCTCCATCTACGTCTCCGGCGTCAGAGACTCTGAGGTCCGCGGAGTCGTATCCACTCTCTCCTACAAAGCTGTAGTCGACGCTGGAGAGACTGAAAGAGTCCGTTTCACCCAGGTCGCTGCCCAGGATGAGGTATGTCTTTCCGGTGTAGTCGTCATGGCCTCTCGCCCCAATGATGATGTCACCGAGTCCATCGCCGTCCACATCCCCAGCGTCCGACACGGGCACGCCTGCATAGTTGAATTCGCTCTCCCCGACGAAGGTATAGTCAGCGTTGGAGAGGTCCAGCGCCCTTCTTTCGTCCAGGCTACGGCCCAGAATGAGGCACGCCTTGCCGGAATAGGTTCCCTTGTCGTCGGCACCGGAGGCTGAGATGATGATGTCACCGAGTCCGTCGCCGTCCACATCTCCAGCCGAAGATATGCCGTAGCCAGCGCGGGAATCTCCGGCCTCCCCGACGAAGCTGTAGTCGCTGAAGGTCAGACTGCTCTCACTATCTTGGTTGCCATCACAGTCATAGTCGTTGACCAGCAGGAGCGCGTCTGCCCCTGGATGGATGGCAGGGTCTGCGTCGTCACAGTCGCCATTCGCTGAGCTGAAGCCGTCTCCATCGGCGTCTGTCACCGGTGTGGTGGTTGAGCCGGAGGTCGTTGGGAGCGAGGAGGTCGATGTCTGGGTGCCCGTGAGCGCAGCCGTGTCCATCGTGTCCGTGGTGAAGGTCGGCTTCTCCAGCGAGGGTAGACAACCCGTGAGGGGGCCTCCCGAAATGAGGATCGAGGAGATCATAGGGTGGAGGTGGGTCTTCATAGACAACGAGGGCAGCGGGGCTGGAGAGGATACCACGTCGCTGGTGCGCTCAATCAGGCCGGGGCCATCTACGGCACTGTCACGAACCGGTGGTGTTGGGATGCCTCGGCGCACAGGCTCGCGAGTACGCCATCAGGAAGCGGGCGAGGGGCGCCGGGGATCGACTGAGCCGTGCTCTGTCGATGCCGGGGCAGGGCGTTCGGAACCGATGACCACGCTGGGACTCCCCGTACACCGCGAAGCCAGCAGACGTTCCGCAGCACGGCTGCTCCACGTCTCGCCGGCTGCGCTGAGTGCTCGCGCCATCGAGGGGGAATGCTGCACCAAGAGGACACCCCGTTCAGTCGCGTCGGCGCTGGGGTGCGGGCAAGGTTCAAGGCCCGGTCAACTGGCTGCCCCCATCTCCCCAACGTACAGCAGGCGTCGAGAGAGAGGGGGCCAATGTTGGTGGCGGGCACCTAACGCGCGCTACCACCTGTCGGCATCAATGCTGGAGGAAGGGCGGATAACGAGTGGCGCTGCCCGAGAGGCCCCGCTCCGCAGGTGAAGCGCCGGGGCGTTAAATACACTGGCGGACGATGCGGCGGGCCCGCAGCGCTCACAGTTGGTATGGTAGGTGGAAGGTAATCCTCTTCAACATGTTCAACCCACCGCCGAGCACTCTCGCCTCGCGACCATCACGACGTAATGTTGAAGGGTTAGAGTAGGAACACTCAAAGCACTCGGTACGCCTGAGCCTCACAGGTGTCGTACAGTGTTTGGTCGGAACATCAGGAGCCTGAACCGATTCATCTGGGGCTCCACCGCCGGGTGAGAGGCCCAGCAGAACCCAAGTCGCTGATTCATTCTATGGCCGGCGTTTCGACAGACGTGGCAGCTTCGAGCGCCAGCCGTTCACCACAAAGAGCACGGGTCACGACCTGAGCGGGTCCCCTGGCGCCGGAGGAGCCGCGTTGCCTCTGATGCCGACGCCCTGGTTCACCCGTGCACCGCGAAGCCAGCAGACGCTTCGCGTCTCACCGGCTGCGCTCAGAGTCGGCCCTGACGTAGGGGCTTGCTGTACCTGAAGAGGACGCCGCACCAGGCCACTCGCTCACAGCGACCCCGCCGAGGTTTTCACCGATGCCGCGAAGCCAGCAGACGCTTCGCGTCTCGCCGGCTGCGCTGTTAGCCGGGTTCAACGGTGGATAATGCTGCATCAGGGCGCCACCGGACACTTGCTGGCTCGCCAACGCCGTTACCCCCAATGCTGGCGAGGTTCGTCGCGGCCTGGATGTCCTTGAGTCGCGAACGCCGTGCCCGCGCCGCAGGCGCCGAGACGGGTGTCAGAGGCCGTCGAGGAAAGAGCCGAGGGGGCTTGAGTGTGCAAAGCGCCGCCGCCGTCGTTCCATGCCCATCATCAAGAAGGTGCCTCAACAGGAACGGCCGCGCCGGGGCCGGCAGGGCCAACGCCGGTGGCAGGTATTTAACGCGGGCTACCACCCGGCGGCCTCAAGGTTGGAGGAGGGGCGGGTAACGAGTGGCGCTGCTCTCAATGCAGTGCTCCGCAGGTGAAGCCCCGGGGCGTTA
>CAYXGP010000477.1:0-3420 GCA_964464515.1 uncultured Enterobacterales bacterium
GGGGGCCCCCGCCCCCCCGCCCGGCGGCGGGGGGCGCCCCCCCCCCCCCCGGGGGCGCCCCCCCACCGAGGTGGTGTCTGTAGCGATCTGCTCGCCCGCCTTGTCGGTCAGCGACCACGTCGCCTCGATCCCCACCCGCCGCACATACAGCGGCGCCTCCGCGACCTCGGCGTCGCCGCCTGTCGCCCGCGCGCTCGGCGGGCCGCGGTTGGGTCGGCACGTCTCCTGGCTGGTCTCCGTCGTCACCTTCAGCTCACCCGCGAGCTTCGCCGCGCCGCCCCGCTCGACCACCTTCGCCACCACCACCGTGAGGCCGTGGGCTTCGTCCTTGGCCCGCTTGCCCTTGGTGCCGCGCGCGGGATCGGCCACGGCCGCCTCGAGATCGGCGGTGAAGACCGCGCTGTCCATGCCCTCCCAGCGGGCGATCTGCACCGTCTCCGCGCCGGCCACGGGGGTCTGCGGCGGCACTACCCGGTTCACGCGGAGCGTGCCGATACGCGCGCCCGCCTTTCCTCGCATCCCCGGTCCGGCCTGGGACGCGGTGGCCGTGAGCGCGAACGCAAACACCCACGCTCGTCGCTTCCATCTGGCCCGCATTCGCCCTCCTGAATGGCCGCTCGGTATCCCGCCGCGCGACGGCATGCGATGGCGTCGGGTTACCCCTCGCGCTGGAGCACCGATGACCTCCTGGCGCCCAGGCGATGGCCCGCCGCCCGACACAGAGCCCTACCGAACCGCCCTGACGCACAGCTCGTGGGCGGCCGAGCACGGCGGGGACCATAACGAGCGGCTCGAGTTCCTCGGCGACGCCGTGCTCCAGTTGTACACCTCCGAGCTGCTCTGCGCAGCGTTCCCGGAAGCCGCCGAGGGCGAGCTGTCGCGGTGCCGGCAGCAGCTCGTCAACACCGACCACCTGGCGGATCTCGCGACGGTCGCGGACCTCGGTCGGTGCGCGCGCCTGGGGCGGGGCGAGGCGGCCACTGGCGGCGCGCGCCGCGCGCGCCTGCTCGCCGGGCTGTACGAGGCGATCCTGGCGGCGGTGTACGTCGATCAGGGGCATGCCGCGGCCCGCGAGGTGGTGAAACGCGCGCAGGAGCCCCACCTGGCTCGCGCCCGCTCGGATCACAACCCCAAGCAGCAGCTCCAGGAGTGGGCGCAAGCGCGCGGCGGCGCGGTGCCCCACTACAGGCTGGTGGGACAGGAGGGGCCGGCCCACGCGCGTCGGTTCTGCGTCGAGGTCTCGATCGAGGCGCGCCCGCTGGCCCGCGGCTGGGGAACGCGCAAGAAGAAGGCCGAGCATGCGGCGGCCCGCGCGGCGCTGGGCGAGCTCGAAGAGTAGATCGCGTCAGCCCTCCGGCACCAGCCTCCGCTCACGCAGCCACCGGGCCACCTCACGGGTGAACACACCGAAGCCTGCGGCGTCGGGGTGGCCGCCGTCGAAGAACAGCGGCTCGGCCACGTCCCCGTCGTCTTCGAACAGCGCGACCACCTCAGGTGCGAGACCATTCCGCGGCGCGGACACCTCCAGGACCACGCTGCCGTCGGGCTGTGAGCGCACCCGCTGCACCATGCCGTCGGGACCCGATATCTGCTCCATCTGCACCCCAGGCAGCCCCTTGGCGGAGACCTCGCGGCGGAACACGTCGGTCAGATCGAGCACGGGCGTTGGCCGCACGAGCTGGGTCGCCCGCTGGTACTCAGCCTGGTACTGCCGGGAGCCCATCACATCGAAGGTGCTCACGGGCGGCATGATCACGGCGACCGGCGCGGGGGCGACCGCCTCGACGACCGCGCCCACGGCCTCGGTGTAGTAGAGCCAGGGATCAGAGGAGGCCATGTCGGGGCGGCGGGTAAACAGCACCAGATCGGGGGCCAGTTCCCGCGCCACCCGTTGAGTCCATGCGGCCATGGTGGGCGGCTTCCAGGCCGGGACCCCACCGTTGAGCACCTCGACCCCCAGCAGCGTCGAGAGCTGCGCCGGGAAGGTCTCGTCTCCGGCGACCCCCCACCCGAACGTCACGGAGTCCCCCACCGCCAGGATCCGGAAGCCGTGCTTCGGCTTGATCTCGGGCCCGCGCATGCCGCGGCTGTTGGTGGAGACGAAGAAGGTGCGCAAGCGCTGAATCGTCTCGTGCCGATTCTCCGCGCGGGCCTCAGAGGGGTCGTGCGGCCGATCGGGCACGACCATCCGGGCCTGATCCAGGTCGGGGATCAGCACATGACCGCCGAGGCCGGGGGCCTGCATGGTTATCGCCTCGGACGCCAGCGACGTGCTCTGGCGCTTCCACACCACCGCAGCGCCGGTGGTCAGGGCGGCGATGATCACCCCCAGGCTGAAGTAGCGGACCAAAAGACGGCGGGCCTGCGCGGGGGTGCTCACGCGCCACCTCGATGTTGCATTTGGAACCTGTTGCGAGCGGCTGGAGTCGTGGTCGAAGGTGGATTCTAAGGAAGTTCGACCGAGGAGGCTGTAGTACCTCTACGGTGACGAGAGAGGACAAATGGGAATCTGCATGCGGCCTCGAATCCGGCCGCGCAGTCAGGGGACGGAGGCAACATCGAGGTTTACATGACCCCGTATTCGTAGACGTCGGGGATGATGTTCTCCTGCTCAGGCGTGGTCATCCACAACGCGAGGGCCACGGCCGCGACGACGAGCGCGGCCCCGAGCAGCCAGGGGAGGGTCTCCGAGGTCTCCATGACCCCACGGTAACACGGGCTACGCCGAGCTACAGAGGCGCCCCCACCGCTGGAGCGTCCATGAGCCATCGGGCGACACAGAGCCCCCGGGCAACCCCGAATTCCCTGGGTCCGGTCACGTCGGTCAGCGTCGGCCCGGCGGGGATGGCGGTCGCGCTGCTGCCGGCGCGCGCGAGCCATCGCCGGAGCGATACGGGCCTCGGAGGGCTGCGGGCCTCCCGCGTGGGCGCCGGGGTGCCATGCGACGCCTCCTCCTGAGCACGCCGCTGCCCGCTGGCGCCGATCGCGCCTGGAGCACGCTGATCGACACGCCGCGCTGGCCCGAGTGGGGCCGACTCGTCACGTCAGCGCAGGGAGAGCTCACGCCCGGCGCGCGCTGGAGAATGACGCTGGCGGATCCGCCGAGGACGATGCGGCCGCGGCTGGTCTCGATCGCCCCGCCGCGGAAGATCATCTTCGAGACGATCATCGGCGCTCGTTTTTTCATCCGACTGGAGCATGTCTTCGAGGTCGAATCAGACAGCGCCGAGCGGTCGGTTCTGCGGCAGTCGTTCTCCGCGACCGGGATGATGGTCCCGGTGCTTTGGGGGAGCCTGGAGCGCGGTATGAAGCAGTTCGCAGCGCTCGGGGACGATCTGGCCCGGCGGCTCGATGAACCCGGTCGTTAAAACTCAGTGACTCCGAATACGGCTAAAACAGCTCAATGTAGCGCTGCTCCAG
>CAYXGP010000478.1:0-3400 GCA_964464515.1 uncultured Enterobacterales bacterium
CTCGCGGAGGGGAGCCAGATACCATGGGAAGGTGGTTTATGGCGACTATCCTCGCGCCGACATCGTAATCAATGCCGCGTTGGCTCCGTGCGTCGTCTCCGCGGTACCCAGAGAGAAGATTGGCGGTACCGATGCCTATGCATTTCTATCGCGAGACATGCACGATCACCTCTACGACGCCTACATCCGTATGTGCCAGTCTGCATGCACCGCCCCATGGTGATCGCTCAGATCAATCGATGGTGATCACCCGGATCGGTCATCATGATCACCTCGATCACTCGATGGTGATCGCGAAGATCACTTCATCGTGATCACCTGGATCGGGTTCGTGATCACCCGGATCAGCCGATGGTGATCACCTGAGCCTGATGGCTCGGAGTTTCAGGCGACGCAGGACTACGTCCATCACCCCCCCCCCACGGAGGCGTGATGGCAACGCAGAGACTGCCCATGCACAAGACCAGAGACATCCTCAGATTGAAGCTCCAAAACCACCTGTCCCACAGGAAGATCGCGCGCAGCCTGCAGATCAGCGCCGGTTCGGTTGGGGCCACAGTGAGCCGCGCCCGCCGCGCGGGGCTGGACTGGAAGACGGTCTGCCAGCTCGATGACGCCGAGCTGGAGCGCCGACTCTACCAGCAGGCCGTCGCCGGCAAGCCGCGCCGGCCCTTGCCGAACTTCCAGTGGATCCACCTGGAGCGTCGCCGCCCCGGCGTCACGTTGGAGCTGCTGCACATCGAGTACCGAGAGCGGCATCCCGACGGGTACGGCTACACCCGTTTCTGCGACCTGTACCGAGGGTGGCTGAAGCGGCGCGGGCTGTCAATGCGGCAGGTCCACAAGGCCGGCGACAAGCTCTTTGTCGACTACTCCGGCAAGAAGCCCCACTACATCGACCCCGATTCCGGCGAGCGCGTCGAGTGCGAGCTGTTCGTCGGTACTCTCGGCGCCTCCAACTACACCTACGCCGAGGCCACACGAACCCAGACCAGCCCCGATTGGATCGCCAGCCACACGCGGGCGTTCTCGTTCTTCGGGGGCGTGACGGCGGCTGTGGTTCCCGACCAACTCAAGAGCGGCGTCACCGTCCACTGCCGCTACGAGCCCGGTGTCCAGCGCACCTACCGAGACCTCGCCGAGCACTATGGCACCTGCATCCTGCCCGCCAGACCCTACAAGCCCAAAGACAAGGCCAAAGTCGAGGTCGCCGTCCAGATCGTCCAGCGGTGGGTGCTGGCCCGGCTGAGGAACCAGACCTTCTTCTCCCTCGCCGAGCTCAACGCCCGGATCCGGGAGCTGGTCGATGACCTGAACGACCGACAGATGCGGGTGTACGGCGCGAGTCGGCGAGAGCTGTTCGAGAAGCTGGACCGTCCGGCGCTGCGCCCGCTTCCGCAGGATGCGTTCGTCTACGGCGACTGGAGCCGGGCGAAGGTGAACGCGGACTACCACGTCGGCGTCGAGTACCACTACTACTCGGTGCCACACGCCCTGGTCGGCGAGCACGTCGACATCTACACGACCGCAAACACCGTCGAGATCTACCATCAGCACCGGCGGGTTCACAGCCACGTCCTCAGCCGCGAGCGTGGGGGCACGACCACCTGCCCGCAGCATCTGCCCAAGGCCCACAGGAAGCACCTGGAGTGGTCTCCAACCCGGCTCCTCGAGTGGGCAAGGGGCATCGGACCCAACACCGCCCGGCTCATCGAGGAGATCCTCTGCAACCGTCCGCATCCAGAGGCCGGCTACCGCTCCTGTCTGGGGATCCAGCGCCTGTCTCGGCGGTACGACCTCGAGCGGCTGGAGAAAGCCTGTGGACGAGCGCTGCGCGCCAACGCCCGCTCCTATCGCCACGTCGACTCGATCTTGAAGAACGGCCTGGACCGTCTTCCCTTCGCCGAAGACGCCAGTGACGGCCCAGCACCCTCGCTCCCCGAGCACGACAACGTGCGCGGGGACACCTACTACCACTGAAGGAGAACACCATGCTGAATGAACCCACCATCGACAAGCTGCGTCGGATGCGCATGACTGCGCTGGCGGACGCCTGGCTCAGGCAACAGGCGGACCCACAGATGGGCGAGTTGTCATTCGACGAACGCTTCGGACTGCTGGTCGACATCGAGTGGCTGCACCGCGAGAACCGCCGAATGGCGCGGAACCTCAAGTCCGCCAAGCTGAGGCTGCGGCAGGCCTGCATCGAGGACATCGAGTATGCCCCGGAGCGCAAGATCGATCGGGGACTCGTCCGACAGCTCGCCACATGCCAGTGGATCCGCGACAACCGAACCGTGCTGATCACTGGCGCGACAGGGACGGGCAAGACCCACCTGGCCTGCGCCCTCGCCCACCAGGGGATCCGCCGAGGGATGAAGGCTATGTATCGGCGCGCCTCGCGGCTGTTCGACGAACTGATGCTGTCTCACGCCGACGGCACCTACGCCAAGGTCCTGGCACGAATCGCACGGGTGGATGTGCTCGTGATCGATGATCTGGGCCTGAGTGTGATGACACAGATGCAGCGCCACGACCTGCTGGAGGTGCTCGAAGATCGGCATGGCCAGCGCGCGACCATCCTGACAAGCCAACTTCCTACGAGGCGGTGGCATGAGGTGATCGGCGAGGCGACCGTGGCAGACGCGATCTGCGATAGGGTGCTGCACACGTCGTATCGCATCGAGCTGAAGGGACCGTCGCGCCGGGACAAGCCTGACAAGTGAGCGCGACGCGGGGACCGGTTGCTTGCCCACATTGAGTTGCCAACCTAAATCGCGCAGGATATGGACGTGACACGCCTGACGGCCTCCGGGTCCGGTCTGGGGACAGCCGCAAAGCGCCTGCCCACAACCCGACCCCTGCGGACTTGGACAACCCCACGGGTTGCCCACAGTCGCTCGGACAGCTCGCGCGGCTCTGCCGTGGAGATCCGGGCGCCCTGGCGGACGCGACCTGCCCACACGCCCATAGCCCCGACGAATTGGACTGAACAAAACAGAATTCTCAACCACATAGCGTCGCCGCGCCTCAAGCGATCACCATGGTTCGATCCAGGCGATCACGATGGATCGGTCTGGGTGATCACGATGGATCGATCCACGCGATCACGATGAGCGATCCAGGCGATCACGATGGTCGGAATGCACACCAGTCCAGGGGTCGAGAGCTCGTTGTCAACCGAAGCCCGCGAGACTATTACCGAAATTTTGGTATCGACACCGACCTCAATGAGGTCATCCAGTGCGGTCTTCTCGTGATCACCCCCAAGCTACACCTCGCCCCGTTCGAGATCTGCTACGTCGACTATGAAGCGAAGATCCACCCTGGGACGGGGTATCGGTACAACCTCGAGATGCGCCCATTGTCTTTTGAGATCGTGCGGCGGGGATGGCATCAC
>CAYXGP010000479.1:0-3396 GCA_964464515.1 uncultured Enterobacterales bacterium
GCCCTCCGACCGTGGCCGCACCACCTCACCAGTTCCGACCGAACCCGCAGACACGGCGGGGTTCCGGCGAGGTGGACGTATGTCCGTGCTCGGCGATGTCGCTGGCCGGAGCCGGCATGCGACCGGAAGATCACGACCACTCTGTCGCCCCAGCACTCTCCCAACCTCGCCCATTGTGCCGAAGCGATGCCGCGGATCAGCGCGGAAGTGTACCCCCCGGTGGAACCTCGCGTGCCAGATGGGGTCAGCACGCGCTCATGAAGCTCACCATCCGAGAAGCCGCCGCCCTGCTGGGGTGCTCACCGCGCACCGTCCGCGCCCGCATCGCCCGCGGAGAGCTGCCCGCCGCCAAGCAGGGCGGCCGCTGGCAGATCGACCGGGAGCACCTGCCGCTGACCGAGCCCCAGCGCCGGGCGCTCCAGGCGAAGGCCGACGCCGTCCGCGAGGCGGTGGAGGTGGTGCTGCCCTCTCGCGCCGCGCTCCGTCGGGGGGATCGCCGACGCTCGGTGCTCGATCTCGATCCGTTTCGCCGCGGTGTGGTGCTGCTCGCCGAACTGAGAACAGACAGCGGTGCTCCGGAGACCGCGACGGCGTTGATCGAAGATGCCCTGCTGTGCCTGGCCGAAGCCCATCACCTGTACGCCCCGCCGCAGAAGCTGGACGCCCTCAGGCGCGCTCGGGCGGCGCTGGGTCGCTCGGTGGGGCTCCTGGGTCTTCATGGAGACGCCCATCTTCCCCGCGTGCGGATCATCGAGGAAGAACTGCTGCCGGTGATCGCTGGCCTGAGCCGGAGCGCCGAGCGCCGCATGCACCGGGGTCGGCCATGAGCTGGCGCGAGGCTCCGTTGTATGTGGCCGCCGCCGATCTGGTCCGGTGGAACCTGGAGCGCCAGCGAACGTGGAGCGATCGCTTCCTCGCCGACCGGCTGGCCGAGACCTCCTGCGTGCTGCTGGAGGCGATCGCCCTGGCGCTGACGTTCCCGGCGATCCGGCAGCACCAGCTCCGCCTAGCCGATCAGGGCGTGGTCCGAGTCCGCGAGCAGCTCCGGCTGGCGGCTGACCTCGCCCAGCTCTCCGCCCGCCAGCGTCGTTTCGCCCTGGGCCGGCTGGCCGAGATCGGCCGAATGATCGGCGGGTGGCGGCGCAGCCTCTCTCTCAGCACTCGTCCTTCAGGGGAGGGGCCACCCGCGGCGAGAATCGTGTGAACCGCGGCGGCTCCTGGAACAACACGCCTCGCAACGCCCGTGTCGCCAATCGCAACAGGAACAGGCCCGGCCACCGCAGGAACAACCTTGGCCTTCGCCTCGCTCGCTCTGCCGCCCCTGAGCCCGCGGCCCTCCGGCCCCGAGCAGGCCCCTCCCCGGCGGTGGCGTCTTGCGTCACCCGAACCCGCCCGCCCGCGCTGGTAGAGCCCTCGGCTCGAAGGTCCGGGCGGGCCCCTTCGGGATGAGGACCGCCTCCGGGCTGTTCCGTCAGCTCTGCGATCCGGCCCACCTGGAGTGGGCGGCCCGGCTGACCGTGCGCGGCAAGCGCGGCAACCCCGACGCGGCGTGGCTGCTGTTCACGCTGGAGGAGCAGATCACGCGGCTCCGTGACCGCTTGGCGGTTGGGCGGTGGCAACCCAAGGGCTACGAAATCCTGACGATTCACGACCCCAAGCCCCGGGTGATCGCTCGGGCGCCGATCGCCGATCGAGTGGTCCACACCGCGCTGGTGAAGTGCATGGAGCCGGTCTTGCTGCGCTCGCTGCGGCCTGAGGCTTACGCCTGCCGGGTCGGGTACGGCGCGCACCGCGCCGTGCTGCGGCTGACCGAGCACATCCGGCGGCACCGGTTCTTCCTGCACCTGGACATCCGGGCGTACTTTCCCAGCATCGATCGGGAGATCCTGCGTGGGTTGCTGGCCCGGCGTATCCGGGACCATCGCTTCCTGGCGGTGATGGACCGGGTGCTGGACAGCGGCGCGGGGCTCTACCGCGACCCGGCGCTGCGTCGCTTCGCCCGGCTGGAGCCGGACTGGCCGCCGCCAGGTCGCGGGCTGCCCATCGGTGCGTACACCAGTCAGGTGCTGGCGGCCTGGCTGTACCTCGATGCGCTGGATCACCACATCAAGCGCACGCTTAAGATCCCCGGCTACCTGCGCTACGTCGATGACCTGTTCCTGTTTGGGCGGGGCCGGGCCGAGCTTCGAGCCTGGCGCGACGAGATCGCGGACTGGCTGGCGCAGGAGCGCGGGCTGCGGCTGAAGCATCCCCGGGCGCGGGTGCGTTCCTGTGGGGGGCACCTCGACGGGCTGGGTCGGCGCATCACGCGCGACGGGGCGACCGCGCTCCCCCGAGCGCGCCGACGGATGCAGCGGCGGGTGGCGGCCAGCATCCGGGGGGATGAGCGCGTGGACATCGCGCGGTCGATCGCGTCGTCGGTCGGCACGTTGATGTCGTGATCGGGTCATCTGGTGGCCGTCGAGCGGGTGCGATGGTCGTGTTCGGGGGATCCCATCGGCGGCAGGGCGGTCGTGATCTTCCGACATCATGCCGGCTCCGGACGGCGACACGGCCGAGCGCGGACACACGTCTACCTCGCCGGAACTCTGTCCTGTCGGCGGTTTCTGTCGGTTCTGGTGAGGTGGTGCGGCCACGGTCGGAGGGCGTCATCCGGCAAGGGGACGGACACGGTCAGCCGGTTTCTTCCGATCATTCCGGTTGGGCACACACCTCAATTATCTAGAGGCCGACAGTCAACCCTCGGGGACGGCAGAGCGAGCGAGGCGAAGGCCGAGGGAGTTGCTGCGATTGCCAGGCGTGACCCAGTTGCGAAAGGCGAGGCGGGCGTCGCGAGGCGAGCTGAACCAAGAGCCGCCACGGTACACACGATTCTCGCCGCGGGAAGCGCCGACTGGGTCTGTGTTTTCGCCGGGTTCATAGCCGCCGTGCCTGTCCCAGCACCACTCCCAGACGTTCCCCGTCATGTCGTGCAGGTCCCAGGCGTTTGACCTGAAGCTCCCCACTGGGGCGGCCCCAAGGTGGCTTTCCTCGCAGGGGAAGGCGTCCCACGACCAGTCGAACTTCTTCTTCGACGCGGCTGTGTTGACATTGGCGTATTGGCAGGCTGACCGTTCGTCATCGGTCCCTGCGTAGCGGCCGCTTGAACCAGCCCGCGCGGCGTACTCCCACTCGGCCTCGGTCGGCAGCCGGAACCCAGCGCAATCCAGCCCATTCGGCCACGTCACCGTTTCACCCGAGATGGCGTAGCACGCCTCCAGTCCCTCCCGCGCGGATAGCGCGTTCGCGAACTTCACGGCGTCCAGCCAGGACACGTTCTGTACTGGGAGCTCGTCCCCGAGCAGCGAGACGCCCTTGTACTCTGCCTCTGACGGGTTGTCCCCCATCACCGAGGCC
>CAYXGP010000480.1:0-3379 GCA_964464515.1 uncultured Enterobacterales bacterium
CCGCCCAAGCGGTGGAGATTTACGGCTCATGGGCGGAACGATGACCGAGGCCCTCAGACTGCCCCCAAATCCCGAATGCGCCCGGGCGTCGCTCCTCGTCTTCCTAGCTCCATTGGATGACAGCTTTGAGGCCTTCCTTGCGTCCTGCGGGAACCAGGGAGTACTGGGTCGGCGGTTGGCCCAACGGTTGGACCAGCAGGCGACGCTCTCGGTACCGTCGGCCTGGGCTCTGGCAGCGCTACTCGGACACGTCGATCCGGATGCGACCAGGGCTCCCGTGAACGATCTGACGGGTATCCTGGAGCAGTGGTCCGCGGCCTTCTCCGGCAGCGACGCTGATCGATTCCAGAACGCGCTGGGTGCCCAGACCCGGACGATCCAGGTGGCGGGAAGGCAGTTCGCCAACGCGCAGCTCGCCAACGCCCACCTCGACGCCCGCGCGGCCGAGTTGGACGCCCGCCCGCCTGAGCAGCGCGATCTCAGCTTCGAGTTGGACGTAGTGCCCACGAACGGTGTGTTGGAGGTCCAGCGGAGCCCACGACGCGGCCGGGGCGTGCGATTTAGCGCGAAAGCGTCCGTTATCGGTCGGCAGGGTGAGGTCTGGCTGATCCGTCGGCTGCGTGGCAGCGAGGTGCCGCGTCTCGGTGTTCCACCGGGCATCCTGGGGGGATGTGAGGAACCTCCCGACGAGGTGGTCGTGCTGCCCGTCGCCACGCCCGAGCAGGTCGCCGACGCACGGGCGAACCCGCACGCGCCCGACTGGCTACAGGCGCCGGAGTTGGTGGAGTACCCCGGCTTCGACCTGCTCTACGGTGCTTGCTGGGGTGTGAAGCAGGTCTGGATTGGTATCGAGGTGAAGTCGTCGGGGCGACCGCTGTCGAAGACCCTACGCATCCATTGGACCCCGAATGAGCACAATGCTTGTCGCGCCAGCGTGGAGCGCCCGGAGGGCAGTCCGTATTGGCCAGTGGACGACTATGTGCTGTGTGCGGTCACCCGTCTGTGGAGTCTCGACGCAGAAGGGACGGTCACCCCCCCGCAGGTGACATGGGTGCCGAATCCGGTGCGACTCGCCGAGGCGCGAAAATTGATGCTGCGGAGAGTCTTGGCTCCGGCTCGGTACGAGTTGGAAGTGCAGATGCGGAGTTCGGGTAGGTCTTGAGTCTCCCGGCCTGCCCGGGATCTCTGTATGGTCGCGGTAGGAACGGGTGTGTCTGATACCGAGACGGGTGTGGCTCTTCTGAGGTGGTCCCCGAATTCTGGACAGCCCGCTAAGTTTATCGGAGCGGCCTCACCGAGGAGTCCAGATGGCCAAGCGCACCCGCCGCCGATTCACCCGCACCTTCAAGTCAAAAGTCGCTCTGGAAGCCCTGTCTGAGCGGTCGACGCTCTCCGAACTCGCCAGCAAGTACGAGGTCCACCCCAACCAGATCACCACGTGGAAGCGGCAGGCGAAGCAATCGATGCCCGAGGTCTTCGGCTCATCGGAGCAGAAGAAGCAGGCGCAGCAGGAGGCTCTCACGGCCTCGCTCTACGAGGAGATCGGTCGGCTCAAGATGGAGCTGGACTGGTTGAAAAAAAATCTGCCGTCTTCGAGTGATGCCAAGCGCGCTCTCCTCGAGCCCGAACACCCCGACCTGAGCCTCTCTCGTCAATGTCAGCTCCTCGGCCTTCCCCGTTCCACAGCCTACTACCGGCCGCGGGGGGAGTCCGCCGTCAACTTGGCGCTGATGCGGGAGATAGACGAGATGACGACGGCGTGGCCGTTCTACGGCGCTCGGCGGGTGGCGGCGGAGTTCGTTGGACGCGGGCACACGGTGTGCCGGAAGCGGGTGACCCGCCTGATGCGGTTGATGGGCTACGAGGCCGTCTACCAGCGCCCCAGGACGTCGAGGAGCCACCCCGAGCACAAGAAGTACCCGTACCTGCTCAAGGGCGTGCCCATCACCCATCCCGACCAGGTCTGGAGCACCGACATCACCTACCTGCCCATGAAGGCCGGCTTCCTCTACCTCGTCGCCGTCATGGACTGGTTCTCCCGGTTCGTCCTCGGATGGCGGCTCTCAAACTCCCTCGACACCACCTTCTGCATCGAGGCGCTCGACGACGCGTTCTCCTTCGGACAGCCCGAGATCTTCAACTCGGACCAGGGCTGCCAGTTCACCTCCACAGACTTCACAGACCAGCTCAAGGAGAGGCAAATCGCCATCAGCATGGACGGCCGGGGTCGGTTCTGGGACAACATCTGGGTGGAACGGCTGTGGCGAACGGTCAAGTACGAGGAGGTCTACATCAACGAGTATGCCGATGGCGTCGAGCTATACCGGGGCTTGCGCCGCTACTTCCACTTCTACAACCACCAGCGCCGGCACCAGTCGCTGGGCAACCGCACCCCAGCGAGCGTCTACAAGAACGCCGATCCGCCACGGTTGCTGGGCTATGCACAATGACGCCTATGGACAGCTGCTGCGCACCTGACCATAGGCTTGGAAAACCGAAGGTTTCCCACAATGCACATAGCCCCGACGACGAATTTTTGAGTTATGTGAGAACCACCTTAAATTCCGGCCGCTCCTGTCCAGTCGAGTGGGGCCACCTCACCTCCACCTCCTCACCTCAAACGCTCTGTGCGCCGACCGCGCTACAACAGACCGACAACACCGGTCCCCGATTCTTGACGTTGGTCGATCACAATCGAAGAACCCCTTGCATCTGGCCTCGGACCTGACCACAAGGAGGTGTGCCCCCAGACGCCCCCGCCAATGTCGACGCCCTCGTCGCGGTGATCGCCGCGCAGCAAGCAGAGCTGACGGCCCTGCGCGCTGAGTTGGCCAGCCAAAGACAATCTGCAGAACGACAACGCGCTGAGGACCGTCGGGAAATCGCCCGTTTGGTGAAGATGGTGGAGGGTTTGACGCGTCAGCTTGACCGTCTGCTGGGTGAGGAACATGAGGCGCTTCGAGCCGAGCTGGCCCAGAAGTGTAGACGGTCGTTGAATCCCGCCGCTGTCCGGTGAAATCTGCACTCGATGATCGGCGCTCGCAGATCACCCCCATCGCCGGAATCAGATCCAGGGCCGCCCGCAGGGCGCAGCCCGAGGACGGCCCCCGAGAGGCGATCGACTGTGATGTGGCTACGTGTGTTGCCCTTCCAGAAGTGAGTGAGGCCCGGCGTAGCAGCGCCGGACCTCGGCAGTCAGCACGGACTCTTCCAGAGTGACGAGGACCACCCCTCCCGCTCACCCGTCGCAGCTGCCCTGTCCAGTCTGTGGCGACCACCGTGAGCGAAAACGACCACCACAGGCGATTCTCCTGCGCCCGCTGTCATGCCATCGTCGTCATCTGCAGGAGGTGTGATCACGGTCACCAGTACTGCTCGA
>CAYXGP010000481.1:0-3356 GCA_964464515.1 uncultured Enterobacterales bacterium
CGCACCTCGCCGTCCGCCACCTCGCGGTCCTCCCCCCTGGCCGTGCGCCGCGCCGCCTGGATGCGCTGCACGCAGAAGGTGCACTTCTCCATCACCCCCCGCCCGCGCCCCGGGCCGTCGGGGTTGAGCATCAGGGGCCCGGGTTGCGGCCCCCCGCGGTACCGGGGGCGGCTGGTTCGTCTCTGTCGTGGAGCAGTTGCGGAGATGATCACGGCCACCTCCTGTCGGTCCCTCGGGAGATCGGCGGCCGCGACTTCGCGGTTCCACGAACTGACGATCTCGCGGCACCACGATCCGCGAGACCGCGGCGCCACGATCCGCGATCCACGCGATCCACCGGCGCTGGAGGAGGGAGCACCGATGGCGGACGGCGGGGCGCAGTCTCCAGCCCCTTGCGCCCCGCGCGTCTGCGGTTAAACTCCCACCGCTCAGAGATGTCTGGGGTGCAATGGCTGGGTAGCTCAGTTGGTTAGAGCACACGGTTCATACCCGTGTTGTCGGCGGTTCAAGTCCGCCCCCCGCCACCACCTCCCCCACCTCGCCCCCCCACCTCTGCCGCCACGTTCCAGCCTGGCGCGATACCGGCTCCTCCACACGATGATGGAGGTCTGGATGAGACGCAGGGACTTCATGGGACAGCTGCTGCGCGGCTCGCTGGCAGGCACCGCCCTCGTCGGAGCGGGAGCAGTGGGAGCAGGGTGCGGCGGCGCATCCACCGGCGGTGAGGCAGGCGCCCCCGCGGTCTCCACAGGCAAGAAGATCCGCTGGCGCCTGGTGTCCAGCTTTCCGCGCAGCCTCGACACGCTGTTCGGCGGCGCCGAGGGGCTGTCCGCGCGCGTCTCTGCGATGACCGACGGCAACTTCGACATCCGAGTCTACCCGGCCGGCGAGATCGTCCCCGGTCTGCAGGTGCTCGACGCCGTGCAGCAGGGCACGGTGCAGGTCGGTCAGACCGCCAGCTACTACTACACGGGCAAGAACCCCGCGCTGGCGTTCGACACCTGCGTGCCGTTCGGGATGCGGGCCCGGCAGCAGACGGCCTGGCTGCTCGAAGGCGGGGGGCAGGCAGAGGTGCAGCGACTGTTCGACGACTTCGGCGTGATCACCTTCCCGTCCGGCAACACCGGCGTACAGATGGGCGGCTGGTTCAAGCGCGAGGTGAACGGGCTGGCCGATCTGTCCGGCATCAAGATGCGGATCCCCGGCCTGGGCGGCGACGTGATGAGCGCGCTCGGCGTCACCGTCCAGCAGATCCCCGGCGGCGAGATCTTCCCGGCGCTGGAGCGCGGCGCGATCGACGCCACCGAGTGGGTCGGCCCCTACGACGACGAGAAGCTCGGGTTCCACAAGGTCGCGCAGTTCTACTACTACCCGGGGTGGTGGGAGCCGGGGCCCTCGCTGTCGTTCTACGTCGGAAAGAAGGCCTGGGACGCCCTGCCGAAGACCTACCAGGAGATCTTCCGGGCCGCGACGCTCGACGCTGGCGCCACGATGCAGGCGAGGTACGACGCGCGCAATCCCCCCGCGCTGCAGAGACTGTTGGCCGGCGGAACGCAGATGCGCCCGTTCTCAGAGGAGATCATGAAGGGAGCGCAGGCCGCAGCGACCGAGATGTTCGAGTCTTCAGCGGCGAAGGACGCAGGCTACAAGCGCATCTACGAACATTGGAAGAAGTTCCGGGATGACTCTGCGCGCTGGTTCGGCACCGCTGAGCTGGCGTATGGGCGGTTCAGCATCGGCGCTGATTGAGCGGTGCCCGACATGAACGCTCTGTTTCACGGCTCCCCCGTGCCGGACCTCAGGCTGCTCGACCCGTCTCGCTGCGTGGTCGACCCCAGCGCCTGGGCCGGTGTCTCGGTGGCGGGCATCAAGCAGACCGACCCGGTGGTCTGGCTCACGCCCGACTTCGACGTCGCCATCGCGTTCGCCCTCAAGGCCCACGTTCGAGATCTCGCGGTCGATGCGCGGGAGGGCGTGCTCTATCTGGTCGGCGGTCCGCTGCCGGAGGACGCCCACGGCTATGTCTACACCGTGCCGCGCGGCCCTCCCTGCCGAGAGGTCAACCCGCTGGAGTGGGCCAGCGCCCACCCCCTGACGCCGTCCGCGGTCGTCCGGGTCGGCCTCCACAGCTTTCGACGCCTGATCCCCCGCCAGGTCGAGCGGCTGCCGTCTCTGCACTGAGTCCGTTCCATGACGACCACCAGCGCTGCTTCGCGGACCGCGGTCCGTGGAGCCGTGAGCGGAGCGACCCGCGAAACCGTGGCTCTGCCTGACCGCGCTCCATGACCCGCGACTGCTCCTCTCTCAGGGGAGCCCCCCCAGTCCCCTCAGAAAGTCCCGCGCCCTGGCCGTCTCCCAGTCCCGCGGTCCCCCCATCCGGCCGACCACCCGCCCGCCCCGCACCACGAAGGTGTCCGGCAGCCCCGAGACCCGCCACGCCGCGGCAGCCCCGCCCCCGTCGTCCCGAGTGACCCCGGCGGGCACAGCGCCGCCGAAGTAGCGCTCGACCACCGGCCAGGGCTCGTCCGTCACCGCGACCACCGGCACGCCGGCCGCCGCCGTGGCAGCGAGGAGCGCGGGGAGCTCCGCGCGGCAGGGAGCGCACCACGTGGCCCAGAAGTGGACGAGGTGGGGATCGCTGGGGAGGGCAACAGCCTCCTCTCCCCGCCGAACGCGCAGCGGCGGGGCGGCTTCATCCAGCGCCTCGACCGCGAACCCGCCCGCCGCCTCCCGGCGCCGCTCGACGCCGAGGTACAGCCCGACCAGCGCGAGCTGGACCGCCGCCAGGATTCCGAGGGTCCGGGGCGCCCTCAATCCCGCCCCCGAGAAGCGCCGATCCTCCGCGTGGAGGTGTAGAGCACCGGCAGCACCACCAGTGTAAGCACCGTAGACGACAGCAATCCCCCGATAACGACCGTAGCCAGCGGGCGCTGCACCTCCGCGCCGATCCCGGTGTTGAGCGCCATCGGCACGAAGCCCAGGGCGGCCACCAGCCCCGTCATCAGCACCGGCCGCAGGCGCTCGATGGCGGCGCGCTCGACCGCCTCCCGCACCGGCACCCCCGCGTCGAGGTGCCGCCGGATCGTGGAGACCAGCACCATGTCGGCGAGCACCGAGACCCCTGACAGCGCGACGAAGCCGATGGCTGCAGACACGCTGAACGGCATCCCGCGGAGCCACAGCGCGGCGATCCCGCCGACGGCCGCGAAGGGAACGCCGGTGAAGACGCGCAGGGCGTCGACCGCCCGCCCGTAGGTCGCGTGCAGCAGCAGCGCGATGATCCCGAGCGCCAGCGGCACCACGATCATCAGCCGGTCGCGGGCCCGCTCGTAGTGCTCGAACTGGCCGCCGTAGCG
>CAYXGP010000482.1:0-3343 GCA_964464515.1 uncultured Enterobacterales bacterium
CTGCTTTGCCAGTCTCGCTATCCGCGCTTGTTTCGTTGAGATGGTGTTCGGTGCCTGTGGACCGGCCATCGTTCCCTCCTGCGGTTCTGTTTTCCCGACGCCCCCTTCCCTCCACCGGGTCCCCTGGGGCGGGTTCCCCGACTTGATCGGTACTATGAGGCGCTCCGACTCCTCTTCATCCGTCCCGAGGGCCGCATTCGCGAGCCCCTCTGCCACCTTGGTTGCCCTTGGTGACCGGTACCTTCTCCCCCAGATTTGTTCGCTCCAGATGACCGCCCTGGGGGGGCTGGTGATCAGCTGGCCTGGCCCTGGTCTCCGCTGGGCCTACGCGGTGTTGTTGCCATGAAGGAGATGAAGAGGTCTCCCAGGTTCCTGGGCAACCCTTGTGCACGTGCCCCGGTCTTCGACCCCGGCAGGTTCTTGGACCCGACCACTCGGCCCTTCGATGTAGCCTTCCACTCCGGTGACGGTGTCGGCTCCTGCATCTGGTTCTATCGAGGCTGTATTCCACGGCCCATGCACTTCCTGTGTACGCTTCACCTCGCCGGTCGCCCGACGCGGCGCAACACGCGGTTCCGGCTGGTGGTCAACCTTGGCCGGGTGGGATTCGCACCCACGGGGTTGCTACAGAGGACTTTCGATGTCTACGTCATAATTTCCTCCTCTCCAGGCTTCGCCTGGCGCACCGCCGGTCAACTGTCCGCGCAGTTGACCGGTGCCCCGCTGCCTCAGCGCGGCTGCCGGATGGGCTGTGCAGGGGCACACCCTGAACTGTGCCAAACCGCACGTTTGTGGTGCGTGATCACCGAGATTCCAGGTCCGGTTCTTGCAGTCTTGTGGCGCAGCACAGGAGCTCGAATTGACCCCCTCTTTCCCGCGTCTCCCTTCGGTCGGCTGCGCCCTGGCCGGCCTCCTCTCCCCCGCGGCGCTGGCGCAGGACACCCCTGAGCTGGAGGCCCTCGGCACCCTGGGCGGCTCTGGGAGTCAGCCCTATGTGATGAACAACACGGGCCAGATCTGCGGCCGAGCTGACACAGCCGACGGCGTCGGGGCTCCGTTCTTCTGGGATCCGATCGACCGGGTGATGGTCAACCTGGCCGGTGACTCGGGGCAGGGCGGCTCGCCCTACGCGATCAACTCACTGGGGCAGTGCGCGGGGCAGCAGGGCAACATCGCGGCGTTCTGGGACCCGGCATCGGGGACCTCGGTGGCGTTCAGCGCGGCGGGGACCGGCGGGAGGGTCGTCGATCTGAACGACGCCGGACAGGTGGCGGGGAACGGCGTGATCTCCGGCGTCAACAACGCCTTCTTCGGAGACGCCGCCGACGGGAGCGTGGTGAACATCCACCCCGACGGCTGGACCTGGAGCGCGGTCCAGTCGATCAGCTCCGGCGGTGTCGTCGTCGGCTTCGGCCGCCTGGGCGACCTGTCGCGGGTCTTCGTCTACGAGCCGGACGTCGGCGCGTCGCAGGACATCGGCGACCTGGGCGACGGCGGCACCGTGGGCCTCTACTTCGCCAACGACGCCGGCCAGCTCGCCGGATTCAGCACCACCGCCGACGGCGACGCGCACACCTTCTATTGGGCGCCCGACTCAGGCGGCATGGTGGACGTCGGCGATCTCGGCGGCGGATTCAGCACCCCGCAGGCGATGAACGGCACAGGCCAGATCGTCGGCCGCTCGCCCAGCGCGAGCGATCCGAACACCACCTTCTTCTGGGACCCGGACGTCCGGGTCATCGAGCAGATCCCCAACGTAGACGGCATGCGGCTGTGGCCCCTGGCGATCACGAGCGACGGTATCGTCGTCGGCTACGACGGCAACCAGGCCGACGGCTACTACCTCAACTACTGGGACACCGTGACCGATGAGACCTGGAGCACCGCGCTGGAGGTGGGCATGTCTCGGTTCTGGGTCACCGGCGCAACCGAAGGGGCGAACATCGGGGGCACCTACCTGTCGGGCGAGGACGACTTCCGGGGTTTCTACACCGGTCCGGAGGGTCCGATGGTGGACATCGGCTCCCTCGGCGGTGACCAGACCTATGTGTACCGGATGAACGCGATCGGAGATCTGGCCGGGTTCTCAGAGACCGAGCCCGAGGGTCGATGGGATTGGCAGGCGTTCTATCTCGCCTCGCCGTTTGAAGACTCGACGCCGCCGGCCTCGGACACTGCCGCAGATCACGCCGCCGACAGATCCGCGGTCAGTGAGGGGATCCCCGCGTCGGAGACCGGTGCAGCGAACGCAGCCGACGCCGCGCCGATCAGCCACTGAGCCCTGGACCGGCAGGGCCGCGCTGAGATAGCTCGGGGGTGGGCCCGCGCGGCCCGGAGGTCCCCATGCAGATCAATCGGCTCTTCCTGCTGGCGCTGGCGCTGGGCTGTCGCAGCGCAAAGGACGAGACCACCACGGACACCGGGACGGTGGCGCCGGTGGCCCTCGATGAGGACGGCGACGGCTACACCGCCGAGACCGACTGCAACGACGACGATCCCGCGTCCTCGCCGGGCGCGACCGAGATCTGCGACGGCGTCGACAACAACTGCGACGGCTCCGTCGATGAGGGCGTGACCGCGACCTTCTACGCGGACGCCGATGGCGACTCCTTTGGCGATCCCGAGAGCACGGTCGAGTCCTGCTCGGTGCCCGATGGCTACACCGCGACCGGCACCGACTGTGATGACAGCTCTGCCGATAACCACCCCGGGGCGGCGGAGATCTGCGACGAGGAGGACAACGACTGCGACGAGGAGATCGACGAGGACGTCACCGCGACCTGGTATCTGGACGAGGACGGCGACGGGTTCGGCGGCGAAGAGGAGACCACGGCCTCCTGCGAGGCGCCGGACGGCTACACTTCAACCCCGGGCGACTGCGACGACGCCGACAGCGCCGTCTCTCCGATCGGGGTGGAGATCTGCGACGGCACAGACAACGACTGTGACGGCGAGACCGACGCGGGGGCCCTCGATCCGGGCATCTGGTACGCAGACATCGACGGCGACGGCTACGGCGATCCCGACACCGCGACCGAGTCCTGCGAGGAACTGAGCGGCTACACGGCGGACGCCTCCGACTGCGATGACACCGACGCCGCCGTCAACCCGGGCGCGACAGAGCGATGTGATGGAGTCGACAACGACTGCGACGGCGAGACCGACGACGACTCAGCGATCGACATGTCCACCTGGTACGCAGACAGCGACGGCGACGGCTACGGCAGCGCAACGGCTACCACGGCCTGCGCGGCGCCGTCCGGGTTCACAGACAACGCCGATGACTGCGACGACAGCGAGGCCGCCAGCAACCCAGGAGAGACAGAGGTCTGCGACGACATCG
>CAYXGP010000483.1:0-3314 GCA_964464515.1 uncultured Enterobacterales bacterium
AACCTGACCTTCATAACCCGTTCTGGAAGGCTCTTATTCTGGGCCGGCCTTAGCCCCTTTGTAAGGAGTCCGCATGTCGATAGAGGAGCTGAGAGCGTTCGCGCAGCGCTACAATCTGGGCGCCCGAGCACAGGAGGAGCTGACTCGTCTGTTCGAGCAGCGTGCAGACAGCCGGCAGACGCACCTGTACGCAGATGCAGAGACCGAGCTGGGCGGCCAACTCGCAACGGACTGGCAAGCGGAGCCCGTCAGCCTGGTTTCTCGCCTACCCACCGAAGAACAGCGCAGCGTATCCACCGAGCGTCTGATGCCAGACGGCACCCGATACGAAGAGCGGGGGGTCCTCGGCCAGGGAGGGATGGGGGAGGTGCGGCGCGTACTCGATCGAGCGTTGGGTCGAACGATGGCGATGAAGGTGATCGCCGCTCGCTTGATCCGGGACGAGGAGTTGCTGGCCCGCTTCACTGAGGAGGCGCAGGCCACAGCGCAGCTCCAGCACCCGGGCATCGTCCCGGTCCATGTGCGGGGCCGTCTATGGGATGGCCGGCTCTATTTTACGATGGCGGAGGTGGGGGGGCGAACGCTGCGGGAGGTGACCGCTGAGGTCCACGACCCACGCCACGGTGATCCGTGGCGAACCACACCCTCGGGGTGGACATTGCGTCGCCTGCTGACAGCGTTCCACAAGGTCTGCGAGACCATGGCATACGCCCACGCGCGGGGAGTGGTCCACCGTGACCTCAAACCCGACAACATCATGCTGGGAGAACACGGCACCGTATTGGTGCTGGACTGGGGACTGGCGAAGGTGGTCGGTTCACAGACTCCGCTGCGCGCCGAGACGGCGCGGAGCGTCAGCACGGTGCGCTCCGAGGGGGACACCTTCCACACCGCGATGGGTTGGGTCGCCGGCACGCCTCACTACATGCCGCCGGAGCAGGCCCGGGGTCTCATAGAGCTCATCGACGCCCGCGCGGACGTCTACGCGTTGGGCGCGGTCCTGTATCAGATTCTGTCGGGACGACCGCCGTACCTCGGTCCGACAGGCGCGGCGGTGATCGACATGGTCAAGGCCGGTCCCCCGCCTGCATTGCGAACCCTCCGGCGACCCCACCGGCTGCCCGATGAGCTCATGGCTGCATGCGAGCGGGCGATGGCCCGCAGACCTGAGGCCAGGTTCGACAGCGCGATCGATCTCGCCGACGAGCTCCTGGCCTGGCTGGAGGGAGCCCGAAAGCGCGAGCGGGCGTTGGAGATCGTGCAGACGGCGCGCACCTCAACGCCCCGCGCTGCAGCCCACCGCGCGCAAGCCGAGCGTCTCCGAGCGCAGGCCGCGGCCAGGCTCTCGGAGCTCCAGACCTGGGAGGCCGAAGTCAAGAAGGCGCCCGCCTGGCGTCTGGAGGATCAAGCTCAGGAGCTCGACCGGAGGGCGGACCTGCTCGCGGTCGATCAGGTCCTGCACCTGCAGGCCGCGCTCAGTCACGATCCGAACCTGACGGAGGCTCACGTCGAGCTGGCGGCCGTTTTCCGGCGAACCCACTCAAACGCGGAGGACGAGGGGAACATCCCCGAGGCAGACAGAGCAGAACTCAGCCTGCGCTCCCACACCGAAGCGCTACCGAAAGGGAGCCCGGAGCGGGCTTCTCATCTCGAGTACCTCGTAGGCCGCGGCGCGCTCTCGTTGGTGACCAATCCCCCGGGAGCGCGGGTGACCCTCGAGCGGTACGAGCTCGTGAATCGACGCCTCGTGGCCGCGCCGGTTCGTGCCCTGGGGAGAACGCCGCTCGTTCGTGTTCCGATAGAGATGGGTAGCTACCGTCTGCGCATCGAAGCGACCGGACGGGAGCCAGCGAGCTACCCCGTGTTCATCGGTCGTCAGGAACATTGGACTGGTCGGCCGGAGGGCAGACCTGCGCCGGTGCCCATCCGATTGCTTCCTGAAGGCGCCCTGGGACCGGATGAGATCCATGTGCCGGCTGGCTGGTTCCTGAGCGGACTCGATCCCGGATCACACGAGCATCTCCCCGCTCGCCGGGTCTGGGTGGAGCCCTTCGTCATGCGCCGCTTCCAGGTGACAAACAGGGAGTACCTGGCGTTCTTGAACGACCTGCTGCAGCAGGGGCGAGAGGAAGACGCCCTTCGGCATATGCCGCGCACCCGTCACGCTAGCCGAGGTGGCGCCGGAGAGGCTGTCTATGGTCGCCTGCCGTCTGGGCGTTTTGCGCTGGTCGAAGACGCCGAAGGAGACCTCTGGGACTCCGACTGGCCCGTCTGCCTGGTCGATTGGTTCGGAGCGGTGGCCTATGCCGACTGGCTCTCCGCGCGGACCGATCATCCCTGGCGACTGCCCTCTGAATTCGAGTGGGAGAAGGGGGCCCGCGGCGTGGACGGCCGACTCTATCCGTGGGGTGATGCCTTCGACCCCTCCTGGGCCTGTGTCGCGCCGAGTCATCGAGACGGCCGACTCCTGCCGAGCGTCGTCGGAGACTATCCGGTAGACGAGAGCCCGTACGGCGTGCGCGGGATGGCGGGGAACATGCGGGAGTGGTGTCTCGATCTCTTCAGCGCCTCCGGGCCTGAAGTAAAAAGTGGTCGATTGCAGATACCTTCGGCTGCACATCCCGCCAGGGGCCGACCCCACCGGGTCCATCGCGGCGGTGGATTCACCAATCACCCCCGCAGGGCGCGGCTGGTGCTGCGGCGGGGGCCTCATCCACGTCTGCGTTACGTTGATGTCGGGTTCCGGTTGGTTCGCTCGCTGCTGTGACACCTGCTACTTTTTCACCTCGATCTCTTGATAGTAGATCGAGAAGTCGATCTGTTGGGTGAGGTAATCGTACGAGGGGCAGCTCTCTACACTTGTCAACGGCTCGTCGTCCAGGCCGCTCGGCGCCTCCACGTCGGCGCAGCTCTGACGGACCAGATCCACGCCGTTTCCGTGGTAGGTGTTGCCGTCGAGCGACGCGCTGCCGCCGTCGAGGAAGATCGCAGCCCCGATATTGTCCTGGAAGGCATTTCCGTCGAAGGAGCCATCCGTCGATGCGCTCTCCGCGCCGCGGGTGACGAACACGCCGTCGCCGTGCGCCCAGAACCCCGAATCAACCTCCACACCTCCAGCGCCGGCGATCGTGTTCTCGGAGAATTCGTAGTCACCAGCACCCTGAAGGTAGATCCCCGCCAACGGGTTTCCCTGAATGGTACTGCCGCTGACCCGGAGGCTCGTCTCTCCCACCTGATCGGTGGCGAGGACCCCGACACCGCCCGCCCCTTGCCACTGCTCGGTGTCCGAGATGGACGAGTCGAGTAACTCCAAG
>CAYXGP010000484.1:0-3301 GCA_964464515.1 uncultured Enterobacterales bacterium
ACAACATCATGATCGGCGCCTTCGGACAGGTCCTCGTGCTCGACTGGGGGCTGGCCCGGCTGACGGGCGGGATGGCGCCGGTGGCGGCGCAGGGCGCTGACGTCACCCGCGTGGGCGCGGTGGTCGGTACGCCGGCCTGGATGCCGCCCGAGCAGGCGTCGGGACAGCGCGGAGGTGTCCAGAGCGACGTGTACGCCCTCGGGGCGATCCTCTACCAGATCCTCTCGGGTCGGGCGCCCTACGCCGCGGACGACAGCTCCGCGGTGCTGGCGGCGGTGCGCGCAGGCCCCCCCACGCCGCTGGTGGCGCAGGGCGATCGGGTGCCGCAGGGGCTGATCGCGATCTGCGAGCGGGCGATGGCACGCGACCCGGCGCAGCGCACCCTCACCGCCAGCGCGGTGGGGCAGGCGATCGCCGCGTGGCGCGCGGGCGCCGAGCGGCGCGAGAAGGCGCTGGGGGTGCTGGCGCGGGCTGACGCGGCGGCTGCCGGGGTGGGCGATCTCCGTCGGGAGGCCGCGCGCTGCTGGCGTCAGGCCCGAGAGGTGCTGGAGCGCGGCGAGCGCGGGGGCTGGGCGGCCTGGGAGCGGGCGCGGGAGCTGGAGCACCGCGCCGAGCTGGTCGCCCTCGATCACGAGCAGCACCTGCACGGCGCGCTGGTCCACGACCCCCGATCGACCCTGGCCCATCGCGGCCTGGCGCGGATCCAGGCTGAGCGGTACGTTCGCGCCCGGGAGCGCGACGACGCGCTGGAGATGGAGCGCGCGCGGCGCCGGTTCTCGGCCCACCGGGAGCTGCTCCCCGAGGCGGAGCGGGGCGGGCTGCACCTGGAGGCGACCGACGGCGCGGTGGCGGAGCTGCGGCGCGCCGCCGGTCCGCTGGTGGGGCGCAAGGCGCTCTGCCGGGAGCTGTCGCAGGCGCTCGCGAGCACGGACGGAGCTGGCGCCCGGCTGCTCACCCTGGTCGGCGCACCGGGAGTGGGCAAGACGCGGCTGGCGCTGGAGGCGGCGGTGGGCCATCCCGCGCTGTTCTGCGATCTGACCGCCGCGCGCAGCGCGCTGGGGATCTGCTCTGCGCTCGCCGCGCTGCTGTCGGTGCCGCTGGCGGTGGCCGACCCGGCGCGGCGGCTGGGCCACGCCCTGCGGGGGCGGGGTGCGGTGGTCTTGATCCTGGACAACCTGGAGCAGGTAGCGCGGCCGGCGGCCGAGCTCATCGCCGGCTGGTTGGCGCAGGCCCCCGAGCTCCGGGTGCTCGCTACCAGCCGCGTGGCGCTGGGGCGGCAGGGGGAGCGCAGCGTGACCGTCGGGCCGCTCTCCCTCCTGGACGCCATCATCCTGTTCGTGATGCGGGGCTCGCGCGCCCGCCCGGGCTTCTCTCTTACATTGGAGAATCGGGGCGTCGTCACCCGGCTGGTGCGTTCGCTGGACCGGCTGCCGCTGGCGCTGGAGCTGGCGGCGGCGCGTCTCGACATGCTGTCGGTGGGGGAGCTGGAGCGCAGACTCGGTCAGCGCCTGGAGCTGCTTCGGGACGGCCTGCGGGACCCACAGCAGCGGGCGCTGCGGGGGGCGCTGGACCAGTCGTGGGCGCTGCTGGACGACGCGCACCGATCCGCCCTCTCCCAATGCAGTGTCTTCCGAGGCGGCTTCGACCTGTCGGCCGCCGAGGGCGTGCTGGCAGGGTTTGATGGATCGGGGGCAGGCGACGCCCCACCCGTCATCGACGTCCTCACCTCTCTGTGCGCCGACCACCTCCTCCGAAGAGATGCCTCTTCCAACTCTGCGAGCACCGCTCGCTACGCTCTCCTGGAGTCCGTGCGGCTCTATGCGGAGGGCAAGCTGCGCGACTCTGCGCGACTCGTCAGTCGGCATGCGGGGTACTACGGCGCTGCGGGGCCCACGGTCGCGCTGGTGCCGATCGATCGAGTGATCGACTACAGCGCGTTCGGCCGGCTCTCGCTGGAGCTGGAGAACCTGATGGCCGCTGCGCGGCGGGGGCGGGGAGACGATGCCGCGCGCTGCGCCATGGCCGCGCTGAGCATTCTGCACCTGCGGGGGCCCCTCACCACCGGGATCACGCTGGCCGCGTCTCTGCGGGATCGCGCCGGGATGTCTCCGGGGGTGGCTGCGCACCTGGAGCGGCTGGAGGGAGAGCTCCACCGCCTCGCGGGATCCGGGGAGTCTGCTCTGGGTTGCTTCGAGCGGAGCCTGGCGGTGTTCCGGGAGCAGGGAGACCGACGAGGGGAGGCGATCGTCGTCGGCCATCTGGGGATGGTGATGCAGGACCGCGGGGAGCCCGAGGCGGCGCGGGAGATGCTGGAGCGCGCACGCACCATCGCCCGCGAGACCGATCAGCCCTGGGCCGAGGCGGTGATCCTCAGCAGCCTGGGCACGCTGCACCTGCGGCGGGGGCGGTCGGCCGAGGCGGAGCCCCTCCTCGAAGCAGCGGTGCGGCTGAACCGCGTCGCCGGCAGCCGCCGCGCCGAGGGCATCGCGCAGGCCAACCTGGCGCTGCTGCTCCGTCGGCAGGGGCGGCTGGACGAGGCGCAGCGGCTCTACGAGGCGTCGCTGGAGATCGATCGGGAGCTGGGCAACCGGCGCAGCGAGGGCATCGTGCTGCTGAATCTGGCGAACCTCGAGTTGGATCGGGGGGCGTTCGACGCGGCCCGAGCGCTCTACGAGCAGTCGCTGGAGATCCAGCGGGCGATCGGCGCGCGGCGATCGGAGGGCGCTGTGCTCGCCAACCTCAGCAACCTCCACCAATCACAGGGAGACCTCGCGGCGGCCCGCCGACGCGGGTGGCAGGCCCTTGAGCTGCTGCGCGAGGGCGGCGATCGCTTCGGCGCCAGCGTGGTGCTGATCAACCTGGCTCGGCTGGACACCGAGCGCGGAGAGCTGGAGGCCGCAGGGGCGGCGCTGGACGAGGCCGAGGCGATGCACGCGCCCGACGGCAGTCAGCGCCTGCTGGGGGTCATCGACGGACTCCAGGGAGACCTGGCGCGTCACCGGGGCGACCGCGAGCAGGCGGCTCGCCGGTTGAGAGCGGGGGAGGCGCGACTGCGGACGGTGGGCGATCCGCTGGAGCTGGGCAAGCTGCTGTGTCTGCGGGGCGTGTTGGAGCACGAGCGGGGCGACAGCCCTGCGGCTGAGCGGTGCCTGTCCCAGGCCCGCGCGCATGCTGCGTCGCTGGGCGTGGCCCCCGACTCGGAGCTGGGCCGGGCGATCACACTCCTGGCGGATCTCCTGTGAGATCATCTGTCAGCGGGGTGGAGAGGGAGCAGCGTCCTCGGCGTCCGCTCCGTGATAAG
>CAYXGP010000485.1:0-3278 GCA_964464515.1 uncultured Enterobacterales bacterium
GTCACACCACTGCGTCTCGACGCTCAGACTGCCCCCAAATCCCGAATGCGCCCGAAGCGGCAGCGAGATCACCTATACTCGGCGGCCGGAGGATGACCCATGCACTTGCTGTTCGCCCTTCCCCTGGTCGCACAGGCCAAGAAGATCCCGCCACCTGAGTGGGTGCCCCCGAGCTCCAATTTCCACGTCCGCGCAGCCTTCGACACCGACCCGAGCGTCTATCTGGGCCGCTTCATCCCTGATAGCGCCCTCGTTCCCGACGAATCCGCCGCTCGGAAGACCGCCTGCTCGCAGTACATCACGTACCGCGAGGTCGGCGGCGGCGGCGTCGAGTACGACGAGATCTTCGCCGCGACCTCGGAAGTCGCGCTCAGCGTCGGCATCGCCCAGACCGACTTGAAGGTGGGCGGTGAGGGCGGCGCGACTGCCAGTCTGCGCGCCACCTACACCATGACAAAGAAGCTGGTCGCCGATATCGACGACCCGGTGGCCTTCGCCTCCTGCTGTCGCAACAGCGACGACGCCTGCACCGGGCGATTCGTCGGTGAGTTCCTGGAGGGCACCGGCTCAATCTGGAGCGCGAAGTCCAGCAGCACCAAGGCCTCTGTGCTCGGCGCGCTGGAGAAGTTGGGCTTCGACGTGGCGGTCAGCCGCGGAGCCACCTGGTCGCGTTCGCGCACCTTCAACCAGCCCGTCTACTTTGCGTTCCGGGTCACCGAGGTGCCAGAGACGGACTGCAAGGCGCTCGTCGACAACCCTCCAGAAGGCGAGAAGGGGACCTACTTTGGGGGTGTCTCCGACCCCATGCCGACCGAGCGCATCGCACGGGACATGGCGATGGCTGCCGCGCGGGAGCAGGCCGTCAAGTACCTGGGCGAGTCCATCGCGATGGGATCCGTCTCGACGACATCTATCGGTGGTCCTGCCGGGCAGGCCACGGCACGATTCGACGACGAGCAGTTCGTCCAGCGCGCCTCCGAAGGCATCGCCCGTTTCGTCAAGGACGAGCTGTCTTGTGTCGAGACGAGCCCGAGCGCCAGCGGCCCCCGATACACCGTTCGGACGTTGGCCTACATGCCGAACGCCGTGCTCGACGAGGCCGCCCAGGCCATCCTCGCGGAGTAGATCGTGCTCGGGCTGTTGCTCTCTGCTGCCATCGCCGCTGAGCCGGCGAGCACGTCCTGGGTGTACATCGACCCCGACACCGGCGCCTGCGCGAAGAATCACCCCCCGCTCCAACGGATCGAGGTCGCGCAGCAGAAGTTCCAACGTCGAGACGACATCGGCGCGCTGGAGGAGCAGACCAAGACAGCTGCCGTGGAAGCCCTCCTGCGCCTGGTCGCCGCAGGGCGAACGCAGGAGCAGGAGGCGGCGCTTCGCCGCGCCATCGGCGTCGAGGCGGTCATCGACCATGACCGCAAGCTGATCTGTGCGGGCGCCATCGTCGATCAGTCCATCGTCGGTGACCCGACCAACCACCAGCAGCACACCCGCGCCGTCGCCCGGCTCGCCGATCAGATCGCAGCGGCGCTCGGCGATGACACTGTGATCGGCGCTGTGATGGTGCGCTGGTCCACGGGCTGCAGCGCTGCTGTCGCTGGCGAGCACCTGGCGGCGGCGGTGCGCGCTCGGTTGGTTCAGCGAGGTCTGCGGGTCACGAAGGGAGCGGGCGCTCCGATCAGGCTCGAGCTCGCGGCCGGGCCGGGTGACGTCCACGTGAGCGGCTGGACCGTCCAAGGCAACACGGCCACACAGGTGGGCTCTGCGACGCTCTCACGCGGCTGGCTCGGTCTGCACGCCGACGAGGGCGCGGGATGTCGGGGCACGGGCGCGCTGGGGATCAAGGAGGGGAGCCGGGCGGGGGCCGACGGGCGCACCGTCGACGTGACCCTCGACACGTTCGGTCCGCTCTGCAACGGGGAGCGCACCAGCGCCACGCTGCGACCGAGCGAGCCCTCTCGGGTGCAGGTCTGGAGCGTCGGGATCGGCGGGGAGGCGTGGATGACCTGGGACTCCGCCGCGCTCCCGGAGTTGCGAGGTGGGGCGCTGGACCGCCGGGCCACGCTCGATCTGGAGGCCGCGCATGTTCCCCGCCTCGGCGAGGAGATGCTGCTCGTCATCGCTGCGCCGCCGGGGAGCACGATGCCTTCTGGGCAGCCGGGCTGTCAGCGGGGTTCGCTCACACAGTCTGATGTTCCGACAGACGCCGCCCTGATGACCGTCCCCTTTTCGGTGCTGCCCACCGGACGCGGGGAGTGCTCTGCGGTGGCAGCTCCATCCGTGAGCTGGGCAGACTACCAGGCGGCGGCGGCCTGTCAGCCATGAGTCAGCACATAAGCCAGTCCATGGCTCGACGGGGAGCGCAGGGCGGCGACGTCAGCGGCCGAAGTGGTCGTCGCTGTCTGCCAACAGCTCGCGGGCCTGCGCCTGAGCCGCTCGGTTCTCGGGCGCGATGTCTGGGTCCGAACCCGCTGAAGCTGCGATGACCCCCTCCAGCAGCGCGCGGAACCGAGACTCGTCGGCGGCGTTCACCGCCAAGACTCGGGCCATCTCTACGTGGTTTCCGAGGTATTCGGGGTGTGCTGCGATGGCCTTCTCGAAGAACGCGCGTGACTTATCCAGATCACGCCCGGCGAAGCTGGGGATGCTGGCGTAGTAGGAGCCCCAGTAGCGGTCGGCTCCGCCATAGAAGTAGGCGGCGTCCAGCTCAGCCACCCGGTTCATGTAGGACTTGATGGTCTCCATGTGTTTCAGCGTCGTAGCCAGACCGCCGAGCCTGGACCAGTCGGCCTGGGCCTTGGCGGTCCAATACAGGCACGGAACGTCCTCACGGTTGAGGCTACCGAGCGCGCTCGCGTCCTCCCCAGCGGATCGGTAGGCATCGAACTCGGTGTTGATGGCCAGGCACTTGATGCCCTCCGAGACCGCCTTGTCCAGGGTCTTGATGCGGACGGAGGGCTCCTCGTGGTTGTCTGCGCGGTAGTAGAGCGCCTGGACGAGTCGCGTCGCGGCTTCGCGATCGGACGGGTTCGCGTCGAGCACCCGCTCGGCGTCGTCGATCGCCTGCTGGAGCTGGGAGAGCTGATCGCGGGCCGCCCACGCGGCAGCGCTGAGCGTCGGGGCAGCCGGAGCATAGAGCGCTGCCACTTCGTCCTTGGTGAGCGGGGTGAGGGTCTTCTTGGAGCGTCTCCTCTTTTCGTTCTTCTCGCTCCTTTGGGCATCCTGAGCCTGTCCTCGCTGATCAATGGTCCCGTCTCCACGCTCGTCGGTGGTCCTCA
>CAYXGP010000486.1:0-3265 GCA_964464515.1 uncultured Enterobacterales bacterium
TTTGGCATGGTCGCGGTGTATAGCTGCGGTTTCGAGCACCCCGGGGCCCGGTGGGGGCTGCCCTTCGCGCGGGGCGCCGACTCCCCGCGCGCGCGGGGCGCCCCGCGTCTGCCCGCCTCCGAGGTGAAGCGACTTCAGGCGACCATCGATCGGCTCGATCAGCCGCTGGAACTCTCCAGTCCCGACGGTGCGCGCGCCCGAACTGAGGCGCGGATCGCCGACGCTCGGCGCGCCCTGGGATCGCTTCCCCCGCCCTGTCTCGACGCCGAGGAGGCGCAGCCCGAGCTGGTCGCCGCGCTCTCGGCCTGGATGGCTACGCGCGGGGTCGGGGACACCGAGGCGGAGCTCGCGCGCACCTGGGTGAGCAACCCCGCCTCGGGCGAGATGGTCCGGGCCCACCGCATCTGCATGGCCCGCTTGGGGATCTGCCCGTTCATGGGTCGCGCGCTGCGCGATCCTGCGGTGCTGGACGCCGCGCGGCGGGAGGCGCACATCATCGCGCGGCTGGCGTTCGTCCGGGAGCTGTTCTCGGGCGCCTCTGCGCTCCCGCTCTACCGGGGGATGACCCTCTCGCGGCCGATCTCCCCGCCGGACAATCGAACGTTGCTGTCTTCGACGCTGAGTCGCGCCGTCGCTGAGAGCTGGATGGGGTTCCCCGGGCTGGCCGCGGTGCTGATGCGGGCGAACATCTCCCCGGAGCGGGTCTGGATGACGCACCTTGAGACGGCGGAGATGAGCCGGGTTTTTCGGGAGGCAGAGGTTGTGCTCTTCTGGGCTCCGGGGGTGGTTGCTTTTTGACCCGTGGAGCCGTGTAGATGCGGACCGCAGTCTCGTGTGTCCGTTTCTCTGTGAGATCGTGCCTCCGCGTGTCCGCCTTGACGTGGAACCGACCGGTCGCTTCCTCGGCTTCACGTATCTACGGCACCACGGCCTCGCGAGTCCACGACTTCACGTCCTGCGACTCCACGGACACGCGATCCACGACTCCGCGTGACCACGATCCACGGTGCGCGACGGGTCGCCCTGGCTCCAGCAGACTACTCGCGGAGACATTGACTCGTGGTTCGTGAAGCCGTGCGAACGTGGACCGTGGAACCGTGTGTCCGTTGGTCCGCGAAGCCGCGCTTCTGCGTGTCCGTCTCGCCGTGGGCACGCGAGACCGAACGCCTCCTCGACTCCGCGGTTCTACGGAGCCACGACCTCACGACCCGTGACTCCACGGTCACGCGGTCCACGATTCCTCGGGGACAGCGATCCACGTGACCGCGAGCCGCGACGCGCTGCGAGCGCGCGACCCGGGCGGGAGCGGATTAGGAGAGAGAACATGTCCTTCCCAAAACCCTTCTACCGCTGGCGTCCCCACCCCTGGCACGGCCTGACGGTCGGACCGGACGCGCCGCGGGTGGTGCACGCCTACATCGAGGTGACGCCCTTCGACGCCGTCAAGTACGAGGTCGACAAGGAGACGGGCTACCTCCGCGTCGATCGTCCCCAGCGCACCAACTCGCTCCCGCCGACCCTCTACGGCTTCGTCCCGCGGACCTACTGCGGGCGACGGGTGGGCGCGCTCTCCGAGACGGGGGTGGGCGATGGCGATCCGCTGGACATCTGCGTGCTGTCCGAGCGCCCCATAAACCGGGCGGAGGTGCTGCTCGACGCTCGCCCCGTCGGGGTGATGCGCATGATCGACGGCGGCGAGGCGGACGACAAGATCATCGCCGTCCTGTCCAACGATCCGCTCTGGGCGTCGGCGGAAGACCTCGCGGACGTGCCCCCGGTGCTGGTCGAGCGTCTCCGCCACTACTTCCTGACCTACAAGCTGGTGCCCGGCAAAGACAACACCGTGACCATCGATCGGGTGGAGGGGGCCGAGACCGCGCGCGGGATCATCGCGGCCGCCGTGGAGGACTACGACGAGGAGTTCGGATCCTGAGCTGTCCATGCTGCGCACACTGCTGACGCTCTGGACGGCGCTGGTCACCTTCGTCGTGCTGCTGTTCACGGTGACCGCCCAGGCCACCCTGATCGCGCTTCGGCGCGTCGATCGCCAGCGCATGGCCGCCGGCTACCTGCTGCGCCGCGCGGCCGTGGTCGTCACCTGGTTCAACCCGCTGTGGCGGTTCGCCGTGAGCGGTCCGGTGCCGCCCGCGCCCGGCCGCGCCGTCGTGATCTGCAACCACTGCTCGAACGCCGACGTCTTCCTCATCTCGCATCTGCCGTGGGAGATGAAGTGGATGGCGAAGGCCTCGCTGTTCAAGGTGCAACCCCTCGGGTGGGCCATGACGCTGGCCGGCGACGTCCCGGTCCGTCGCGGCGATCCCGGCTCTGCGCGGCGGGCGCTCAGGCGCTGCGCCGCCTACCTGAAGGCCGGGGTCCCCGTCATGCTCTTCCCCGAGGGCACGCGCTCGAAGACCGAGGAGATGCGCCCCTTCAAGGACGGCGCGTTCAAGCTCGCGGTCGAGGCCGGGTGCCCGATCCTGCCGCTGGCGCTGGTCGGCACGCGGCAGGCGCTGCCGAAGCACGACTGGCGGATGGGGTGGTCGACCGGACGGGTGATGGTCGGCGAGCCAATCGACTGTTCAGAGCTCACGTCGGGCGACATCCCCGCGCTCAAGGCCGAGGTCCGCGCCCAGATCGAGGAGATGCGGGGGCGGCTCCGGGCGGCGCTGAGCCCTGCCGAATAGGGGAGGACGCCACCCAACCCGGAGACCCCATGACGCCCAACACCCACTTCGGAATCAACACCGCGCTCTGCGGACGCCCCACAGCGCTCTCACCCGGGCAGGCCACGGTCACGCTGGAGACGACGGCGGTGATGGCCGCTGACGCCCGGGGACTGGTACACGGCGGGTTCGTCTTTGGTGCCGCCGACTACGCCGCCATGCTCGCGGTCAACCATCCCAACGTCGTGCTTGGCGGCGCCGAGACGCGGTTCCTGGCGCCGGTCGCGGTCGGACAGACCGTTGTGTTGGAGGCTGAGATCTCCGGAGAGACGGGGCGAAAGCGGACGGTCGCGGTGACGGGTCGTGTTGAGGAGCGGTCGGTGTTTACGGGTACGTTTGTGGCGTTTGTTTTGGATGGGCATGTTCTGGGGTGAGCGCCGGGCTGCTGTCTGCCCCGCCCTGTGAACCTCGCGGGCGGCGAGAGAGGCGGAGGCATTGACCCGCGGTCTCGTGGAGCCGTGCGAACGTGGACCGCGGTCTCGTGGAGCCGTGTGTCCGTGTGTCCGCGAAGCCGCGCTTCCGCGGGTCCGTCTCGCCGTGGG
>CAYXGP010000487.1:0-3233 GCA_964464515.1 uncultured Enterobacterales bacterium
GGAACCTGACCTTCATAACCCGTTCTGGAAGGCTCTTATTCTGGGCCGGCCTTAGGGTCACCGCCGCTCCAGAACCATCCTGCCGGGACGTAGCAGTCGTCTGGCGCCAGAAGACCAGTCTGCGGCAGCCAGATGGGTGTCGGGGCGCTGTCGCCAGGGCGCACGCCATCCCAGTGTTCCTGACGACCTATGGAGACCGGGTAGCGAACCTCCTTTCTGTCGGGATGCCGAATCAGGCACAGGTAGCTGTCCATCGGAAGGGATACCTGCCGCAGCGGCGTCAGACCCAGGCTGCGATCGAACTTCGGAACCAGTCGACGGTTGTGCAGGACATAGCGATGCAGCAGCACTTCTGCCTCGGGTGGGTCCGTGACCAGGCTTAGGGCCCCGTCGCCCTTGAGGTACGCCGCGCAGCGGATTCGGACCTCATCATCCTCGGGCAGCGAGCCCGCGTGCTCGCGCAGTCCGGCCTCCGCGCGGACGGTGGCGTCTGCGTCTTGCATTGTCTCTGTGTCTTGATGTTCCAGCATCAGACACTCGGCGAGGGTGGCGTGCGCCTCGGGCAACGTCGGGTCCACTCGCAGGGCTCCCTGGAGTCCCTGTTCGACCTTCAGCGAAAGCAGCGCCGCCTCGCGCTCCAGAACCACCGCCTCATCTTCCATTCTCCAGCCTGCCGCCTTCTTCTCCTCAGGCTCCCACCCCTTCACGCCCTCCAGCATCGCCGCTGCTTCTTGTCGCAACGCCTCGGCCCGCTTCCGCAGGGCCGCCGCCTCAGGCTGGTGGGCCATCGCGGTCTCCACCACCTCCAGAGCCTGCTCTCGACGTTTAGCTCCGTCCAGCCAGTCCCGAACCACCTGTGCGAGCTCCGAAGCTGTCTGGAAGCGTTCTTGGGGATCACGGGCCATCGCCCGGTCGCAGGTCCTCACCAGTTCATCGGGCAGCGCCGGTCCAGCAGGGGACTCCTCCTCCAGTTCGTCGAAGCCGAACATGAAGGTCTCCACCGCGCTCACCTGCCGGCCCACTGGCTCGGGCGGCCCCGTCCGCACCATCTGGAGCACCTGACGCGCGCTGGAGCCTACGTAGGGTCGCCTGCCACTCAACAGCTCGTATAGGACCGCGCCCAACGCATAGACATCACTCCGGGCATCGATCTGGTCGACTCTGCCGAACGCCTGCTCGGGGGGCATGTAGGCGGGGGTGCCAGCGACGGCGCCCATCCGTGTCGCCTTGGAGTCATCCTGAGACCGCTCGGTCACGATCGCATCGAGATCTCCCTGTTGGGCGGCGAGGTCTTCTCGACCGGTGACCTTGGCGATGCCCCAGTCCAGCACCAACACCTCGCCGTGGGCGCCCACCATCACGTTCTCAGGCTTGAGGTCCCGGTGGACCACCCCGCGCTCATGGGCGTAGGCCACCGCCTCGCAGACACGATGGAACGAGTCTACGAGTCTGCGGAAGGTCCAGCCCGACGGCGCCGCGTCCCAGCGGTCTGCTCCGCTGGCCATATGCACCTCAGAGATGACATCTTCCAGGGTTCTCCCCCGAACCTCCTGCATCGTGAAGTAGAACCGGCCGTCCGGCAGGTTACCCAGTTCGTGCACCGGCAGAATCCCCGGGTGCTGGAGCTGCGCGCTGACCTGCGCCTCCTCGATAAAGCGAGACAACGCTCCAGGGTTCGCCATCACCCTTGGAGAAGCGATCTTCATCGCCAACGAGCGTCCGAGGTCGCGGTCTTGGACCCGGCGGACCTCGCCCATGCCGCCTCGACCCAGCAGGCAGATGTCCTCGTACCTACCTGCGGAGCCGCCATTAGTGACAGCGGGACGCTCCTCGGTGGGCTGCCCCTCGGGCCCCATCGTTGCGACTGGAGCGAACGTAACATCTGAGGTGGCCGGGTCCAAGCTCACCACGTCGGTGGACTGCAACAGGTCCGTCAACACGGAGGTCTGTCGGGCGCTGGAGAGCAGCGAGGTCAGGAGCCCCCGCATTCGGGTGAGCTGCTGAGGTGAGCCCCCCGCCTCGCGGAGCAATGCGATGGCTTCTTCCTGCGACATGATTGGCCTCCTCGGGGGCGCCATCTTAACGTCGCCGGCCGAAGCTACCCATCGCCTCCGGGGCTCTCTGCTTCGATGCCAGGACAGGGCGTTCGCCTCCAGGGACTGCGCTATGGTGTCCCCGAAGGCACCGGTCAAACCGCCTGACAAATTCCCCTCTGGCGCGACGGTCCGCGACTCGTGGATATCGCAGGTTCTCCCGTGGTCGATTCCCATGAGCGACCCCTGGATTGGGGCTGGCAATTTGTCAGCGGCGACTGCGCCTGCATGACCGGTGCCTCCCCGAACACCGCGAAGCCAGCAGACGCTTTGCGTCTCGCCGGCTGCGCTGAGAGCCAGGTCCAGCGCGGGAGTATGCTTCATCAGGAATGCGGACCATTCGGTTGCACTTCCACTGCCGCATTGCCACGTCACTACGACCCAGCCACAAGCTGGTGCGGCCGCGTAAGGCGGGTGGCACCAGCAGCACCGGGGGCCATCGCTGGTGGCGGGCGTTTAACGCGCGCTACCACCCGACGGCCTCAAGGCTGGAGGAGGGGCGGGTAATGCTGGTGGCAGTCGAACGCCGGTGGTCCGCGGGTGAAGCGCCGGGGCGTTACTACGACACGCAGCTTCCGTCGTCTGGGCCGAAATGCAATACCGGCGAAACAGAGCCGCTGGCAGGTCTTTCATCAGGTTCTTCTTCTGGGTGGCAGCACTGTTCGTCTCCGCTTGCGTTCTGCCGTGCGCATAGGCGGGAGCACGCGTGGCGGGCCGCATACAGCTCCCAACGGCGCAATCGAGGGTTCGCTGTGCTTTGGTCCGCTGTTCGTTGCTGGCGGTGGTTCGTGCGGTGGTTGGATTCGTGCGTTGGTTGCCCCGAACACCGCGAAGCCAGCAGACGCTGCGCGTCTCGCCGGCTGCGCTAACTGCTGGCCCCGACGGTGGGGTTTGCTGCACCTTGCTTGGAGGCGGGGGCAGCCTCGGCAACGGGGCCTGAGCTGACCGGTTCGCCGACTTCAGCGCGCGGGTCGAGGTGCGAGAGCGAATGCCGGCGTTGGCGCTGCACTAACGGCAAGCCCTGTTGGCGGGCCGAGGCTGGGCGCTTCTCGGCGGTACTCCCACAGAGAGGCTCGGCGGTTCCTGGTGGCACTCCCAACCGGGTGGGCGGCCCCAGGAGGTACTCCAAGTGAGGCTGGG
>CAYXGP010000488.1:0-3175 GCA_964464515.1 uncultured Enterobacterales bacterium
TCCATTGTGATGTGAACTACCGAGCCGCCTCCGGCCCCACCGGCAGCGGGGCTGTTGCCAACGCCTGGCAGGCTAGGGGGGCCTGCGTGGCCCCCCGCGCGACCCCCCGGCCAGGGGGGGCAGATTCGCCTGCGCTCTCTGAGCTTGTCTCATGTGTCCCCCCCTGGACCCCCTCCCTTGCGAGGTTCTCTACGCGACAGACCGAACCGTCTCCTTTGTTTCGAAGGGCCACAACGGCTTGAGACCACCAAGGGGTAGATTCCTGTCTCGAGGTTATCTCAGCCTCTCGGAACTACACGGGACTTGGGTTTGCACGAAAACAACTGTCAGCACCGCGTCGTAGCCTCACGTCAAAGGAACCGCGCCCTTACGCGATCCACGGTCCCGCGAGCCGGCGACCGCGAGGACGGCGACGTGTTCAGTGCTGAAGGGAACTCGGAGTGCTGAGTCCGCTCCGTGATCACCTACACTCCCACTCGTGGATCGTGGATCGTGGTCCGAGGATCGCTATCGCTCCTCGCTGCACTCGCGTGGAGCCGCGGATCGCGGGATCGTGGATCGCGGGACCGAGGCTTCGTGGAGCCGCGAAATCGTGGTCCTCCAGACCGGGGCCGTCTCACTCGCGGACTCGTGGATCCGAGCACGCCGATGTTCAGCCACATCCGGAGTCGCTGTATTCAAGCAACCCCTCGGGGCGCGCTCAGCTCGGCCCCCCAATCGAACAACTTGAGTGTAGTTCCACACGCCATCCAGAAAGAAATGGAGGGCCATCGGGTGTCCAGGACCGCGCTCCCCAGGCCTGAGCCAGCCTGGTCGTCCGCGATCCGGACGCACAGTAGCGGGACAAGGCCAACATCGAGGTAGACTCCGCCGCGGGATATCCCGCCTGTGGAGGCGCGATGCAGGGCGAGCGGATCAGCCACTACCACCTGGTGGAGAAGCTGGGCGAGGGCGCGTTTGGTGTCGTCTGGCGCGGCGTCCACGACCACGATGACCGGCTCCAGGTCGCGATCAAGTGCTTCAAACCGCACCTGACGTCGGACCCGGCCTGGGCGACGGGCCTGCAGACCGAGTACCTGGCGCTCGATCGGCTCGACCACCGCGGCATCGTCCGCTTCAGAGAGCTGGTCGTGCGCGATGCCCAGATCGCCCTGGTGATGGAGCTGCTTCGGGGCCAGGACCTGTTCGACGCGCTGGAGCCCGGCCCGCTGCCGCTGGAGCGCGCGGTCGAGATCCTGGCGCAGCTCCTGGAGGGGCTGGCCCACGCCCACGACCAGGGGATGATCCACCGCGACATCAAGCCGAGCAACGTCTTCATCTGCGACGACGGCCGGGTGAAGATCCTGGACTTCGGGCTGTCGCGCGCCGCCGAAGGGACCCAGGCGTCTCGGAGCGGGATGCTGTCCGGCACGATGCAGTACCTCGCGCCCGAGGCGTTCGACGGCAAGGTCTCACCGGCCGGCGATGTCTATGCGGTCGGGCTGGTGGCGTGGCAGATGCTGGCCGGGCGGCCGGCCTGCCCCGACGGCTCGCTGGCGCGGCAGATGCGCTGGCACTGCGGGGCCGGGGCGCCGGATGTTCGCACGACACGGCGAGACTGTCCGGCGTGGCTGGCGGACGTGGTCGCGATGCTGGTCTCACCGGAGCTGGGGGAGCGGCCCGCGGACGGGAGGGCGGCGCTGGCGCTGCTGCGGGAGAAGAAGAAGCCGATCGCGGTCCAGCCGAAGGCCCGGCGGCGTCCGCCGTCCGAGGTGCGCCTGCAGACGTCGCCGGCTTCGACGACGCCCCAGGCGCCTCCGCCGAGGCGACCACCTCCGAGGCGACCGCCTCCGAAGATGGATGTTCGGCGTCCGGTCTCCGAGCCAAAGGTGCTGGCGCTGGAGGACGACTCGGATCTGCTGGACTCGGTGGATGAGATCATCGCGGCGGAGGCGGCACGCAGAGACACAGAGACGCGGCGCCGGGAAGAGAAGATGCGCCTGGCCGCGCAACGACGTGCCCGCGAGTCCGCGCTGTCCCAGGCCGCCACCCAGCTCCAGCAGCAGGCGACAGCGACCTGGGAGAGGCTGGAGCGCTTGCGTGCGTTGGGCGGGCCGAAGGCCAAGCAGACCGTCCAGCGGTTCATCGCTCGGTACCACAACGCGGCGGTCCAGGTGGAGGACGACGCAGGGACGCACCAGCAGGCGGTCGCGGTCGCCGAGGTGGGGACCGCGCGCCATTGGCTGGAAGAGCAACTGCGCCCGGCGCCGAAGGAGTCAAAGGAACACCCAGAATCCGTGGTACGGCGAGAAGTGGCCGGCGTGGCGTTCGAGCTGGTCCGAATTCCTGCCGGGAGCTTCCAGATGGGCTCCAGCGAGGATGATCCGGATGCCTACGCCGATGAGCGTCCACGGCATCGCGTGCGGCTGACGCGACCGCTGCTATTGGGGCGAACTCCCGTGACCCAGGCGCTGTGGGAGGCGGTGATGGGGGACAATCCCAGCCACTTCAAGGGCGCACAGCGACCGGTGGAGACAGTCACCTGGCCGGACGCGGTGCGGTTCTGCAACGCACTGTCGGAGAAGGAGGGGCTGACGCCGGCCTATCGAGAGATCGTCACCCGGGCCGGGTCCAGTGGCTTCCTCGGCATCGGTCGTCGGGCTCCCGAGGTCACCTGGGAGTGGAACCAGGACGCCAGCGGCTATCGTCTTCCGACGGAGGCCGAGTGGGAGTACGCTGCTCGGGCCGGTCAGGGCTTCAAGTTCGCTGGCAGCGACGACTTGGACGCTGTGGGCTGGTACTCCGGCAACAGCAGCGATGAGACGCACCCGGTTGGTCAGAAAGCGGCCAACAGGTGGCAGATTCACGACATGAGCGGCAACGTGTATGAGTGGTGTTGGGACTGGTATGGCAGCTATGAACCCGGCGAAAACACAGACCCAGTCGGCGCTCCCCGCGGCGAGTTTCGTGTGATCCGCGGCGGCTCCTGGTTCAACGCGCCTCGCAACGCCCGTGTCGCCTATCGCGACGGGAACGGGCCCGGCCGCCGCAGGGTCTTCCTTGGCCTTCGCCTCGCTCGCTCTGCCGCCCCTGAGGGTTGACTGTCGGCCTCTAGATAATTGAGGTGTGTGCCCAACCGGCATGATCGGAAGAAACCGGCTGACCGTGTCCGTCCCCTTGCCGGATGACGCCCTCC
>CAYXGP010000489.1:0-3164 GCA_964464515.1 uncultured Enterobacterales bacterium
AAGTATGATGGGGCGAGACATTCAGTAAGTCTATTACCCTTCGACTACCCTCTGAAGACGGGCTCGGTGTAGGCGATGACAACGAGGTGATCCGAGTCCAACCAGCGAATTTCGCTGAATCTCTGAGAATTGACCAGGGGGATCTCCCTGGTCTGCCCGTCCACGGCCACCAGGACGAGCACCTCGGCGACCGAGTATCCGTATGGGTGGGCGGGCCCGGCGAGCACGGCGAGCTCTCTCGTTTTCGGATGGATGGCGATGCGCGCGCCGCGGGATCCGGTGGGAAGTTGGGCGATACCCTGCCGCTTCTCGCTCGCCAGATCGATCCGCGAGATCAGCCCGGGTCCATCGGCATCCGCCATCCAGAGCACCTGCCGTTCGCTATCCAGCGCCATTGATTCTGCGTCCGCGACCACCAGTCGGCTTGCCTCGGGCCCCACCACCTCGACTGCACCGGGGAACCTGCGGCCGTAGGCCTTGTTGCTCCGGAGCAACAAGGCGGTCCCCTGATCGTCCAGACACTGCATCTGCGGGTCGCCCCAGCGCCGCTCCGGATCCCGCGGGATCTTGCGCTCGGTCAGACGTGTCATCGAGGCGATGTCCCACATCTCGATCGAGGTGTTGAGTCGTGCGATCGCTCGGCGGCCCCCCGGACAGACGTCGATGTCTTCAGGCGACTCGTCAGCAAAGCCGTACGCCAGCACGCGGCCGTGTTCGTCGAGGGCGGCCATGGTCGCTGCCCCCCAGCGTGCGCCCATCAAGGCCGCCACGGGGCCCTCACCATCGGGAGCCGGTAGCGTGCGCGGGGCGTCCCTGAGCTCTTGTGCTGCCCAGCGTCCTCCGCAGATGCTGGTGTTCAGTCGGTCCGAAGAACCCCAGGTCCAGGCCACGACCCCCACGGGCGCATCGAGGAAGAACTGCACACCGCAGTCACCCCCGCCCCGGCCTGTGTGTATCTCCACGGTGTCACGGATCTCTCCCTTGATGGTCTCGGTGACAGTGAAGTCCCACACGATCGAAGTGGGATCGCCTTCCAATTCCCGGCGCTCTCGCGGCACGCCGATGAACACCGCATCGCCCGTGCCGATGGCGTTCTGGGCGGTGATCGGTGCGCAGGAACACGCCATCGCGGTGCGGGCCAGCAATACAAGCATCATCATGATCCAGCATCGTGGGGTGAGGAGCTGAAGCGTCGAACAGATAACCGGGTGCCAGCGAGACCCTGAACTTCTCGAAGCGGATCGCTGATGCACACGGGGTAGGGTGGAGAGGGGGTAGATGCGATCCAGCATGGGCGCCACCACGAGACAGCGAACAACCACCCGGACAGGCGGCAGACGCTTGCTCGCCTTCATACTCAGCGGGACACTCGCCGGACCGGTACATGCAGAGCAGCCCACGGAGCTGTGCCGGGCGCTCGTGGCCCGCCCGCCCGATGCGGCCCTGGCGCTGGAAGAGATCCGGGCCGGGGCGGACGTCACGACGCTCTGTCAGCGGACCTACCGGGTCCCGAGGGGGGCGAGCCTCGATCCAGCCGTGGGGCACCTGCTCATCTTCCCTCCGGCCTTCATGCTGGTGGTGGCGCTCGAAGGCCTGGCGGGGCTGCAGCGCGTCGAGCGCGTGTCGCCGCGGTCGCCGATCGACATCGCTCTCGAGGAGGGACTGACCGAGGTCTTTGCAGCGCTGAAGGAGCGGGGCGCTCGGCCCGTGCTGGAGAGCCCGACCCTGCACCCCGTCGAGGTCGCGGTCGTACACGACCTGCGATCCGGTGAGTCTGCATGGACGCGTCGGCTCGTCGAGGACATGAACTACCGCGTCCCCCCGCACTTCCTCACCGGCCGGGGGGGCCTGCTCACAGAGCTGACGCAGCGCGATGATCTGTGGGCGCTGCTGCTGGCGCACGGGCTGGATCCGGAGGGCCGGGATCGGGCGGGTCACACCCACCTGTCCCGCGCCATTCGTGCCGGAGATGGCGTGGCGATGCGTCGCGCCCTCGACCGGGGCGCAGACCCGAACGGCCGGGCGGCAGACCTGCCCGTGGTGGTCTTCGCCGTAGACGAGGGAGCGACAGCGGCGCTCGAGCTGCTCCTCAAGGCGGGTGCCCGACCGGTCGACGCGGCGCTTGGTCCAGGGACGCTGCATCGGGCCGTGCGCTCGGGAGATCCCCGTATCGTTCTGCTGCTGCTCGAAGCGGGCCTCTCCCCCGATCCTCGCCTGGAGAACGGCCTCACGCCGCTCGATCTCGCCTGGGTGCGGAAGCGACATGCGATGATCGCGGCGCTCACGGAGGCGGGGGCGGAGCTGCGCGGCGCTGCTGCGGCCGAGGTCGCTGCCAGCGGGGACACCGCGCATCTGGTGGCGCTGCTGACTGCAGGGGCGGACCCCGACCTGCCCGACAGGCGAGGCCGACGGCCCCTGAACCACGCGATCGAGGCTGGAGACCTGAAGATGGTGGGTACGCTGCTCGAGGCCGGTGCGGATCCGCTGCCGCCCAGCACGCCGCATCAGGTGAAGTCCCCCTTTCTGCAGGCGCAGCACGCTGGTGAGCCACGCCTCATCGCGCTCGTCGAGTCGCACACCGATCCCGGAGAGCGCGCGGAGGCCCTGGGCACTCTGCTGAGACGCGCGGAGGGGGCAGAGGCCAACGCGCTCCTGGCGAGGGGGGCGGACCCCTGGAGCGCCCTACTCGAAGCGCTGATCGACGGCGATGAGGAGCGCTGGCGGTTCTTCATCGATCGCGGCGCCCCGATCGATGCGCTGCTCCTCGAACCGGCAGCGGGCTTCGGCACGCCAGGTCAGGTGCGTGACGTGGTGGCGGTCCTCCCGCCCCGTGATGCGCGGGAGCCGCTGTATGGGCAGCGGGCGATGGATGAGGCGTTGAAGCGCGCAGAGGGCGAGGTCATCGAGGCGCTGCTGCAGGCGGGGCTAGCGGGATCACCTGTCGTCATTCACGAGCTGTACCTGGGCGCTGTGGCCTCGGGGGATGCGGCCACAGCGCGTCAGCTGGTTCGGGCAGGTCTGCGCGCCTCTGAGTGGACGCTGCGGGAGACCGTGGCGGCCGGGGAGCCGGAGATGTTGATCATCCTGGCCGAGGCCGAGGACCGGTTTCCCCTTCGGATGTGGAAGCCCTGGAGGTGGCCGAACGCCTCTGAAGCGGTCGTCAA
>CAYXGP010000490.1:0-3149 GCA_964464515.1 uncultured Enterobacterales bacterium
TGCTGACGAGATCGTTCGATCTGTCGCATCGTAGCCGGCCGGACCTCCTGACGGACCCGAACAGAGCTTCGTCATCCCGACGGGGGGCACGAGTCGACGCCGATGTCGGCTGCTCACCAGGTCCCAGGTCTTCATCGATCCTGCACTCACGAAGTTCGGCCCGGGTGGACGAGAGCGCTGGCAGTCCTGGCTGGGGCGCGCGCTATCTCTCGAGGCGGCCGCCCGACCCGCGACCGGCGGTGTCTTCGCCGCCCAGCTCCGCGGCCTGTTGGACGACCACCCCATCCCCGGTCGGATCGGGCTGTCGGCTGGACCGGGGCGGCTGGTGCATGGCCTCTCGCTGCTCGGGCGCGCGACCAGCGCGTGGATGATCGACGATCGACGTTGACGTTCAGCCCCCGCGTTGGGTGGTTCAGAGATCGGACCCGTCTGTACGCGTCCCCGGCGACCAGCGCGCCCCGCTGACGTCGAGGTGGGCCGTCCACGCTCCGGTGAGCTCCGGCGAACGGGTCATCGACTGCTCGATGTCGAGGCTCTGATCGATGTGATCCTCGGCGCAGCTCCCGTCCGCGCAGTCGCCCCAGGAGACCGACAGTGTGGCGCTGCCCGCGGGATCTCGGAGCGTGATCACGTCCCCGGCGTTGCTCAGGCTGAGCGCGCCTCCCCACGCCACGCGGGCGTCGCCGAAGTCTCCCAGCGGCGCTCCCCCGCCGAACACCACCAGGGCCTCTCCTGCGGGCAGGAGCACCCCGGGCGGGAACGTCGCAACGCCGCTGTCCTCGCCGTCGGAGAGCGTCCAGCCCGTCAAGCACAGGTCGGTGTCTCCAGTGTGCACCAGCTCCAGGAACTCATCGGCGGTGGCGTCGCGCACGCCGTCACGATTGGCGTCGCCGTCCAGGTCGCTGTCCGGATCGGCGTGGATCTCGTTCAGCACCAGCCCCTCGGCCTCGGCAGCAGACGACGACGCGCAAGCATCCTGCGCACCCTCGTCCTCGTCCCGAAACAGCAGCCAGCCGGCCCAGGCGGCCACGTGGTCCTTGTCGTGGCCGGCGGCGGGCACCGTCTCCAGCGTCCAGGCGAGATCCGGCCCGGCCGCAGAGACGGCCTCGGCGTGGTAGAACCGGCCGCGATCGAGGCGCGTGGGCCCCTGGTACTCGGCCTCTGCGGTGCCGCGCAGGTCTGGGTCCTGCTCGGACGTGGCGATGTCCTGCTCGCCCAGCAGCACGATGAGTTGTCGCCGAAAGGCAGGGGCCATGTCTTCGTCGGTGACGGGTGAGCCCTGCAAGCCGTACGGAAAGTAGTGATTCTCGTCGCTGCCGGTGGTCGGCAGGGTGTACCAACCCGCGTTGGCCGCGACAGCCCGCTCCACGCGCGCGTCAGGACGCAATGTAATCAAGCGATGGACAAACTGCGAGCCCGCGCTGTGACCAAACATATGGTAACGACAGACCTCGCTGCCCAGCGCCTCGACCAGCGCCTCGAACAGGTGCTCGATCTCGGAGTACAGATAGTCCTCAGGTGCGCGCCACTCTGCGGGGTCGTACGCGCCGCCCTGCGGTGTCCCGTCTGTTCCGACGCCCAGGGTGTAGCTCTCCGACCCCGGATAGAGGTGGTCCGGAAACTCCGGCGCGATCGCCAGCGCACCTGCCTGCTCGGCGACGTAGACCATCGCGCCCAGGTAGGACTCCGCGGTGCGACCGCTGCCGTGCATGACGAACAGGAGGGGGCCGGTCGCGGGATCGAACTCGCTGCTGCGGAAGGTGTGCGCAGTCAGCGTCTGCCCATCGCGGGTCCGAAAGCGCAGGGTGCCGTAGCGCTCGGAGAGGCCGCTGCTGTCCTCGATCACCGACGGGTAGGGGTCCACGATGTCGCAGGCCGGATCCCGCGTGTCGGTCGCCGATGGCTCAGTCCCGGTCCCGCTGTTGGTCCCGCTGTTGGTCCCGCTGTTGGTCCCGCTGTCGGGGGCCGGGTCGCTCGTCTCTGTGGCGGTGCTGGTCTGCGACACAGTCGTGGATTGCGTTAGCGTATCTTCGGTCGGCGGGGATGTGGTGTCGGTATGCGGCGGACCGCAGGAGAGCAACGCCGCCCAGATTCCACCGCGCGCTACATTGGCCGCTTTCACCGGCTCAACCCAACCCAGCGCCATCAGGGGACCGGCCAAACGCAGCAGCCAGCACCGCAGGCTTGGTGATCACACCGACCAGACGATCGCCGTCGACCACCGGAACGATGGTGATGTGTCGATCGACCATGAGGCTGGCGACCACGGCGATGGGGGCGTCGCGGGTGACGGTGCGCGGCTGTGCGGACATGATGTCGCGCACCGTGCGACCGCTGATCTTCTCCAGCTCGTGCTCGGCCCGGCGCACCCCCAGGGGGACGACCAGCTCCATGATGGTCACGAAGCTGGGCAGGTGGACCCGCTTCTCCTGGTAGATGAGGTCCATCGAGGTGACGACGCCTACCAGGCGGCCCTGATCGACGACGCAGGCGCCGTCGGCGCGGTGGTCGAGGAGCAGCCGAGCGAGGTCGGGGACCAGGAGCTCCGGCGCCACGACGAGGGGCGCGGTGTTGAGGAGATCGCGGGCGTACTTCATGGTGTCTCCGTCTCCCCGCGGCCGCTCCTGCGGGGCGTGTCTACAGGTCCGGTTGCTGTCGCGCCCTTCGGGGGGCCCCGCCGGGCATAACAGGCAACGTACACTTGTCGCCTCGACGCCGACCTGACGGGGGTCACGGGGCTGGGGATCACGGTCGGGGCGTCCAGCTCGTTTCCGTCCTCCCAGGCCAGGATGGCCGGATCATCGGCGTAAGGCCGCTCCAGGAAAAGAGATATCCAATGATCGGCATGCGAGTCCACTTGCTTGCGTCGCCTGCGCGGCTCGGCTCGAGGTCGTATCTGCCCCTGATCAAGAGACAGGGTTCGAGGACAGGGTTCGAGAGCGTCGCACGTTCGGGGGCCCGGGAACACCCCCGTCCAGCGCCTCGCAGGCGGTGAGCAGCAAGAGCCACGGCATGGCAGCCTCCGTGGTCGAGCTTATCGCGGATCAGCGCCAGTCGGCGGGCTTCGGCAGACGGCAACACAACGAACACAACGAACACAACGAACACAACGAACACAACGAACACAACGAACACAACGAACACAACGA
>CAYXGP010000491.1:0-3086 GCA_964464515.1 uncultured Enterobacterales bacterium
GCCGCGATGAGGCGGGCTTCGTGACCATCATGGGCGGAACGATGGTCAAGGCCCACCGTTCGCGTCGGTTGCGTGCTACCAGCGCCGACCACAGGGAGGGGCGTTCGAGGTCACATCCGCAGCACTGATGAGGGAGTATCCTCTGGTTCGCGGCGCCGGGAACCGTGGCCATGACGAAATCTCACCCTCGGTGTCAGATCGGAATCGCTCGCAAGCTACCTTTCTGACATGGACTACCTGACTTCACTAGGCTTGGCCCAGCACCTCCAAGCGATCTTGGGCGCCTCCGGGCTTGCTGACCAGATCGGAGGCCCTGAGGTGCTGCGAGAAGGGCTCGCCGAACTCCAACGTGGCCTCGCCCTCGTCGCGGTTGAACTTCTTGCCGCAGAGGCCGCTGACATGCCCCTGTCGGAGGCGGTCTTCGACTTGACGATGTGCCCACACACAGCGAGATTGCACGGCTTTCTCCGAGATCTCCTAGTGATGGACATCCCGGCTGAGCTTCTTCCTTGGGCCCGGAAGATCGTCCAGATGGGACCGGCCCCCGACGCACCTGAGGTTCGCCTAGCGCTGGTTCATCACGCGCTGCGGCCCAAAAACCCAGCGTCGGCTGCCTTGGCAAGGTTTGCCTTGTTCGAGGCGCTGGTCATCAATCAGCGTCTGCTGATTATGGCGGCCAGCACGGAGCTTGATGTTGTTGGGGGCCAGCACCAGACCGTGGAGGACATCGCGGATCTCGAAGTCCTCCGTGCCACTGCCCTCGACGACTACGCCGACGATCTACTCGACCTTGATGACCCGTTACCTGTCCTCGTCGCCAAGGCGTTCGAGCAGCTTGGTGCTCACGTCGAGGACATCAACCGGGAGCTTGCCTGGGCGACCACCGCCGTTCGCAAGGGCATTGAGACCCGGCGGGAGATCCTGGCGGTTCTCGCCAAGCTCCCGCCAGCAGACGCGGTCTTGCTGTTCAACGAGGGTGGGTTGGGGGTGGAGGTTCTTGCTGTCGAGGATCTCCAACAGCTTCACCCGGGCTTGCTCGGTGGGCTGACTCGGGACGCTGTCTACCAGCGCACCCGCCGGGCGAAAGCCAAGGCCCGCCGTATAGTCAGCGAGTCCCTCGATCTGCGCCGAGGGACCAGCTTCGCCGACCTTCTTCTCTCCGAGTTTCGCGGGAGCTAAGCATGACCATCTCTTTGTACTCTTGGCGGGACGTGGCCACTAGCCTGTGGCACCAGCCTGCTGGGACAATCCTCTGTCTCCGCAAGGGCTTGCTGGTCCATCCCCGACGGGCTGGGATGAAGCAGAGCATTGGCCTGCCTGAGGGCCAGCTGGCAGACTACCGGAGACTCCTCTCCGGAGGCCGAGGGCTGCACGTCAAGGTCTTTCGGAACCACTACGAGGCCCACATCGACGAGGTTCATCCCGACGTGAACCCCATCGAGCACCTACGCCAAGATGCACCGGGGGTGTTCATCGGGGGCGGCGTGGCCCTGGGAGCCGCCGTTGGTGCTGCCGTAGGTCGGTCCGGGTCCTCGACTGCTGTGGGAGCGGCCATCGGGGGAGTGCTCGCCGCCCTGATTGCTGCCGCCGACTGAACCACAGGCGCTACAGCAAATGTACTCGACTTCGACAGCCGTGGTGATCGCCACATACAATCGAGCGGGGCTCCTAGAGCGCTGCCTCCGTGCGCTCGCACAGCAGACGTGGACACCCGACCAAGTGATCGTGGTGGACGACGGCTCAACCGATGGCACGCAGGTTCTCCTGAACGCTTGGGTGACCTGCGGTAACCTCCCGATTCTTGCGCTTCGGCAGGAGAATACGGGGCCTGCAGCCGCTCGCAACAGGGGCATCAGAGCCGCCGAGGCCGACTTCGTTGCCTTCACCGACGACGACTGTGAGCCAGACCCAGGCTGGCTCGAAGCTTTAGCCGAGACGCTCGCCGCTGCCCCACCCGGCTACGCCGGCATCGGCGGTCGGGTTCTTCCAGCCCACACTGGGCTGGTTGCCGACTACATGACTTTCCACCGCATTCTGGAGCCGCCGAACTCATGCTCCTACTTGGTGACCGCGAACTGCCTGTACCGGCGGGGTGTGCTGGTTGAGGTCGGCGGGTTCGACGAGCGAGTTGCTTGGCCCGGTGGGGAAGATCCTGGGCTCTCCAGCAAGGTCACGGACGCAGGCTATCGGCTCGGCTACTGCGAACAAGCTGTTGTTCGTCATCACTATAGGGAGGGGCTACGGGCTTTCGCCCGTACGTTCTTCCGCTATGGCAGAGGGTGTCGCGTTGTCATGGATCGATGAGCTTGCCCCCATGCCGCCGACCCCGTTGTCGCTGGCGAGGGACATAAAGGGTGCCTGGGAAACCTACGACCAGTTTGATGTTCCCCGCCGCCGCCGAGTCCTCTACTGTGGACTGCGTCTGGTTCAGCGGGTCTCATACTGGAGCGGGTGGATCGCCGGAGGGCTTCAAGCGGGCCAGGCGGATTCGGGTCCGACGTGAGAGACTTTCCACCAACTGGTTGGTTCGCCCTCCCACAAGGATGTCGAGACGCTACGCCGCTGTTGGCGCTTGGTTGGGGCGGCCCCCTCGCCGTGCATTTCCCGAACATCGCGAAGCCAGCAGACGCTCCGCGTCTCGCCGGCTGCGCTTTGAGTCGGGGCCAGTGTCAAGGTCTGCACAACGGGAGTTTCGATCACGACGACCACGCCCTGGTTCCCCCGGGAAGCGCGAAGCCAGCAGACGCGTTGCGTCTCGCCGGCTGCGCTTACTGCCGCTCCCGACGGTCGGGTATGCTGCACATGGAGCTTTCGTTCTCCCGTTGCATTGGTGGAGGGGCGCGTCTGCCGCTCAACAGCCCAGGCCCACGCAAAGCGCCACTGCGCATGAACGGCGGCGCCGAGGCAGGAAAGGTCAGCGCTGGTGGCGGGCATTTAACGCGCGCTACCACCCGACGGCACCATCGCTTGAGGCAGGGCGGGTGACGACTGGTGGCAGTCGAGAAGCCGCGCTCCGCAGGTGAAGCGCCGGGGCGTTAAGCTCGCTGGCGGACATTCTGGATTCATCAACGGTGAGCGGCCCCGCC
>CAYXGP010000492.1:0-3075 GCA_964464515.1 uncultured Enterobacterales bacterium
CCTATGCGCACGGCAGAACGCAGGCGGAGACGAACGGTGCTGCCACCCAGAAGAACAACCTGATGAGAGACCTGCCACCGGCTCTGTTTCGCCGGTATTGCATTTCGGCCCAGACGACGGAATCTGCAAGTCGTAGTAACGCCACGGCGCTTCACCTGCGGACCACCAGCTTCTCGACTGCCACCGGCATTACCCGCCCCTCCACAGAGGATGAGGCCGTCGGGTGGTAGCGCGCGTTAGATTTCGGCCACCGGCATTGAGCCCTGTCACCCTCGGCGTCATGAGCACTCAGCAATCCGCCCATGCGACCAGGCTGTAGAGCGTTGCAGTCTGGGCGCACCTGCTGCCTCTGCCAGAAGGGGTTGCTCGGCCATGACTGTGACCTGTAACTCGCCAGCACGAAATGCGAGCGTTTCAGATGCAGCACTATCCTGCGTCGGAAGCGGCTCTCAGCGCAGCCGGCGAGACACGAAGTGTCTGCTGGCTTCGCGGTGTGCGCGGGATGGCGATGGTGCGACGGTCGAGGATTGATGGCGGGATGCGCTCTCGCGCGGGCTGGCGTACTCCGCTGTCGGCTGCCTCGACGCACCGGAGGCCGGTGGAGCGCATCTGTCGGGACGAGGAGGGCAGAGCCCGGAGCGATCCGATGGATTCGCGGAGCCGGCCGGAGGGAGCATCACGCCGGGTGATGGGGTGAGTCGGCGATGCGGACGCCTCACCGCTGGGCGCCACTCGACGACGAGCGGGTTCTCGGAGTGGTTGCCCCTACGACTGCAGTGACGTACGATATTCGGTACAGTACGGGAGGCAGTAGTGAACCGAGTGTTGCTGGGTAGAGACTTGGTGCCCGTCAATGAGCTGCGAGCGAATCTGGCGTCGGTGCTGAAGAAGGTGGAGGAAACCAGGCATCCTGTGGTGATCACGCAACGAGGTCGCGCGGCAGCGGTTCTGGTACACCCCGACGACCTGGATGAGCTTGCGGAGCAGAGAGAGCTGGTCCAGAAGGTGTTGAGGGGGCTGTCGGAGTCCGAAGCTGGCGAACTGATCGATGATGACGACGTGTGGTCCGAGATTGAGGAGCAGATAGCCGAAGCGGAGGCGAATCGTGAGGGTTCGATGGACTCGCGGAGCGCGGGCTGACCTGCGGAAGATCATCCGAGAGATCGCGAAGGACCGTCCAGACACAGCGCGTCGTGTCGCTGAACGGATTCGAGCGTCGACCGCGGAGCTTGTGAGTCACCCGTTGGTGGGTAAAATCGTCGAGGAATTCGGCTCAGAGCATGTCCGCGAACGTGTGCTGCGTCCCTGGCGGATTGTCTACCGCGTTCTGCCGGATGAATTGCACATCTTGGCTGTGGTCCACGCGAGGCAATCATTGGACCGCCGCAGAGCCCGAATGCGGGGGGACGACTGATGGCGTACTTGCCCGTGAGATGTCGAGCACCTCGAAGAATGGGCGCACATAGCCGAGTGAGTGGCCCAACTGGCGGTAGCACCCCGCTCGTTCTCAGCCGCGAGCAGCCGGCCCAGCAGAGGACTCAAGACCGCAGTTGGATCAGGGCATGAGCGGACCGCCCCATGACACCACGACTGAGGCCGATCAGGTCCAAATCGCGATCTATCGGCGCATGGGCGGAATTCGACGACTGCAGCTGGGCCTTCAGATGGCTGACCAAGGTCGGGAGATCGCCAGTAGCGGTATCCGCGCGAGGCACCCGGAGTACAGCCCAGAGCAGGTCGAGGATGCTGTCCGTGTGATGTACCTCGGTCGAGAGCTTTTTCAGGCTGCCTGGCCCGATAGGCCGGTCCTCGCACCGTGAACGAGCCTGACGACCCGATAGTAGATTGACGGATGGCCCCACTTCAGCTCTGCCGAGTCTCGCGGAGCACGTCAAACAGGTCGTTCCAGCGCGAGTTCAATGATAGTATCAGCGACTTCGTGAATTGACAGCAGACTGGTGTCAAGCACGCGGACCGAACAAGCCCGGGCCTCCATTCGAAGAAACTGAGCCCATGATGACATCTCTTTGGTGGCCAACTCTGGCTGCCCCCTCAGCCGAGACAGCCTGTCGACGCGAGTCTGATCATCGCAGTCGAGCAAGACAATCTGAGCAGCGAGTTGATGTCTGCTCAGCGCCTCGCTGAGGAACTCAATGCGTGTCTGGCCTTCGAGCACAGTGGGGAGGCCAAGAGGGAAGTCACTGGCGATTCTCGCGACCCATCGGAGGGTCGCGTCCCGCTGCCATGCCGCTGGCGACCCCCAACCCGCCTCCATTTCAGAATGGGACGGGACCCCGATGCTGTCGAAGTGAAGCAGACGCCAATCAGGGCGCCGTAAGGCAAGGTGCTCCACGCAGGCTGTCTTGCCTGAACCAGATGCCCCCGTGACAATGATCAAGTTGCTCATCCGCTCCAGTATTGACAAGCCCACTCCCCAGCAAGCTGGAGCCCTCGACACCGAGGACCTGCCGCAGTCCGGTTCCAACCGGGATGAAGAAACGAAGGGCGGCGGTCCGGATCCCGCGTGGTTAGTCGCCCACCAGCTCTCCTCCCGAAAATCTAACGCCTGAAGCTCACCCGCGGCCACCAGCCTTTGCTCACCTCCAGCATCACCCGCCTCTCCTCCAGCCTCGCTCCCGCCGGGTTGAAGCGAACGTTACTACGCCAGACACTCTCGATGAGCACATTGAGAAACAAACCCGAGAAGACGAACGGGTGCCGCCGGTTCGGGGTGGCGCGCGATGGGAGAACCGCCAGGGACCGCCCAGCCTCACTTGGAGTACCTCCTGGGGCCGCCCACCCGGTTGGGAGTGCCACCTGGGACCGCCGAGCCTCTGTGGGAGTACCGCCAAGAAGCGCCCAGCCTCGGACCGCCAGCAGGGCTCGCCGTTAGTGTAGCGCCAACGCCGACTTTAGCTCGACAGCCTCGACCCGCGCGCTGAAGTCGGCGAACCGGTCAGCTCAGGCCCGTTGCCGAGGTTGCCCCCGCCTCCAAGCAAGGTGCAGCAAGCCCCACCGTCGGGGCCAGCTGTTAGCGCAGCCGGCGAGACGCGCAGCGTCTGCTGGCTTCGCGGT
>CAYXGP010000493.1:0-3031 GCA_964464515.1 uncultured Enterobacterales bacterium
TCGCGGAGGGGAGCCAGATACCATGGGAAGGTGGTTTATGGCGACTATCCTCGTCAAGCGTTCGACCTCACCGAGCCGCTGAGATATTTCATAGGGCGGCCTCTCCAGAGCGCTGAGATGGGTCCGAGGTAGTCGATGTCCGATTCACTTGAGTGGTAGATGATCGGAAAGCTCAAGTTGGTCTGCCAGAGAGAACTTGACCAGCTACGGAACCAGCCTGGTCGAGCGGTCCTGGAGATCACGTACCGCTGCAACCTCGACTGCCAGTTCTGTGTGCTCGGGATGACGAGCGCGGAGGTTCAGGAGCGGGAGCTGAGCACCGCTGACTGGAGGGGTGTGATCGATCAGCTGATCTCCCTCGGGGTCGAGGACTTCAGCGTCATCGGCGGGGAGCCTTTCGTGCGGAGAGACCTCTGCGAGATCATCTCCCATGTCGACTCGAGAGGAGCGCAGGCTTCGATCACGACCAACGGCACGATGCTCACACCCGAGCGCGCCGCGCGGCTCGTGCGGCACAACCTGAGGGTCCTGACCATCTCCCTCGATGGGGGAGACGATCTGCAGGATGAGATCCGTCGCGGCACTAGCCTGATCAAAAAGATGAAGAAAGGTATCGACGCGGTACAGGCCGCCAGGGAGCGCGCGGGTAGCTCGCTGCCGTGGGTGAAGATACACACGACCGTCTGCTCGTTGAATGTGAGGCAACTCAGTGAGATCGCGGATCTCGTCGAGTCGCTCGGAGCGGATGAGATGAGCTGTCAGTACCTGTCGGAGACCTCCCCGGCCGCGGTGGAGGAGACCCGACTGAACGGTGCGTGTATCGCTGACTCGCGCTTCATGGCCCGGGGCGCGTCGCTCCTCCTCGATGATGAAGAGATAGAGATTCTTCGAGACCAGCTCCGCCGCATCCGGCAGCGCAGGCGCCGGCTCAAGGTCAGCACGCGGGTCCTGGACGGACTCGATGACCAACACTACCGAACCGGACTGTTCCCGTTGAGCCGATGTTACACGCTTCGAAGCGTCGCGGTGTTGAATCCGTATGGCGAGATGACTCCGTGCGCACACCTCGATTATTCTCTTGGTTCAATTCGGGATGATACGATCGCGGGGATTCGCAATGGTGCTCGATTCAAGGAGCTGGATTCCAAGCTGTCAGAGGGCTTGTATCCGGTGTGCCATAGTTGCTGCATGCATATGAACAACTTCACGCCGGGCCAGCTGGCGAGGCTCGTCACGAGGCGTCGATTGTAGATCTATCCGTGATGCGCCAGGCGATCGCCCCGAACAGGAGCAACATCAGAAACGCCTCGCCGAACGGGCCGAGGGCATGGGGCGCGCGCTGCCCCAACAGCGCGAGGCCGACGCCTAGCAACAGGATGGCGCCGCTGTGCCGGGAGATGGGGAAGACGCCAAAGAGCCGCTTCACCAGGAACAGCCGCCAGCAGCCGAGCACGGCGCAGCTCACCGCAGTCGCGATCGCCGCGCCGAGTACGCCGTGGGTGGGGATCAGCGCGACATCCAGGACGAGGTGGAGCAGGACGAAGGCGACGGTGTTGCCCAGGTTGAGGCCGGCGCGTCCCGACATTGGGATCAGCGCATCTGCCAGGTGGCTGATCTGCTGAATGAGCAATCCCACCAACATGACAGCCAGCGGCAGGCCGGCCCCCGCGAAGTCCGGCCCGAACAGGGCCAGGACCACGTCCCGCAGGAGGAACAGTCCCAACGCGATCGCCGTGACGCCGCATGCCACCCAGTGGGTCGCCCGTTCGAGCACGCTGCGGAGACGCTGGCGCTCCCCTTCACGGAGCATCGCCGCGGCCTGTGGCTTGAAGACTGCCATCAGCGCGTTTGGGAGGATCATCAACGGCATGGCCAGGGAGAGGAGCACCCGGAACACCCCGACGTCGGACACCGCGCCGAGGAGCGCCAGCATTGGAATGTCCAGCAGCCAGGCGAGCCGCACCAGGACCAGGGTCCCTCCCTCTGGAATCGAGAACCGCAGGAGACCCGCTGCCCCTCGCGTCGGCGCCGATGAGCCTCCCGCGACGGGCGCCCGACGCCAGAGCGTCAGGCCAGCCGCCGCCAGCCCCACCAGGACCGCCAGGTCCAGCGCGCCGAGCACCCCTCTCAATCCGCTCGTCCCCAACAGTGCAGCCAGCCCCGCTCCCAGCAGGGTCGCCGGGACCAGCACCTGCAGAACCAGGCCATACGCGATGACCGCCCCGAGTCCCTGGAGTGCCCCGATCAGGACCCAGAGAATCCCCCAGCCCGCCACGGCGGGGGCGACGAGTCGCAGGTCGTCCGCCACCTCCGGCGCGCCGATGGCGTGCGCGATGAACTCGGAGAGCGTCGCGAGCCCGACACCGAACACCACGGCGCCGAGCGGAGCCCAGCGGAGCAGCCTGGCGATGATGGCGCGCTGGGCGTGGGGTTCTCCATGGCGCCGGGCCAGGAACAGCACGGCCCCCTGACCTAGCCCGAGGGAGGCCCCCTCCCCGAGCAGGATCACGGCGGTCCAGGCGATGGTGAAACGCCCCAGGCCGGTGGCCCCCAGGTGGGCGGCCACCAGCCAGGTCAGGGCGAAGCCCAGGCCCCGGCCAGCGAGCAGGCTGCACAGGACCACCGCCGACTCCAACGCCAGATTCCGCACATCCCACTGGCGCCCACCGGCCGTCACGTCATGGCTCCTCCATCCGCACCATCGATCAACCGAATACCATGCCCCCATGGCTGGTCCCCGCGAGCTCATCACGGACGAACGGTGGTGGCGGCTGCGCAGCGCGCTCACCGAGATCGGCGGCGCGCTGGCCCTCTACCTGGCGCTGGCCGTGGCGCTGACGTGGCCGGCGGCGCTGAACCTGTGGGACGTCCTGGTCGGCGGCGGCGAGCTCGGTGGCTGGCGCTGGCGGCAGTGGTGGCATTCTCAGGAGGTGGAGGCGCTGGCGGCCAGCGACCTGGGGCTGTTCGATCGCCTGGCGCCAGCGACGACCACCATCCTGGACTGCCTGAGCGCGGCGCGCTCCCGGGGACC
>CAYXGP010000494.1:0-3029 GCA_964464515.1 uncultured Enterobacterales bacterium
GTCACACCACTGCGTCTCGACGCTCAGACTGCCCCCAAATCCCGAATGCGCCCCGGCACGCGTCAGGCTCCCGAATCAACCCTGGCGCTGCGACATACCCGCACCTGCACCGACCCGACTGTGCGCGCGTGGAACGAAGACCGCTGCGCGGGTCTGGAGGCCCGCACCTGCGAGGGTGACGCCTGCAGCTACCACCACTTCGGCAACTGCTCGGGGCTCCTGATGGGAGAGGGTCGCTTCTTGACGGCGGCTCATTGTGTGAACGGGCTCACAGGCGAGCGCGCGGCGGGCTCGGCGGTGCTGGCGGCCGGCCGCGAGGGCCCGCTCCGGCTGACGCTCGGCTCGATCTACAGCGGCAAGAAGGACTTCGACCACCACTGGGTCGCCGTGGACGACGTCGCCGTGGGGCGCGAGCCCCTGGATCTCGCGGTCGCGCTCATCGACGACGGCGGGCTGTCCCCGTTCGAGTCGGCCCCCCTGCCGGCGATCGGCGGACAGGTCTTCGTGTTGTCATACCCGCGCCTGGAGGGCCGAGGCAGCCTGGCGCCCGACTCGGTCCGACCCAGCGGCACCCTCGTGGCGAGCTTCGGTCGCCTGGCCGACGCCAACACAACCGGCGCACCGCTCTGCAACGTCGACGGCATGCAGGAACACTGGGCGCTCGCCGCCGCTTGTCCCGTCGCCGAGATCACGCTCGACGGTCAGCAGAGCTGGACGGGCCCCATCTCCTACCGACCGGCGCTGTTCACCTACGACTCCGTCAACGGAGCGTCCGGCGCGCCGGTCTTCGACACCGACGGCCGGCTGGTGGCCGTGAACTTCACCCTGGCGAGCGCTGTCAATCCCCAGGATCGCTTCTCAGCAGACGCCCGCATGGTGGCGACGCCTGCAGTCACAGCCCTGGAGTGGGTGCGCGGCGTGATGAGGCGACACGAGGACTGACATCGGGTCGAATGCACGGTCGATAGCCGTCGGGAAGACTCCAACCTTCACTCCGCCCGGGGAGGCGGGCGACTGGTCGTGACGTCGATGAGAACGCCGTCGGCGCCATACCGCATGATCTCCCGCCCGGCGCCACGAGCGCGGCTCTCGATCCGAACGACCGGAACCCGGACGCCGCTCACCTCGGCCCAGGCGATCGTCTCGGGGACCGAATCGGCAGAACGATCATCCTCGGTGCCCCTGTCGAGATCGACGAACTGGATCGTCCCCGGGTGGGAGGCTGCCTCGCTCGTCCCGTGAGCTGGTGCCCCCTGAGCTGGTCTCGATTCTGCAGCAGACTCAGGCACTGCGGGGGGCTCTGGTACTGCAGGAGACTCAGGTACTGCGGGGCTCCCCGCGCATGCGAGCAGCAGCGCGAGCGCGACTATCGCCGCACCTGGACCGTCGATGAGAGCAGCGCGCCGTCGGAGCCATAGGAGCGCAGCGTGCGTTTGCGACCCTGCGTGGTGGCGACGACGCGGACCACCGGGCACCGCTCGCCATCTACCATGGCCCAGGCGATGCTGTCGGGCACGGCGTCGGCAGAGCGGGTGTTGGCGGTGCCGCTGTTGGCGTCTTCGAACACGATGGAGCCGGGGTGTGTGGACATTGGTTCCCTTCAGCTTGGGTTCACAGCTGGGCGTCGAGGATGGCGAACCGGGCGGGCACCATGGTGCGGTACTCGTCGAAGGTGGGGGTCCCCTTGCTGCCGCCGTAGATCTGGATCGTCTCGGCGACATCCTCGGCGATGCTGTTGGTCGCGTAGTCGCTGACGCTGATCTTGTCTTTGCCCATCGCCTCCTTCCACTTGACCCATCCGCCCCTGGTCTCGTCGTTGCCCCAGGTCTTGTAGGCCCAGGTGTGACCCGTCTCGTGGATCATCGTGCCCCGCATGTAGTTCTCGGACGGGGTGCTCCCCGACGACGGATAGATGGTGACGTCGCCGCTGGCTCCCGCCGTCATGTACGAGTGGAAGTTCGGATCGCCGTACTCTCTCGCCCAGTACGCGTCGTCGGGGTTGTCGACCGCGTTCAAGGTGACCGTGCGGACGACCTTGCGGCTGCCCTCGGGGAGGCGGGCGACGGCCTCGGCGGTCTGCTGCACGGTGTGGAACACCTTGCTGCTGCTCGGCGAGTGTGGGGCGTAGATCTTGACGGTGTCGCTGGAGCCGTCGAACGTCTGGGTGTACAGATCGGCGTCCTGCTTGGAGCCGCGGAATTCGTGGTCTTTGACCAGAGCGGCGGCCGACAGCGTGAACTTCGCCGGCTTCAGGTGATCGACCGGCTCGTCGACCACGTTCGGCCGCGCGGCGTCGGACGTGAGCAGACCGACCAGGGCCTGACCCTGATCATCTGCCGACTTCGTCCCCCAGTCGCCGTCGTCGAGGAGCGCCTTCAGCGCGGTCCGGGCCGACGCAGAGAGGGCGCTGGACTCGCCACCGACCAGGGCCACGAGACGGGTCTGATCAGCGACCGGCACCTTCGACCACCCGGCCTGCTCGGCGAGGGCCGCGGCCGCGGTCTTGGCCTCGACCACCGTGAGGCCACCTGTCAGATCGGACTTCTTCGGGCGGGCACCCCAGACGGCCGGCCACATCAGCTCGACGACCTCGGACCCGCCGTCGAGCGCTCGGCGCACGCTCCCGCCAGGAACGGTCACGCCCCACCGGGCCGCCACCTCGGCCAGCCGGGCCTCCTCGACCAGCTCATCACCAGCCATGGAGCTTCGCTTCAGGATGAGCGGGATCCAGCACATCCCGTCGTACTCGCCGGCGTTCGGCAGCTCAGGGCAGAAGCCACCGTCGAGGCCGAGCTGATCGAGCCTGGCCTGGTTGCCAGTGCCCCCGGCGCTCGTGGTCGCTCCAGACGCCGGAGCTGTGGTCTTCGGTGCTGGTTGTTGTTGGTAGGAATACGTCATCCGTCGGACCTCCTCTCTTCCCTTAGACCTACCGGGCAGTGCTGGCCACCCCGCCAGCGTGGGTGAGCAGGCCCCCCCCCCCGCCCGGCCCCCCGCCCCCAAAAACCCAAACAGTGTGACCCCCTCACTGT
>CAYXGP010000495.1:0-3009 GCA_964464515.1 uncultured Enterobacterales bacterium
CTCGCGGAGGGGAGCCAGATACCATGGGAAGGTGGTTTATGGCGACTATCCTCCGCGGAAGCTGCTGGCACGGTTCGACCCGCCAGCGCGGGGACACTGACCTGCTGATCTCAGGGAGTTGCGCCCATGAGCGGCGCGAAGGGATCCGGCCCGGGCTCCAGCTCTGCGAGCGTCCGCGCGCCCGTCACATCTTCGAGCGCTCTCCGCAGCGGACCGACGGAGTGCTCCGTGGCGACCCAGGCCCCGGTCTCCAGCTGGATCCAGCCCGCCCAGGTGGCGTGGAGCCCGTCGATGGGGATGATGCTCACCCACATGCGCCAGGCCGCGGGTCGGTGCTGGTCGTCCAACAGCCACAGGTAGCTGTCGCCTGGGGTGGCGCCGCCCGAGGCGTAGCTGATCAGCAGCGCGTGGGGGGCCTCGTCGGTGGTGACCACGGCGCGGGTCACGCCCTCGTCGAACGCCTTGACCACGGGGTTGAGCCAGAAGGCGTCGTTGATCCATAGGTTCCAGGCCTGATCGACCAGCGCTTGTTGAGCCTCTCCGGAGACCTCGACGCCGTCATCCCAGGCCCGACCGGTGCGCTTGGTCAGATCGACAAGGACCTCCCGACCGCCCCACCGAACCCGAGCGAGGTGCCGCTCCAGATCCCACAGGTGTGCGTGGTCACCGGGAAAGGTCCAGCGCACGGCGCCGGTCTGCTCCCAGGCCACGCCGCCGACCGCGTCTACCATCTGGCGGGCCAGAGCATCCGCGTCGGGGCCGGTGGTGCCCTGGGGGAGAGGAACGCCACAGGCGCTGACTACAGAGGCGAGCGGGATCAAGGCGCGGAACATGGGGTGAAGCTATCACGCCCGTGAGTTGGCCCTGTGCGGCTCTGGATGCGGGTCTTCAGGTCCGAGGTTGGGTTGTTCCAGCCCCAGACTTGAGTCGGAACGAGGTCCCGATGCCCTGCCGGGTTGATCCGCCGCCATTTCCGAGGCTCTCCTCGGCGGCACACTGTCCATCATCACCCGCCGCTCACCGGAGGCCGCCCGCCGCTGGTCTCGGTAGACGACGGTGGGTTGGACATCGCCGACACGGATGTGTCGGTTTTCGAGCTGGGAACGGGGCTCACGCAAGAGAACAGGCAGGGTGGAGTCAGGAGATGCATGGGATGATCATCGAGGCGTCTTCAGCCGAGGAGCAGGCCCGTCTGAGAATCGATCAGACTTCAATGAGGGGGTAGAGTCCAACCCGTCTGCGTGTCGATCTGCGCTCGATCCGATCAGCCGGCCACGGACTGGGAGAAGGGCTTCTACCCGCTGCAGCGTGCCGTCGATGTACAGGTCGGTGGGTGCCATGGTGATCGAGCTGAGAGCGCGCGCTGTAGGCTTCAAGCACCGGGTTATTCCATCCGTTTAGGTGTCCGATGACCACTCCCCTGATCTGGTTGGCTGCGTTCCCAAAGTCCGGATCCACCTGGCTGCGGTTTCTGCTCCATCACCTCCTGCATGGTCCGCCGGAGCGCTCCCGCGACGTCGACGCCCGTGTACCGTCGATCCATGACGAGGACGTCTCGCTGTGGCAGCGTGCGGTGATCGGCGGCGGCGTGGTGCTCACCCATCGCGAGCGGGCCTCGCACGCCGAGAGGTACCGCGCCGGCGCTGGCTTCATCCAGATGGTGCGGCATCCCGCTGACGTCGTGTTGTCGGACGCGCACTTCTTCGCGCTGACCCAGCTCGACCGCAAGATCGAGACCGACGCGGACCACCGACCGGTCGGCCAGGTGATGAATGAGCTGGCCTTGATGTATGTGCAGACCGTTCTGCGCGTGGGAAAGGTGCCCAAGCAGGACCGACTCGGCATGGGCACGTGGTCGGAGAACGTTGAGAGCTGGCTGGCCTGTCGCAACCAACAACCCTCCGTCCTGGTGCGCTTCGAGGACCTGCGGGCGAATCCGGTGGCGGAGCTCGAGCGAGTCTGCCGGTTCCTGAGGTTGCAGCGGAGCCCGGAGCAGCTCGCGGCGGCGGCGGCTGGTGCGGACGTCGTCGAGATGAAGGCGATGCAGGAGCGAGAGATTCGGGAGCAGATCCCGGGTCGTTTCTACAACCCGCGGCACGCCACGGCGTATCGGGCCGGGCTTCGGTTTGTGCGAAAGGGTGCAGTCGGGCAGCGGGATCTGCTGCAAGGCGTGGTCGGCGAGCGGCTGCATCAATTGTTTGGCGGGACGATGGTGCGGCTTGGGTACACGCTGGGGGCATCGGGGAGCGTCGCGGGGGCGCTGGACCCAGAGCTGCGGGCGTTTCGGGTGATTCAACGCGAACCTTGATTCGGCGATCCTGGTTGTAGCGGACGAGGCTAGTTCAGGCGCTGGATCTCGAACTGGTACAAGACCTGGTACCAGTTCGAGTTCAAGCACCAGTTCTGGTTCAGAACCAGTTGAAGTCTTAGCACCAGTGTGAGGTCAGACACTAAAACGGCCGCGCCACCGCCGGCTCTCCCGGCCGATACTCGAACAGCACGCCTGTCGCCGCCGACTCCCGGTTCCGCGCCCATAGATCTGCCGAACGTCGCTCCCGCCTGCGGAGTCTCTGTACGAGTCTGCCGACCCAGGCATCCACCCACGGCGTCCCGCGTCGCCAACTCAATCCGGTGGTCGCCGTGCGGACGCTCAGACCTGGCCCCGCGAACGCGGCGTCCCCCAGCCGAAGCCGGTGCCGCTCCTGATCCTGATCCGAAGAGACATGAATCCACGCGCACTCCCCCAGCCAGTCCAGCTCTGCAGAGACCTGTGCGGGCCGCTCCAGCGCGCCGAGCGCCGAGCTCACCAGCACTGTGAGGAACGGATGTCCTGTCAGCCTCGGGCGTGTCTCGCTTGACGGAGTCACCTCCAGCCACCCGAGCATATCCAACTGAAGTAGACACTCGGTCATCGCCTTGATCCGGACATCCCGGGCGCGGCTCGCGATGGGGTGCGGCGCCTGCGCTCGGCGGGCAGACCTGCCCCACGAACAGCTCGTGCTCGGGGTG
>CAYXGP010000496.1:0-2997 GCA_964464515.1 uncultured Enterobacterales bacterium
AGCGAGTGGCGCTTCTCTCAATGCTGTGCTCCGCAGGTGAAGCCCCGGGGCGTTATGTGCTCTGGCGAACGCATTGGTTGATCGAACTCACAGACCAGATTCCGAATCAACGCGGACCATGGTGAGGGTGGTCATCCGAAGGCACCATGGGCCCATTTTATGTAGGCCGCGATCCACTCCGCTCCACCGGGTGGTGGATTCGGGATGGGGAGACTTTCCAACGGGATATCCTGGTGGTGCGGTCCTCGAACACAGCGAGCGACGATGCGACCCATGCGCGACTGTGCGATGGACGCGACCGTGACCGGTACGCCCAGCACGGTCGTGTCGAATGGTAGCGCCACGTTGTCGGTGAGCACGCAGTCGAACCCCATCAGCTGCTCCTCCAAGTCGTAGGCGTCTACGATGGCATCCTCGATCAGGTCGTCGAGGAGAGTGTCAGGCCAGATTTGCTCGGTGGTAGGCATGGAGTCTCGCGTTGTGGGTGTTTTCTATCCGGTATGGTGCGAATAGCGCTGACAACCAGGGGACAACGGGTTTCCCGAACTGTGCGAGGTTTTCGTATTCGCATCTCTATGCGCAGCGCGCGTATAGAGCGATCAAGTCCGCTCACTGTCATGCGTATAGAACCGCCACCGTCGCTCGCCATGGGCTTGGAGGCGTCCTGCATCGGCCATGCTTCGGAGCAGACGCGATGCCTGATCGCCGCTCAGCCGGCACAGGTCCATCACGTCCGAGCGACGGATCTCGCCGTGTTGCTGGACGAATCCCAGGACGAGCTGTTCCTGCTGGAGTCTGTCGAAGCCCATCTGTCGCGTGTATTCGGTTCGCTGATCTTGCCGCGCATAGACTTGAGCGGAGAGCGTGTAGGTGCGGCCCCGGCCAGAACCGTGAGCCTCAACCAAGCCGTCTTCGACCAATTGCTCCAGACAGGAAAGCGTTCTGGTGTCGCTCTGTCCTGTTAGTCCAGACAGCTCGCGCCGGGTGAGTCGGCGATGTTGTCGCAACGCTGAGAGTGTCAACAAACTCGATGTCGGCAATGGGGCGCCGTGGCGGCCCTCCCCCTCGATCACCATTCGGAGGAAGTCTGTGTCAGCACGTGTCGTTGGGAGGCGAAGGACGACGGTGTGGGCATTGCTCCGGGAGTAGTCTGGCGCGGGTCGGCCCTGGCGAAGCGGCCCCCGGTAGATGATGTCTACGCCGCGCCCGGTGCGCTCCACCAAGCCGACTCGCTTGAAGGCGTCGGCCAGCCTGGGGTTACGCGGCTGTGGTTCGCACGTCAGCAGGTTGTCGATGGATACCCCATCGATGAAGCCGCCCGGATTGCTCACCACCAGCGCGTCGCGCTCCAGTCGGACGTGGATGGCGCCCAGCCGGGTGTAGTCGCGGTGGGTCAACGCATTGGCGATGGCTTCCCGGTAGGTGCGACGATCGACCAGCGGAATCGGCACGCGGGCGAAGCTGACCAGAATCTCCTGCTCGGCGTTGATGGGGCCGAACGAGGTCTCCAGCCATTCGAAGGTCCGCAGCAGCGGCGCGTGGATGAACTCGTTGAAGCGCACGTCTTCGCCGTCGAGTACCTGGAAAGCGACCTCATGGGTGGGCACCAGCCGACGCAGGGAGCGGTCCTTGCCTACCACGAGCAGGCCAGCCAGCGTGGGGACGCGCCCATCGGCAGTTCGTGTCGTCAGCCCGAGCGCACCATCCAGTTCTTCGTCTGTCAGGTCGAGCAGAGCGCGATCACCGTTGAAGCGATCGACGAATTGCCGTAGACGTGCCCGCTCTACTGGATCGAGGTCGTCGAGCGTGGCACCGATGACCGGCTTGCTGGAGGGGTCGGTGATGCCGAGTTGAGAGAGCCGCCGGTGGAACTCGTGGGGTAGGAAGGGCACGCACTCCGGGCTGCCATCTGCCTGGAGACGGCGACGTTTGAGCACGCCCTCACTGGTCGCCGTCAGCTGATACGCCTTCGGCACGTCGATCCGCGCTACAGGGATGCCGGCGGCGGCCTCGATACGCTCGACCTTCACCGTGACCGGCGGCACCGTGCGGTTGGCGATCATCGCCGCCAGCCCGGCGACTTGGAGGTGTTTGCGATGGAGTCCGGTGGGTGTGCCGTCATCCTCAACACCCAGGTAGAGTGTGCCGCCTTCGGTGTTTGCGAAGCAGACCACGACTTCGAGAAGCTCCCGATCCGACAGGCAGCGTCGGTCGGACTTGAACTCGACGGTCAGGGACTCGGCAGTGGGGAGGGGTGCAGGGCTCATCAGTCCAGTCTATCCGGGGAGCGGCTTCGAGCTGGGAGGGCTGCTCGACCGGAGCAGCCCCGAGCGCTGTCGGCGCCAAGATGAGTTGATGCGCTCGCCGTGATCACCGCCGGCACCACGAAGCCAGCAGACGCTCCGCGTCTCACCGGCTGCGCTGCGTGCTGGTCCCAACGCCGGGTGTTGCTGCTTGTGGATCGGCCCCTTCCCGCCAAGGTATCGCTGAGCAGGGGGAATGGCGCCCAGGGACGCCACCACCGCTGGTGACCTTCGGAAGATGCAATGGCCGGATGCAGGGTCGCGCTGACCCTGTCGCAGGTTCCGCGGACCCCGCGAAGCCGGCAAACGCTACGCGTTTCGCCGGCTGCGCTGCGAGCAGGGGCCAACGGTGGGTAATGCCGCATCACCGGTGCCTACCTTCCGTGCAGCCAACATGCAGCAGCCACGGTGGCATGGTTCTACCCTGATGTGGCGCCGATAGCGGTGAGGAGCCATCAAGCCTCGTTGCCGTCCACTGTGAGTGCGTCGCTGCGTATCGACGGTGGCGCCGAGGGTGAGGGGCCAATGCTGGTGGCAGGCACATAACGCGCGCTACCACCCGCCGGCTTCAAGGCAGGAGGCGAGGCGGGTAGTGCTGGTGGCAGTCGAGAAGCTGGTGGTCCGCGGGTGAAGCGCCGTGGCGTTACTACGACTTGCAGATTCCGTCGTCTGGGCCGAAATGCAATACCGCCGA
>CAYXGP010000497.1:0-2985 GCA_964464515.1 uncultured Enterobacterales bacterium
TCGCGGAGGGGAGCCAGATACCATGGGAAGGTGGTTTATGGCGACTATCCTCGTCGAGGCGTTCAAGCTCTCGGTCGAAGGTGCAGAGCTCTTCGTAGAAGTGAAGGAGAAGATCACCGAGTTCGCCGCGTATGGCGAAGACGTCCGCACCAACGTGTCGAGTATCTTGACGTCCTTCGACCCCTGCCAGACGTCGCTGCAGGAGTTGGGTGTACACGCAACGGGCAGCAACTACCACGGCACGCTCAACACGAAGCTCTCAGAGGCACAGGTCGATATCCGCACCAAGCTGATGGCCGAATACGAGGCATTCCTCACGATGGTCACCAACCTGGATATCGACGGCCTGGACACCGCCGACTATCCCGCTGAGATCAGCGTGGGGCTCGAGGCCGCGGAGAAGCTGGGCTCCGAGGCATACGAACACAAGGCGCGAATCGACCACGTGATGCCGATGAAGACGGCCTACGTGTACGTCAAGATTCTCGACAGCATGACCGTGCTCACGGCCGACACGATCAAGACAGCCATCACGGATGTTCGGACCAACTTGACGCAGGCCCTGGTCGGAGACTTCTTCGACCCACTCGACACGAAGTTCCAGGACATCATCAACAACAAGATCGTGCCGCTGATCCGCGAACAGTTGGACACCAAGATGGTGGAGTTCGCCCCCGAGTGTAGCGCCGACCTGATCACCCAGACCGCCATCGACGAGATCAACGATCTGGTGAACGCCACGACAGAGATGGCCGACACCTGCGCCGTCGACATCGACATCTCGGCGCACCAGGGACGCATCGCACAGCTTGTCCAGGTGCCGGCAATCAACGAAGCCGCGGCCGCGGTCCAACCGCTGGCAGATCTGTCGGTCGAAGGCCTCATCCCATTCGAGACGGACCGCGATGCTGTGAACACCGGCATCGAAGGCGCCAAGGACGAAGCAGTCCAGAAGGTCACCACCCTAAGGGATGGCGTGGTCGGTGCCGGGAGGGCGCTCGTCGCCAGAGCTGGCGTTCCCATGTCGGATGCGGAACGAGAGCAGGCCGCCAACGAAGCACGGGACGGCATGAAGCAAGCTGCCAGCCTGTTGAGCGTGGCCGGGCTCGCCGAGAACATGCTGGACGTCGCCATTGCCGCCACCACGGATGAGGAGCGCCAAACGGAGAGGCAAGAACGCGCTCAGGGAACACGGTCCGAGAAGATGCGAGAGTATGGCGCTGCGGCGCAATCCGCCGCTGCGACCTGGTCCATCATCGACACGGTTGCGTCTGCAATGTTCGGCCTACCGCCCGTCTCGAGCGCGTCGCTGGCAGGCATTGGCAAGTACATGCAGAAGCGCGGCGAGGGCTACACCTTCGTCGAGTCCGTGGGCTATGGCTCCACGAAGCTCCTAGGCGGCCTCCTCGGGCCACTGGGTCAGGTCGGCGAGGTCATCGAGCAGACCACAGAGGTCCAAGAATGGGCGGCAGCGGTTGGCACGACCACGGCACTCGTCGACCTGCAGGCCGAAAAGGACGCGCTGCTCGCCGATCAAGAAACCATCCTGAATTGGAAGCAGGAGACCCTGTTCCCACTCGAGCAACAGTACATCAGCTTGCAAGTCAAGCCCCCGGCGGCCCTACAAGAACTCATCGAGAGCACGGACGAGCGCATTCGGAAGATCGAGGAGCGCGACGCCTGGTACCAGGACAAGCAGAAACTGCTCGAAGGTTAGCGTCGCGCAGTCAGGCCAAGACGGCGACAACAGCGGGGGGCAGCGGGTCCCACAGTCCGCCGGTCACCTCCCGCACGGCCGCAATATGTCCCTGGGCGCGCAGGCTGCGTAGGTGCGCAACGCCGCGGGCGTCGCCCATGCGTGCCAGCGCCACACCGGCGGCGGCCTGTATCGCAATCTCTCCAGAGAGATGCCCAGCCACCTCATCTCGAAACTGACCCAGCTGGTACACGCCAATGAGATCGAGCGCTGTTGACGTCAGCTGGGCATCTCGCTCCATCGCGGACGCAACCAGCGGTCTGAGCTGTACGGGAAGGCCAGCCAGACATGTCTTCGCGCGGGCGCGCAACTCCGGTACAGCCAACCGCCCCATCACCTGGTCGAGAGCCGAAACGTCACCGAGGCTGGCCCGACGGCAATACGCCTCCAAGGCGAGCTCGGGATTCTGGTCCCCAGCGTATGCAGAGAGCATTGACCGCGCCGCATCCACGTCGGCGTCTTTCACCCGCGCGGCACCCGTCGCGACGAGCATCAAACGCGCCCAAGCCGCCGCCATTCTGTCGTTGGGCTCATCTCGGGCCATCACTTCATCGACAAAGGCTTCCGACGTGTCGAGGCCCGCGATCGCCAGCGCCTCGATGGCCCGGATGCGAGAGTTCAGGTTCAACGATTGACTCTGCTCTCGAAGCGCTGGACCACAGTCGACGCCCAGCTCACCGAATGAAACCCGCATCGCCATCCAGAGTTCCGGCTCCAGCGTCTCGGACGCCATCCACCGAAGAAACAGCCCAAGCGCCTCCGCTCCGCCGAGCTCCCCCACGGCCCGAACCATCCAGTAGCGCGCCATGGCGGATTCCTGTTCCCACTGGCTCCCCAACCACTCCACGTCGCTCGGCACGCCGACCCGCCCCAGTGCTGCAAGCGCGGCAGCCCGCACCCGCTCGTCATCCGAAGTGGCCCAGCGTCGAACGAACGCGCGCGTCTTCGGCTCCCTAGCTTCTGCCAACACATTCAACATGAGCGCTCGCTGCCCGTCGTCGGAAGTCTCGATGAACTGTTCGAGATCATCGACAATCCGGCGTGACGGCACAAGCAACAGCAAGATGCACGCCGCAAGGCGCTTGTTCGGGCTCGGGTCTCCGAGTAGCGGCACGAGTGCAACGGCCACCCGGTCGAATACCTTCTGTATGCCCGGAAGCTCCGTCTCGTCGTATCGGTTCGGGAGCCATGGCCGGTCCCAGAGCTTGGTCTCGGGCGAGACCAGCGCA
>CAYXGP010000498.1:0-748 GCA_964464515.1 uncultured Enterobacterales bacterium
TCCACGTCAGGAGAAGCAAGAATATCCCGTTTTAGCCATAACCGGAGTCACTGTGAAGAATAAAGCGTAGGGAAGCCAGCCGATCATTCAAGGCCAAGCGGCCTCGAACTTCACACCCCGTTACATTCCTGCCGCCATCTGAACGACAGAAACACCAGGAACGAACCGGAGCTGGAGAAACAATGCGTTTGCTATTCTGGGTTGGAAGCGTGCTCGCGCCGCTCCTCGGCGGGCTGGGCGGCTTTATCGGGATCGCCGCGGTGCTCGCCGCCAGCGACGGCGAGCCGGGCGCCGCGGCGGCGCTGATGTTCATCCCCATGGGGTTGGGGATGCTGTGGTTCGTGATCGCGAACATGCTCGCGCTGTTCCGGGTGCTCACGGACCCAGGCAACGACAGGAAGCTCGTCTGGTTCCTCGGCTGGGCGTTCGCGAACCTCTTCATGCACATCGCATTCATCTATGTCTACGTCGTCCGATCGGAGCCCAGGAGCGAAGGCGTGACCGAGGGGGCGATCACCCGCCTGTAGTCCTCCTGTAGTCCTCGGGGCGCGCGCGGCCGCCGCGACCATGAATCAGCCCTCCATCGGGAATCCGCCTCCGAAACAGCAGGAGTCGATGGGCGGACAGATCGCGTCGGCCAATGTCGATGGTTCGCCGCTGGGCATCGATTTGGCCGGCGCAGCCGTGGGCCGCCCCCCCCCCCCCCCCCCCCGCCGGGGGGGGGCCGGCCCGGCCCGCGCCCGGGGGG
>CAYXGP010000498.1:758-2977 GCA_964464515.1 uncultured Enterobacterales bacterium
GTTGGGGGTGTCGGCACGTACCTGCGAATGGGGGCGTCAGGTGCAGCGGTCCGGGAATTCCAGAGCGCCAACGGCTTGGCCGCCGACGGTGTGCTCGGCCCGAGGACCTTGGCCGCGCTCCGCGGCATCGCCGGTCACTGAGCCGCAGTGGTCGATTACGAGCGCCCGGCCAGCACCCCCACGTACTTCATCATCGACGACTCCGACACAAGCGCGCAGCTCAAGCGGGCAATTCCAGCTGACACCGCCCCATCGACCCGGCTACCAGGGAAGTGTGGAGGTCAGCATGATGGTTCGAAGCAGTATCTTCCTACTCATGGGCGTCGCCGCGGGCTGCGGAGACAAGGCAGACCAGGGCGACACCGGCCAGGCGGCGGTGACGACCACCGAGACCACGACGATCACCGAGACCACGACGACCGTGACCTCATCGACCGAGACCACCACGACCACGCCCACGACCGACGCGGACGGCGACGGGGCCCTGGCCGCGGATGATTGTGACGACAGCGATCCGGAGATCCATCCCGGGGCCGAGGAGCTCTGCGACGGGGTCGACAACGACTGCGACGGAGAGACGGACGTCGGCGCGACCGACGCGACCATCTGGTACGCCGACACGGACGGAGACGGCTGGGGAGACGCCAACAGCACCTCGTCGGCTTGCGAGGTCCCCGAGGGCTACGGCTCCGACGCCTCCGATTGCGACGACTCAGCGGCCGCCGTCAACCCCGATGCTGCTGAGACATGCGACGGAGTCGACAACGACTGCGACGGTCGGGTCGATGGCGAGAACGCTGTCGACGCCGACACGTGGTACACCGACCTCGACGGGGACGGCTTCGGCGGCGCGGACTCGGCGGTGCTCTCCTGCAGCGAGCCGGCGGGCTTCATCTCCGACGGCACCGACTGCGACGACGAGGGCGTCTTCGGCGAGTGGACCTGGCCCGGCGCAGCGCCCGAGGACTCGCTGATCGACTGCATGAAGGATCTGGACGGAGACGGCTTCGGCGACGCCGCGCCGGCCACCGCGGGCGTGACGGCCGGGACCGACTGCGACGACAACGCCAGCCAGATAAACCCCGGCGCGGACGAGGTCTGCGACGAAGCGGACAACGACTGCGACGGCGACATCGACGACGACGCGATCGACGCGGCGCTGTGGTACGCCGACGCCGACGGCGACGGCTGGGGCAGCGGCGATCCCACCGGCACCACGCCGAGCTGCGAGATGCCCACCGGCTACGTGGGCAACGACGACGACTGCGACGACGACGAGGCCACAGCCTCCCCCGACGGCGTGGAGGTCTGCGACGGAGGGATCGACAACGACTGCAGCGGTCTCGCCGATGACGATGATCCGGCCACCGATGTGGGCACGATGTCGTCGTGGACACCCGACGACGACGGCGACGGATGGGGGACGGACTCCCCCGCGGCGCCCACCACGGTGAGCTGCGCGCAGCCCTCGGGACTGGCCCCTTCAGGCGACTGCGACGACGCCGACGCGAGCATCAACCCGGGCGCGGTGGAGATCTGGTACGACGGGCTGGACACCGACTGTGACGGGGCCTCCGACTACGACGCGGACGCCGACGACCACGACAGCGAAGATCACGGCGGCGGAGACTGTGACGACGCCGACGAGGCCATCAACCCCGACGCCGACGAGGACTGCGACGGCGTGGACAACGACTGCGACGGCAACATCGACGACGACGATCCCGACGCCTCCTGCGGCTACGAGTCGCTGGTCGGCGACTGGCAGATCACGGTCCGCGGCTCGACGCTGTGCGATTTCTCCACCACCGGGACCGAAGCCACCGCCGCCTCCTGCCCAGACTGCACCTACATCTTCGACTCCGACCACAACGACCTGGGGACCGGCTGCCTGACCGCTTTCGACGCGCTCCTCGGCTACTACGAGGACTACGGCGGCGCGGGCGAGTACCTGTCGTTCCAGCTCTACGGAACCTACGAACTGGGTCCGTTCCCGGCTGCGCTGACCGCATCGGGCAGCAGCGCGACCCTGACCTGGGGTGGGTACTCCTACTTTGGCTACTACTATGGAGGGAGCTTCGACCTGTACTGATCGGAGGCTGAAGACCTCAAGAGCGGGTGCGCCAGGTCTGCGCTGGAGGGGCGCCTGAAGCGGCCGAAGCGGCTAGTACCTCGTCACAGGGATTCTGACTTGTTCTCGCTTGCCCCCGCTCCGCTGA
>CAYXGP010000499.1:0-2948 GCA_964464515.1 uncultured Enterobacterales bacterium
GGGGCTGGGGTGGCTCGGTCCGGCGGGGGTGGTGGGGTTCCTGGGCTCGGTGGTCTTCGTCTCGCCCTACCTGTCGTCGGGGGGGGGTGGCAGCGGCGGGGGGCTCCCGCGCTTGCCCGAGCTGACGTTCGGGTTGGCGTTTCCGTCGTACGACACCATCGCCGCTGCGCCTCTCCGACCGTCGTCGTACCAGGAGAACATCCTGTCGTCGCTCCACCGGACCATCGACTCGTCCTGGGCCGCCGACTACGTGGTGAACCCTGGCCACGGCGTGCTGGCGCTGCCCGTCGCGGCCTTCTTCCTGGGCGTGCTGCCGGCCACGTTCTTGCGGAAGGCGCGGGCGTGGCTGGTCGTCTGGTGGCTGTTCTTCCTGGGCACGCTGGGTCCCTTCCTGAAGATCGGCGCGCAGCAGGACACCAGCGAGGTGATCACCCTCGGCGCCTACGTGGTGCGCCTGCCCTACGCGCTGATGTTCCAGGTGATCCCGGGGATGTCGCGCATGTTCGCGCCGTATCGCCTGGCGGGCGTGGTGGTGGTGGCGTCGGTGGTGCTGCTTGCGATCAGCCTGGACGCCTTTCGCGGGTGGCGGCGTACCCTGGCGCTCACCGCGGCGCTGCTCACCATCCCCGTGCAGCTGTTCTACCGCTTCGACCTGGGACCGGTCGCGGAGGGCAGCGCGGGGCCGGCGATGTGGCGGATCCCGACGCAGCTCGGCGCCTTTCGTCTGCCTGAGTGGTACGCCGAGCTCGACCCGGAAGGCTGGGAGGGGCTGATCGAGCTGCCGCTGGAGCAGCAGCAGGACATCCTGTGCGCCTACCAGTCCTTCCACCGGCGGAAGGTGTACCGCTCGTGGGCCAGCAACAGCGCGCTCCCGCCGTCTCTGCGGGTAGAGGGGGGCGGTCCCACCGGCGAGCGCCTGCGCTGGCTCGCCCGCCCCGAGCCCGCTCCCGACGACGCGGAGGCGTTCCTGCTGGAGCTGTCACGCGCGCCGCTGGACACCGATCCTGCCGCGCTGGAAGACGCCGCGCTGGAGGCCCTGGTGGAGCGCGGGGACTACCGCTGGCTGGTGATCCACGAGCGGGGCTACTACCTGGTCGATCCCGAGCAGGGGGGCACGCTGTACCGCCACGCGCTGCGCCTGATGACTGAGCGCCTCGACCTGCAGCCTCGCCAGCTCGCCGAGCACGAGAGCTTCGAGTGGCCTGGCAAGACCCGTCACTTCCCGGTGGGGCCGGCCTGGGTGCCGTGGGCCAGCCGTGAGGTGCACCTGCCCACGCCGCAGCTGCCGTCGCGATTCTTCATGGCGGTCTTCGATCTGCACGCCTGGAAGGCCGCCCCGCCCGCGGACGGTTAGGGCCCCCCGCGAGTGCTCGCTTGACCGGGAGAGAGATGTACCCCCGCAAGTTGTTCGGAGCCGGTCTCCTATGCGCTGCCGCGCTGTCCGGCTGCACCGCCATCAAGAGCACGGTCGAGCTCTCCAAGGCTGAGCAGGCGGTGCTGCAGGCGGCCGCTGTCGAGGCGTCCAGCCGCGCGCCCTATGAGTGGACGATGACGGAGCAGGCCATCCTCAAGGCGCGCGAGGAGTGGGGCTACGCCGACTACGGGCCCGCCGAGCGCTTCTCGAAGGAGGCCTCCAGGTGGGCCGCCCTGGCGGTCGACGCCGCCGAGACCTCCCAGCGCACCGAGATGATGGATCGCATGCCCGACAACGTCCCGGAGGACGCGCCACAGCAGAAGAGCGGCGAGCCCGATTTGATGGATGATCCCGATCTCTGGGGCGACGAGTGAGGCAGTGCCAGATGCCGGTCGCGCGTTTTCTGGGGCACCGTCTCGCGCTGGCCGTTCTGCTGGTGGGCTGCGTCAAGCCCGGTCCGCTGGTCGACATCCACGACGAGGTCGCGGGCAACATCGAGCGCGCGCTGGAGGACCCGTGGGCTCGCAACTGCGCACCTGAAGAGCTGGCGATGGCGCAGAGCAACCAGCTATTCGCCGAGCTGGAATTCACCCAGGGCGATCCGCGTCGGGCCGAGCAGCACCTCCTCATCGCGGAGGAGAACATCCTGGCGGCGCTCAAGGCTGCCGGGGAGTGCCGGCCGCAGGACATCGATCACGACGGTATCTGGGACGAAGACGACAGGTGTCCCACCGAGCCCGAGGACATCGACGGCGACAAGGATGAAGACGGCTGTCCCGACTACGATCGCGACGGTGACGGCATCGCCGACGGGGTCGATCACTGTCCGGGCGAGCCCGAAGACAAGGACGGCTTCCGCGACGGCGACGGCTGTCCCGACTGGGACAACGACAACGACGGTCTCGTCGATCGCCTGGACAAGTGTCCGATGCAGGCCGAAGATCTCAACGGGTTCCAAGATCAGGACGGCTGCCCTGAGGGCAACGCTGACCGCGACATGGACGGCATCTTCGACTCGGTCGATAAGTGCCCGGACGAGCCCGAGAACCGCAACCAGTACCTCGACGAGGACGGCTGCCCCGACGTCAAGCCGCAGAACGTGCGCATCACGCAGAAGCGCATCGAGATCGACAAGAAGATCCAGTTCGAGACGGGCAAGGCCCGCATCCTGTCGGGCAGCCACGAGATCCTCGAGTCGGTGGCGCAGGTCATGCGCGACTACCCGCAGATCCGCGTTCGCATCGAGGGCCACACCGACAGCCAGGGCAGCGAGGCCTACAACCAGAAGCTGTCCCAGCAGCGGGCGGCGTCGGTGGTGCGCTTCCTGTCACGGTCCGGCATCGCCGCCAGCCGCATGGAGTCGGTGGGCTTCGGCGAGGGGCGCCCTGTCGAGACCAACGCCACGCCTACCGGGCGGGCCGCCAACCGCAGGGTGGAGTTCCATATCGTCGACGGCATGTAGCCTTATGGGGGGGGGGGGGGCGCGCCCCCCCCCCCGGGGGGGGGGGCGGGGCCGGGGGGGGGGGGGGGGGGG
>CAYXGP010000500.1:0-2916 GCA_964464515.1 uncultured Enterobacterales bacterium
TAACGCCCCGGCGCTTCACCCGCGGAGCGGGACTTCTCGCCTGCCACCAGTCGTTACCCGGCCTGCCTCCTGCAGTGGGGCCGTCGGGTGGTAGCGCGCGTTAGATTTCGGCCACCGGCGATGGCCTCGTCATTCCGCGCCGGCAGGTGTAGCGACCCGTTCTTTGGGGCCGGAGACTGGACCTCTGCGGACCCCACCGCTGCTATCAGCGCCTCCGTAGATCGGTGCAGAGCCACATTGGCTGAGGCCCGCAGCCGACACTGCGGGCAGTCTCCAACCCGATACAGCAAACCCCACCGCTATACCTGGCTCGCAGCGCAGCCGGCAAGACGCAGAGCGTCTGCTGGCTGGGCCTGTCGGTGAAAAGGGTGCACTTTGAGCGGCGCGCCCACCTCTAACTCACTGAAATCTCGTTCCGGGGAGCCGGGAGCACCCCCGAGAACTACCGGAAGATACGCCTCGGCGGCTCTCAACGGCTCTCAGCCGAAATGGAAATGGTGTCGGCAATCCCGTCGATAGAGTGCTTGGTAAGGTCGTTTTCCGCGAGAGCGCGGGTGCCCCCTTTTCGAGGACGCACCCCTGCTGGCTTCGCGGTGTTCGTGGAGACCACGGCGTGGTCGCTGTGACCGGGCGCGCGGCTCCGGCGTCCTTCGAGAACGGCGAGGGCTTTGTCCCCTCAATCCACCCTCCATGCACAGCTGCACCTTGGCTGGGGCCAATGGCTCGCACCGGCAGCGACTCGCTGTCAAAGTGATTTGCATGATGCACACTCCAAGCATAGCAAAATCCTACGTTGGAACCAGCTCTGAGCGCAGCCGGCAAGACGCGAAGCGTCTGCTGGCTTCGCGGTACTCCGGGGAGGCAACTGTACGTACGCCACGGCTGTAGAGTGCGGAGGCTATGACAGCGAGCTGTTGAGGTAGTGATACACTCGACTCGTCTCACGAGTCTGTACCAGCAGTGGGCGGAATTGCCGTTCGGCGGTATGTACGGGTCAAGCGCTCCGAATCGGGAGTTGCGTCATCTTCGGGCAGGTCGTTCCAGTCCATGGTGGCCACCGAGGCGGGGTTTCGAGTCAGTCTGCGGGCTCGAAGACGAACTCCTGGCCGCCGGTGGCCATCGAGACATAGATAGAGATCGAGCGCGTGTCGTCTCCATCTGGTGGGAAGCCGTCGATCCAGATGTAGAGCCGCACCTGCCCGTAGGAATCCGTCGCGCTCTCCAAAGTGGTTTCCGCCGAGAACTCGTACCACTGGTTGGTGTATGCGTCATAGTAGGTCGCGCACGTTCCATCCGCTGGCTCAGTCGAATCCTCTTCCACCATTCTGATCAAGCCATCGATGATGAACGCCCCGGTGCCGGCGGTGACGGTGACAGCGGTGTTCGGCTTCGGGATCCCCTCGGAGTCGTACACGACCACGTCGATGATGTGGTTCGAGCCTTGGCAGTCGCCCGTCGGTCCGTCCGCTGCGCTGAGGGCGACGTCGGGGGTGACTGAGACGCTGTTGCCCTGGACGATCCGAAATTCCGAATCCCCGCAAGCAAAAGAGAGCAGGAGAGCGATCGATAGGCGGCGCATCAGCCTATAGTACCACATCGTGGTAGCCTGTGTTCTGGCCGTGCAGACGTCTCCATACCCCACTTCATAGTAGTCATCCCAGCGCTGTGATGTGCCTGCCCGCACTGATCAATGGTACCAGTTCCACGCTCATCAATAGTCTTCAGCGCCGTCAGTGGTCACTTCCGCGGCCCAGCGTAGCGACCAGAGCGCCAGCCCCCCTCAGCCCGCGAGCCGAGGAGCACCAGCTTCCAGATATGGAAACGTGTTGCTGCACTTCGACAGGTGCCACTGAGTTCTTGAGGCGGGTGAGCTTTGGCTCCAGATAACATCATGCCTCGGACTCGGATAGGATCATGGCTGTCAGAGGCACATCCGTTTTCAGGGAGAAGCCATGCCAGACCGAGAAGCCATCTCCAGAATGCTCGCACACGCACACCGCGAGATGGAGCCGACGATCACCAAAATCGTGCGAATCCTATCGGATCGAGAGGAGCAGCTTGGTGAGCCAGTGAAGCTCCTTGAAGTCAACCCGGCCACCCCTGCTTCAGGAATCTTCCCGATCGCGTTTTCTCCAGCCCCACCCGAGGTCCCCTTCGCATCAATCGTTGTAGAAGTAACCGAGAACGAGTACTCGCTCATTATCCAGGGAGCGCTCCCCCTTCCAGACGGCTGGCGCCTCGGCGACGAACTGTTCAGCATCGCTGCGTAGCGCCATATGCGGTTCTCAGAGGCTTTTTTGGCTCAGGCCAGATCTGACTTGGACGTCTTCATCCAACTTCAATCGTCAAATCTCCCCACCAGCCACCGCCTACACTACCTACAGATGTGGCTGGAAAAGCTCTGCAAAGCGTACCTCTGGCTCCCTGATGTCCACTATCAGGAACACCGCTACAGACACAATGTGGTCAGCAAGGTGCTTCCGCGGTTGGTCGCTGAACATTGGCGCAGGCTGCGGCTCCCGAATCAGCCAGATATGGCTGCAGTGCGGAGGATCTGCCGCGAAGTAGACCTGTTGCACCCACAGGTCGATGACGATGGACGGAGGCCGCAAAACGTCGAGTACCCCTGGCTGGATGCGAACGGTGGTGCGGTTGTTCCCGCACAATGGGCATTCCGGCTCGCAAGATCGCTGTACACAAACCCGGGAAGACTCACTCTCAAGGCTGCAACCCTCCTGACTCGGCGGTCTGAACTCCTGCTCCGTTAACAACTTTGGTCCTCCCAGCGCCTGCCGAATCGAGGGGCAGACTCCGCGGTCGGCACGCCGGACGAGCTGCTGTTGACTGGCCGCTGTCCCATGCATGGTGAGGTCTATCAGACACTTTGAGGGGCCCACGTAGCCGCTGTTCTCGCCG
>CAYXGP010000501.1:0-2859 GCA_964464515.1 uncultured Enterobacterales bacterium
TGGAGCTGGAGCAGCGCTACACCGAGCTGTTTTAGCCGTATTCGGAGTCACTGAATGAGAAAGCACTCCCTCCAGATGGCGCATACTCCACCGTCGGGAGTGGCTCTCAGCGCAGCCGGCGAGACGCAACGCGTCTGCTGGCTTCGCGGTGTTCGGGCAACAGCGTCTCGGCAGTCGGGTCGAGAGGCCAGCCTGATACCGGCTCTGCAGCTCCCGAGCGGCCACCAGAGTTCTTCCGCCTATGCTCCGAGCGGATGAAGGTCCGAACGCAGGTCATCTGGCTGCAGGCGACATGGAGACAGCTGATGGCCACCGCCCCCTTCACCTACTGCGGGAGGCTCCGGGGCCTCCACGTCGAACACGCAGGCCAGCCATGGCAGCTCACGTTGCAGTAGGCCGGGCGGCGGCGCGCCCTCTGAAGCCACGAGTTCAACCCCCTGCACCCGCACGTGGGCCACCTGATTGCTCCCGTGATCGCTGAACTCCAGCGACCGGGTGGGTCGGAGGCGTTCGCCGTGAGTGATTTCCGTAAGGAGAGCCCGCCAGAGGTGGGCGTCCAGCCCGACCGTCCGCCCACAGGCATCACAGCTGGCCGCCGCATGCGGCCCATCTACCAGCATGGACTCACCACACACGTGGCGCTCGAGGTGGTTGGCCATGCGCCCGGACCCGGCCCTCGAAAGCCGTCCGACTCAACCACGCGCGATGTTTGCTGCCATGGACCCATGGGTAGACCGCCCGAAACCAGAGACTGAAAAGGTGGTAGTAGCGGAGAGGAGGCCGGCAACAGATGCTGAACTCGACCGGCCTGATTCAAGCCATGAACCTGGATGCGGAGTAGGGGATCGATCGTAACATCGAGGTTGAAAGCCGGACGATGAGAACCATCCTGCCAGATCGACTGGCGGGCCCACCCGGGGTAGCTTCCCCAGCGCTGACAACGGCCGCAGGGGGACGGGCGGGACCGGACCCGATGCCGCGCTCCGCCGTGCGCTTCATTCACCTGTGGAAACGGATGCGCGCCGGAGACCTGTCACGATGACACAGAGTCGCCCACCCACCGCCAGTGAGCTGGAATACCTGAGTCGCCAGCAATCCCTGTTCCAACTGCTGGGAACCGTCATCTTCTGGCTCCTGGCGCTGCCCACGCTTGGACTTGTAGCCATTCTACTGCTGGTGGTGGTCCACACCATCCTGTCCCCGCCGACGGGGATAGGGAGTGGAGCCCCCCTCACCGCATGTGCGCTGACCTGCGTTGCGCCGCCGTGGGTGGGACTGCTCTGGCTCATCCGTCGCTGGTCGCGACAGCGGCCGGCGTTCGACGGCTCGGTGATTCGAGTCCGAGGGCGCTACACGATGAGGAGTTTTGGCGTCCGAAAGTTCCACAGGAGCCTGTCCGACATCGGAGACCACCACGTGTTGCTGCCACCGCGTTGGGGCTGGGATCTCGAGGAGGGTCAGGAGGTCACGGCGGAGCTGTACCCGCTCTCACCAAGTCGGCTGGAGCAGGCCCTCTGGGCTGCCCCAAACACCGCGTTTGTGCTGAGTTTGAACGAGCGGTCCGTCGGGGCAGAGCACATCCGTGACCCACCAGTAGTCGGCGTGCTCGTCGCAGGGCTGATCATGATCCCCGCACTCGTTCTGTTCTTTGCAGGAGGCGGGATCGCCTGGGAGGAACAGGGCGTCCACCCCACAGTCGCGCTGATACGGCTTATCCAACACGGCCCGCCACAAACCCACACCGGCGTCTCAGGGCCCGGGGTCGCCACGATCAACGCCGAGCTGACCATCGAGGACGTGGTCTTGTTCTGCGACGGGGGGGTGGTCATCGCCGTGGACCCGTCCGCCGACAGCGCGGCGCACCTCGCGGCGCTGCAAGAACGCTTGGAGCCGCGGCTCCTGGCCATCAGATTCCTTCGACGGAGCACCATCATCGACCTCGCATCACCCAAGACCTGGGCAGCGGTGGAAGTTCTGTCCGACAACCCCGCCTTCGGCCCGACGCGGAGCCGCGCTCTCGACGTGGAGCTCCCCTCGAACCCCGCAAGGAGCACGGCCTGGTTGCGGAGCAGGCCCGCCGAGAGGACCCTGTTGGAACCACTGTACAAGGCGGAGTGGGATATGCTCGAGACCCGGGTCGGGGCGAGCCTCCGCGAGATGTTCAGCGCGTCCACAGGCGTTATTGTGTCCAAGATGCGCTGCCCACACAATCCCCTCTCTCAAAAGATCAGCGGGTTCTCGACCTATGGTGTCAAGGAGATGATCGCCGAGCACTGGACGAGCGTGACGGGTCAGTACACGGTGCAGGGAGTCGTGGGGGCAGCACCAGCGCGTTGCCCAGTGGCGCACTGCGCGTATACGCTCGATCCTGAGGTGCGGTACCGACTGCTTCCCATCATCTCATTCAATGGAGTTTTGCTGATACTGGTGGGAACGTTTCTCTACATCGCGCGGGTCACCTGGCAGAACATCGACCTGTTGAAACAAGGGTATGAACGACTGGAGCGAGCCCAACCCAACGCAAGCCAGGCGTGTAGAGCCTGAGCCATCCCCTCATTTCTGATCCGGCGAGAAGGTCGTGTATAGCGCTATTCTCCCCGAGGGGTCGTCGTTTCGCCCAGGCTGCAGCGAGTGCCGAGAGCCATCGCAGCATGAGTCCGCCCCACCCGCCTCGATACCACTCATGAGAGAGATTCCATCAGAGCGGCCTCCACATCGTAGTTCTCGGCAACCTGAAAACGAGGGGATAGCTCAGGTGTAGAGCATCTCTCCCCCCCACAACTCCACCAGCATGATGCCGGAGCACTTAACGCCTGAAGCTCACCCGCGGCCACCAGCTGTTGCCTGCCACCAGCATCA
>CAYXGP010000502.1:0-2844 GCA_964464515.1 uncultured Enterobacterales bacterium
CCAGCATGCGGGTACGATCCCTGCCCATCGGGAGCGGTCGAGAATGAGCATGACTCCCGAGGCCAAGAAGGCCCTCTCCAACACGATTCGCGCTCTGCACACCAGGCTGCACGCCGACCTGTCGGCCGCCACCGACGCCGCCTATCGGCTGGGCACCACCGTCCAGCATGCCGGCCTCTCAGAGGCGAACCGGGCGCGGCGCGAGCGGCTGGAGGCGTGGATGCGTGATCAGCACCGGGCCGACAGCGGCCGCGCACTGGCGGACTATCGGCACGCCGCGGAGAAGCGGGCCGCCTACACGCTGCTCAATCGGCTGGTGTTTCTGCGGGTGATGGAGGCGACCGGGATGCGGCCGGCCGTGGTGACCGGGGGCTGGGAGAGCGCTGACTATGCTGCGCTGCGAGAGCTGGCTCCGGCGCTCACGCGCGGGGACGAGACGGAGGGCTATGCGTTCCTGCTGCGGCTGGTGTTCGAGGAGCTGGCGGTCGATCTGCCCGGTCTCTTCGGGCCGGGTGGGGTCGGGGAGCTGATCCCGGTTCCGCCGGCCACGCTGCGGGCGGTGGTAGAGGCGCTGAACGATCCGGCATTGGACAGCTGCTGGACCGACGACATGACGCTGGGTTGGGTATACCAGTACTGGAACGACCCGGATCGGGAGGCGCTGGACGCCAAGCTCAACGCGGGCGGCAAGGTCGCGAATCACGAGATCGCGAGCAAGACCCAGATGTTCACCGAGCGGTACATGGTGGACTGGCTGCTGCAGAACAGCCTCGGGCCGATGTGGCTGGCCATGTGTCGAAAGAGTGGGTGGACACCGGAGTGTGAGTCGACGGGGACTTTGGCTGCATTGGAGGCGCGGCGGGTGGACTGGCGGGCGAAGCGGGACGCGGAGGAGGTGTCGCTCACTGCGCTGATGCCGCTGCATTCGGCGTTGGAGCGGCGATGGGCATACTACCTGCCGCAGCCCATCCCCGAGGACGCGGTCGCGTCGGCGCCGGACAGCGTTCGGGGGCTGAAGATCCTCGACCCGGCGGTCGGGAGCGGGCATTTTCTGGTGGTCGCGTTTGAGCTGTTGGTCGCTTTGTATGAGGAGGAGGCCCGACACCGCGGGGCAGAGTGGACGCGGCGAGAGATCGTGGAGCAGATTCTGGAGAACAACCTGCACGGGATCGACATCGATCCCCGCGCGGTGCAGATCGCGGCCGCGTCGCTGTGGCTGAAAGCGCGGCAGAGCTGTGCGGAGGCCGCACCGCAGCGGATCAACCTGGTCGCGTCTTCGCTTCGGTTGGCTGGGCTTCCGGATGATGATCCGGCGTTGGCGGCGCTTCGGGCCGCGGTGGAGGACGAGACCGGGATCCCGGGGGCGCTGACAGACTCGGTGTTGCACGCGATCAAGGGGGCGGACCACCTCGGGAGTTTGCTCAAGGTCGGGGAGGCGGTGCGGGAGGCGCTGGATACGCACGAGGAGGCGCTGACGCGTCGGCCGGCGGGGGGATGATGCCGATTCCAATGTTCGGTGAGGCGCCCCCGGTGCAGCAGCGGCTGCCGGTCAGTCGAGAGGATGCGGCGGATAGTATTCTGGGGCAGTTGGAGCGCTTCCTGGCGCGACATACCGGGGCAGATGATCTCGGGCTGCGGCTGTGGGGACGACAGCTCGCGGCAGGGGTGCGGTTTGTTCGGCTGGTTCGGGAGGGGCAGTATGATCTGGTGGTGGGGAATCCGCCGTATCAGGGGACCAGTAAGATGGTGGATGCGGCGTATGTGAAGCGGCACTATCCAAGGGGGAAGGCGGACCTGTATGCAGCGTTCCTGGAGCGGGGGCTGGAGCTGGCGCGGCCGGGCGGGGTGAGCGCGCTGCTGACGATGCGGAATTGGATGTTCATCAAGCAGTATGCGAATCTACGGAAGTGGCTGCTGGAGAGCTGGGATCTACGGGTGTTGGGGGACTTCGACCGCGGTGCGTTTGAGGAGGTGCCGGATGAGGTCGTGAGCGTGGTGGTGAGTGTGTTTCGGCGGACGGAACCCGTTGAGGCTGAGAGTATTGCGCTACAACCAACAGCGCGGAGTGATCGAACCCGCGACAGCGAGCGGACACAACGGAAGCGGGCGGCAGTGATATGTGGGGTGGGCATCCACTACTTTGAACGCAGTCCATTGGAGTCAATTCCCGGTACTCCTGTGGTGTACTGGTGGGCTGGGGCAGAACATGCCCTTTACCAATCAGTTGCGAAACTAGGTTCCTGCGCGTACGCAAGAGAGGGGTTGGGGACAAAGGACGACACCCGATTTCTTCGGGCCATCTGGGAGGTGCACAGGGGCTCTATATTCTCTCACCAGTATCATGTGGACGCAATAGACCACCAGCCTGGCGTAGACACACCCTGGGTCCCATTCATAAAAGGTGCCGCTGGCCGTGAGTGGGTCGAGGGGGCTGAGACAATTGTGGATTGGCATCTATGGGGCGGTAGAATTGCGCAATTTGAACGTGGAAGGTATGGCAGAGGAGCGCGAGAGTACTTTGTTCAGGGAATCGCAATCAAGACGATGGGGCTGGGGTTTTCCGCTCGTATCCATCGCTATTCCAGTATTATTGGGCATGCAGGGACATCGGTATATTCGCTTGGTGCTGACATCAATGACCTCCTTTGCCAGATGAATGTGAGCGAAGCACGACGCTTGGTGTCGAGCTTTAACCCGACCAACAGTTTCCAAGTCGCGGATGTTGTACGCTTGCCCTTGCTCCCGATCGAATCCGGAGAGTATATCGTTCGCCGGTTGCTACAGTCTTTCGGCTCACACGAGTCCCACCGTGAACCCTCCATCGAATTTCGCCGTCCCGGCCCT
>CAYXGP010000503.1:0-2812 GCA_964464515.1 uncultured Enterobacterales bacterium
CCCGCCCAAGCGGTGGAGATTTACGGCTCATGGGCGGAACGATGACCGAGGCCAGGAGGCGTGATGGTGTGGGCGGCGGTACTCCTGCTGGGTTGTGGCCAGTACGTGGATGGCGTTCCGGCCGCAGAGTGGCTGGTTGAGAACGCCGACGTTGTTGGCGATGTTGTCGTCTCCGAGGTGCCGGATGACGCTGTCGTTATCGACGCTCGACCGCTCGAGGACTACGCTCGGGGTCACCCGGCAGGCGCCTCCTCGGTGCACTGGAGCGAACTCGGCGCCCTCGACGAGCAGGAGCTGTGGGACGCACTCCCCCCCGACCAACTCGCCCAACTATTCTCAAGGCGGGGGATCGGAACGGACGACTCTGTGCTCGTGGTCGGTGCCGGAGGAGCAGACTGGGGTGGCGACGGCGCGGTGTACTGGGCCCTTCGTTACCTTGGCCATCCCGACGTCCGGGTACTCAACGGAGGATGGAGTACCTGGCTCGCGCTCGGCCTGGAAGTGAGCGACCAGACGCCAGACTCCGAATCGGCCACCTTCGACCTGAGCATCGATGAGTCGCTGTATGCGCGGTCCGACGACGTGTTGGATTGGCAGGGCAACATCCTCGACGTGCGCTCCGAGGAGGAGTGGCTCGCCGGACACATCCCAGATGCGGTCTGGCTGTAGTGGAGTGACAGCTTGAACGATGCCGGCTCTCTTCGGGCCGCCGTCGAGATCGAAGCCGTGCTGCGGCAGACTGGGGTGTCGCCAGACGTGCCCACTGTCGTCTACTGCCAAGCGGGGATCCGTGCAGACCACACCTTCATGGTGTTGGAGACTCTTGGCTGGACTGCGGCGAATTATGTGGGTTCCTGGGCCCGTTGGTCGGGCGAGAATCAGCCGGTCGAGATCCCATGACGGCGGGGCGGAACCATCTCTGGCCGGTCGGAGGAGCGCATAGGCTCGAAGCGAGGCCGGGGAGGGTTCACCGATGAGAGTTCACGCGGGGGAGGTCGTCCTGCTGAGCCGAGATGGTGCCGGATTCCTGATGGTGCTGACGCTTCGAACGAAGTTGGGGGTAAGGGGCACCGGCCGGTGGTGGGCACGACCGATGAGGTGATCTACTCCTCCCAAGCCGAACTGGCATGAGGTGGGGCGGGCGTGGTCTGCGGTGTCACAGGAGTTTTGGAGTCTGAACAGGATGGAGCCAGAGTCGGTCGGGTGATAGGTCTGTTCGGGGAGGGAGCAGCAGATGGTGAGCGTGATCCACGAAGCCGTGGTTGAGCTGTTTCGGAACCGACCGGAGCTGGCCGTTGAGGCACTCACCGACCTGCTCGGCGTGCCAGTAGCCAGCCAGGGCGTCCCACAGAGCTACGACTCCGACCTGTCGGAGACATTGCCACCGGAGTACCGCGCAGACCTCGCCCTCATTCTCGACGAGATGGGGATCATCGTCGAGGTTCAGCGGAATCCTGACGAGCGCAAGCGGTTCTCCTGGCCTGCCTATCAGGCTGTCTTTAGGGCTCGCCTGCAGCGTCCGGCTGTGGTGCTGGTGGTCTGCCTGACGGAATCGATCGCCCGCTGGTCGTCTGAGCCCATCGAGATGGGGCAGCCTGGCCTGATCTTCCGTCCCCTGGTTCTCGGCCCCGCGCAGATTCCGGTTGTCCGCTCGGAGGAGGCGGCCCGGACAACGCCGGAGCTGGGAGTGCTGTCGGCGATGGTCCACGGGCAGGGTGAGCACGGCGAGGAGATTGGTCGGGCGGTGGTCCCGGTGCTCGGTGGGCTCGACGCGGAGCGCTCCCGGCTGTATCTTGATCTCGTGCTGTTCTCGCTGTCTGAGGCAGCCCGGGCCGCCTTGGAGGCCATAATGATACAGGGATACGAGTACCAGAGCGACTTCGCGCGCCGATACTTCTCACAGGGCCGCCAAGCGGGGGTTGAGATCGGTCAGCGTCAGGGTCAGTGCGCGGTCCTGATCCGGCTCGCCGAGCAGCGGTTCGGGGCCATGCCGGCAGAGAGCCGCGTCCGGGTTGAGGCTGCCGACGCCCAGACTGTTGATCGTTGGCTGGATCGCCTGCTCACCGCTTCATCCCTGGACGAGCTTCTGGATGGATAGCCTCCAGCCTCTGTGCATCCCCGCCCTCCCAAGCTCAACGCCGCGTCTCCATCACGGACACGCCGCAGCCCAGGAAGCCTTTGCCAAGGTATAAGCAGGGACGTCTGCACGCTGAAGGCTGCGCCGTGGTTCCCCGCACACCGCGAAGCCAGCAGACGCTTCGCGTCTCGCCGGCTGCGCTGAGAGCTGACTCCAGCGGTGGGTAATGCTGCATCTGGATGCCTGCGCCCTTGAGTTACGTTTTCGGTGGAACGCTGCCGGTGCAGGTTGTCCATCACGGCCAAGGTGTCGCAGTGCAGGGGATAGCACCGAGAGTTGCAACTCCGACGCCGCGAGAGTGCAACGTACCCCGGAGCAGGGCGCTCGCTTACGACGAACACGTCGTTGTTTCCGCGAACCCCGCGAAGCCAGCAGACGCTTCGCGTCTCACCGGCTGCGCTCCATGTCAGGTTCCACGGTGGGGTTTGCTTACATCAAGGTCGCCTACAGCGGCGTTGGCAGCAGGTCAAGGCTGTGGCGGGATCGCTCCGACCTCTGGTTCGTGGCTGGCGGTGAATGGGCGATGCCGAGGTCCAGATGCCCATACCCAGGCGATAGCCCCAACAGGTGCGGCGGCGCTGAGGAGACGGGCCATCGCTGGTGGCGAGCAGCTAACGCGCGCTACGTAAGCACCCTCTGACACCCAGCCGTTCGCGTCTCCTCTGCGCGCTACCT
>CAYXGP010000504.1:0-2810 GCA_964464515.1 uncultured Enterobacterales bacterium
AAGACGATGTGCTTTAGGGTAGGGCGTCCACTACCTCCTTTTCCGGAGGATCCGAGGAGGGCTCGTCCGGTTTGGCAGAAATACCCCCGACTTGATGATCAGGGGGATGGGTACAGAAGTTTGGTGGCAGCCGTGCTCGCTGTGGCCTTGGGGACAGGGCGTATACTTCTCCTCGACGAACCGGATGCTTTCCTTCACCCAGCTCAAGCTAAGTCGTTGGGGAAGTGGCTTGCTGACCATATCTCGAAGACCCGTCAGCAGGTTGTCTGTGCCACACACAGTGCCAACTTCCTCGCTGGAGTCATGGCTGGCGGGGGTTCAGCCAAGATTGTCCGAATTTCACGTAAAGGCGATGTTACAACGGCTTCTCCTCTCGACGCTATCCACCTGGAGACGCTATCGCGAGATCCGATGCTGCGGAGCCAGCGAGTACTCGATGCGTTCTTTCATGAGCGCGTTTGTGTCTGTGAAGCTGATTCTGACCGTGCAGTATACTCCTTGGTCAATGACCAGCACGCTTTGGTGCCACACACGCTCTGGTTGCACGCTCACAACAAACAAACACTCCACCGCGTTGTGAAACTTCTTCGGGCGGTCGAACTCCCTGTGTCAAGTATCCCAGATCTGGATTTGTTAGGCTCGGCTGACGAATTCGCTGAACTGGTACGCGCCCACGGCGCGGACCCGTCAGCCTTTGAACCGATGCGTGCCCAGCTCATCGATTCGGTTTCGTTGCGTAGCGAAGCTGAGGTGCTTTCGGATGCCCTCATCGGGGTTCGAAGACTGGTCGCTGAACTCGAGTCTGGTAAGCACACTGCCGCAGGTGTACGGGGCGCACTCAATCGGTTGCGACGTGGTTCCTCGCGTAACCTACCACTGAAGATAGGTGTGACATGCTTTGATGCGGAAAATAGGAAGGCCGCTAATAAATTGCTCGCTGATCTGGCGGCAGAGGGAGTGTTCTTGGTCCCTGTAGGGGAGTTGGAGGGCTGGATGAAGCTCGGAGTGAAGAAGAACCGCTGGGCGCCTGCAGCGCTCGCGGAAATCGCGAATGGAAAAGCACCAGCGGCCCTCCGTGCTTGGGTGAAGTCAGCTGCCATGGGAGCGCCACCGTTGAAGGCTACTTAGCCTGCAAAGTGCATGGTTTCAGATGCGGCGCTATACGCACGAACCTTTCCCCAGTTGGCGGACACTTTGCTTACGCTATCAGCCGTTCAAGATGTAGGCAATAGCCAACTTTTCCGCCGCACACTGAGCTGAGTGCTTACAGGGTTTCCCAGATGGTTGCAACGCCTCCTCCCTCCGTCGACCTCCTCCGAATCCAGCAGTCGTTCCGCTCGCTACGCTCCCTCCACGACTCGCCGGATGCGGCTCCGGCCGGCTCCGGGTCGCACCTTCGAGCGCAGCGAGGATTCAATGCTCCACGGCATCGTCTAGCAGAGCGCCGCTCGGCGTCTGGCCGCACGGTCAACCCTGCGGTAGATCTGACCCATGGCCAATCCGAATCCCAGGTTCGACCGCATCACCAGTGATCCCTCTGTACTTGGTGGGAAGCCCTGCGTCCGTGGTCTGCGCCTCAGCGTGCAGCAGGTGCTCCGCATCCTCGCCGACTACGGCGACGACTGGGACGAGATCCATGCCGACTACCCCGAACTGGAGCGCGAGGACGTGCCGCAAGTGCTGGCGTTCGCCGCGACCCTCCTCGATGATCGCTTCCTCCCCATCGTCCCCGGGTCCAGCGCGGCGTGATTCGCGTCATCTTGGACCAGGGTCTGCCACGTGGAGCCGCCCGGTTGCTCAGGGAGCAGGGGCACGATGCTGTCCATGTCGGTGACCTGGGCCTCGCCGCTGCACCCGACGAGGTGATCTTGGAGCGCGCCAGGGCTGAGGGGCGAGCCGTGGTCACGCTGGATTCGGACTACGCAATGTTGGTGGCGACTGCGGGGGCTGAGTCGCCATCGGTGGTTCACATCCGCATCGAAGGGCTCAACCTCCGACGTGCTGGTGAATTGCTCTCAACCGTCCTTCCCGCGTTGAAGGACGACTTGGAGGCAGGTTGTATCGCATCGGTGACCCCGAGAGGGGTGCGTGTTCGGCGGCTTCCAACGTGACGCCACCAATCGAGGCATGGCAGGGCGGAATGCCGGTGGCGGGTGTCTAACGCGCGCTACCACCTGTCGGCATCATCGCTAGAGGAAGGGCGGGAAACGAGTGGCGCTACCCGAGAAGCCCCGCTCCGCAGGTGAAGCGCCGGGGCGTTAGAATCACAGGCGAAGCACTGGAGCCAGGGCTAACTCCAATTGATGATGATGCGGCTTTCGTTTGGTATCAGTCTGTGTCGCCGCCGTACCGTCAGGTTCGGAGTGGAGCGACCTTACCGTGAAGTCACCAGTGGGACCCCTCGCAGACGACATCGATATGCCGATGGATCTCTCGCCCCTCTGTCAGCCAGGAGCGTGGTCTTTGGCGGTGCGAGATCGAAGGGGAACCGGACCAAAGGGGAAGCCCCTGCACGAACCAATCCCTACAGACCTCTTCCGAGTACAAGGTAAGCTGCCGGAGCGCCGGAGCCGCCATAGGTGGGGCCCACCACAAGCACATCATCTCGACCGTCGGCATTCACGTCGCCACCCGCCGCTACAGTCCCGGAGTAGTCATCTTCGTACTCGCCGGTGAACTTTCGGCTGGCCTCTGAGAGGGCAAGTGTTCCGCAGATAGGTCCCAGCACAAGATATGCTGCACCGGCGTTCTCACCGTACATGCTCGCCGGGGGGGGCAGACGGGGTGTTCGATGGCTGGTACGGTGGTGC
>CAYXGP010000505.1:0-2805 GCA_964464515.1 uncultured Enterobacterales bacterium
GACCGGCGACGGCCCCACTCCGCCCGATGTCCGCGCCGGCGCGAGCCCGCCGGGGTGCGCGCTGCTCATCGCGTCCGAGGCGGGGCAGGCGCGGCTGGGCGCCCTCGTGTATGCGCTATCGCTGTTCGGCCTCCTGACTGTGAGCGCGGCGTACCACACACCGCTGTGGCGCCCCGAGCAGCGGCTCGTGCTTCGCCGACTCGATCACGCCATGATCTTCGTGCTGATCGCCGGCACATACACCCCGTTCTTCCTGCTCCTGGAGGGCGCCTCCGGGGTGCTGCCGCTGGTCTGGGGGATCGCCTCTCTGGGCGTCGTCAAGACCGTGTTCTGGGACCGTCGCCACCGGATGATCAGCGCGCTGGCCTACGTCGGGCTTGGCTGGGTGGCGCTGCCTTTCAGTGGGGCGCTGGCCGAACAGAACGGGACTGTGGTCTGCGGGCTGATCGTGGGCGGGGGCCTCTGCTACACGGCGGGGGCGCTGATCTACGCCCGTCGCTGGCCGGATCCGCGGCCCGCGGTCTTCGGGTACCACGAGATCTTCCATGTGCTGATTCTGTTGGCTTCTGTGATGCACTATCTTGCGGTGTGGATGGTGGTGTAGGGCCAGACGGCGAGAAGCGCGGTGGAGAGGTCCGCGATCAGGTAGGGTTGACTCGCGGCCTCGGCGTGCGCGGTGGCCCCAATCTGCTCCTGGATCTCCGCGCAGGGATCCCGCGAGAACAGCCGCCCGAGCCGCGACCAGCCGTCATCGACCTCCTTCCAGATCGCGGCGCCGGCGTCGGGATGGACCCGGTGGTCACCCGTCGGGGGAGGGCCGCATGCGGCGAGCAGCCAGGATCCCTGGCGCGCGAACAGCCGATGGAGCAGGGCGGCCTCGGTCCGTCGGGCGACCGCCCGCCACCGCGCGCGCTCGCCCGGGGGAAGCGGCGCTCCGAGGTCGGCGCGGGCCCGGGACAGCAGCGACCGCGCCAGCGGGACGAGAGATCGGGCCGCGAGACCCTGGGCCGCGATCTGGACGCCCACGGCCTGTGCCGTGGCGGGTGACCAGGAGCGGACGCCGCCAGGCATCAGCCGTGACGACGCGCCCTCCGAGGCCACCGTGCTGAGCGCCGAGCGCGCATGCGCGGGGCTGCCTTCGGCGAACCATCGGTTCTCGCCATCGTCCCAGAGCAGCACCAGGGTGTGTGGGCCGCAGCTGATCTCCACGCGCTCGACCGGCGGGGTCGGCGTCTGGGTCCCGAGCCAGACCATCGGGGTGTGCCGGGGACCGTAGGTGATGAAGCGCGGGTCAGTGCCCTGCTCAAGGCTCTCCACGCCGTCGGGCGCCGCCTGGGGCGGGAGCGGGTTGGCGACCAGCGAGAGGTGCCCGCACGACAGCCCGGCCGGGATCCGGTCGATCCGGTTGTTGTCGGCGATCAGCGCAGACAGGCCGCTCGGTCTGGTCGGCAGGGCGTCGAGTCGGTTGCTGGAGACGTCGAGCACCGAGAGCGACGCTGGCAGGGCAGGCACGGCGCGGAGCCGGTTGCCCCGGGCGACGAGCCCGTGGAGGGACGAGAGCCGGCTGAGCCAGTCGGGCAGGCGGTCGAGGTCGTTGTCGGACAGGTCCAGCCACTGCAGGCGGGTGAAGCGGCCGATGGCGTCTGGAATGTGGCCTCGCAGGAGGCGGAGGTCGAGCCAGAGCACCGCGTCGCGCTCCAGCGATGGCGGGGGACGTGTGCCGGCCGGAGCGCGGGCCGCGAGGGTCAGGACAGTGCCGACATGGAGCGCGTCTCTGCGGAACGGCGGGCCCGGATGGACGTGGCCGTGGCGGCCGATCGCGCTCTGCGCGAGGGCCTGCGTACACAGGTCCGGGTCCTGGAGCGCGCGCTCGATGCCCTCCGCAGCGAGCGTGGGATCCGTCGGGGTCAGCAGGGCGAGGGGATCGGGCATCGCACGTCGGATGGTCGGTTCGGCGCCAGCTTGCGGGCGGATCCGCGCAGCCGAGTGCTCACTCCAGCCCGTATCGCGCCCGCGCGTTCTCCCGCCCCACGTGGGCCCACACGAAGCGGGTGTCGGGGGCGGCGTCTGCGCTGACAGGAGTGCCGGCAGACACAGGGGAGCGTGTGGAACCCCCCGGTCTCGTCACGACAGCGCCGTGAACAGGCTGGCGTGATTCTTGCTGATTTGTTGGTCCCCATCCGGCCGAGGCGGGTCCTGATGAATCAACAACTCCGTCGTGAGAGAAAGGGGGCGTCTGCGCTGGAGTACGCGCTGCTCGCTGGCTTGATCATTCTGGTCGTGTTCGGGGGGCTGCTGGCGCTGCGGGGCGCGGTGTCAGGAAACTACACCTTGGTGGCCGATCAGGTGGAGGAGGCCACAGCGCCAGAAGGCTCGCCCTGACCCCAGGGCGCGAGGTGGTGTCCCGTCGGCCTCGTCGGATATGCAGAAATCATGGTTCCTCTCCTGCTGTTCCTTCCGCTCGTCGGTCTCGGCGCTGATCGGGATCTGGCCCCCGCGGTCCATGAGCAGATGGTGTCGGAGCGTCGAGTGGCGCTGGTGATCGGCAACGGCGCCTATGCCACCGGCCCGCTCGCGAACCCACCCTCCGACGCCGAAGCCTTCGCGGCCGTCTTGCGAGACCTCGGCTTTGAGGTGATAGCCAGACAAGACGTCACGCAGAAAGAGATGAAGCGGGCGCTGATAGAGTTCGGCGATGAGCTGTCGGCGGGCGGCGTGGGTCTGTTCTATTACGCGGGCCACGGTATGCAGGTAAGGCTGCTCCAGAATAACAAGTTTCCACACTATCCAGCCTCCGCCGATCGC
>CAYXGP010000506.1:0-2797 GCA_964464515.1 uncultured Enterobacterales bacterium
GAACCTGACCTTCATAACCCGTTCTGGAAGGCTCTTATTCTGGGCCGGCCTTACCCGCCCCGCCTCCAGCCTTGAAGCCGTCAGGTGGTAGCGCGCGTTAGGCTCCCACCACCGGCATTGGCCCCGCCTTCCTGACGCCTCGCCCACCCAGAGACCTCCGCATGATACTGGACGGCTAAAGCGCAGCTGCTACCCGCCACCGAGCAATACGCTGACACCTTCACGATGCAGCAAACCCCAGCGTGGGAATCGGCTGTCAGCGCAGCCGGCGAAACGCGAAGCGTTTGCTGGCTTCGCGGTGTCCGCGGAAACCACCTTACCGATGAAAGCGTCCGGCTTGCAACTCTTTTCGTTACGTTCGCTGGAATGCAGAGGTTCAACCGAGCCGGATTCACGACGGCTATGCGGCGATACGTTGGGGGAGGTGGACAGCCCCGTCTTGGACAGCTTGGCCGACCAACTGACAGACCTGACTGATGGCTACTTGGTGGTCGCGGAAGCGGTCGTACAACCTCCGGTCGGGCTGCACCAGTCGGTGTAGCTCTGTGCCGATGGGGAACGGCTTGACCGTGAAGGTGTAGGTGCCCTTATCACCGTCGATGGCGAGGCAGACCTGCACATCGACCGGGGAACCGGCGCTCGCGGCACCAGCGGGCACTTGGATGTCGATGACGCTGAGGATCATCGCGAAACCTCCTGAGTGACAAGCATAGTATAGCCCCAGAGGATGGCGAAGTCCGACAGTGGCACCCCGTAGGCAGACCCCTTGGGATCACGCACAAGGACGAGACCATCGGTGCTCACACCATCGACTACTACCCAGTGGCCGACCCGACCGAAGCCCATTGGTTCAAGCAACGCCGCCCAGCTGCCGCGTTCTGCCGTCAAGCCGTCGATCAGCCTCCAGTTGACCTTCATATTCGGACTGAGCGAACCGCCCTCCCACCGACTATCAGCGTGGGCGGTAATGGCCTCGGCGAGCTCCATCGCCCCGGTCGGCATTGGAATCCGCTCAGCGAGTTCATGCTGACCGACGTAAATGCCCCGATCTGCGAGAAGCATGACGGCACAGGCGACACCGCAGGCGTCTTGATGGATTTGGAGCTCGATAGGCCCTGATTCGGATCTCGGAAATCGCGGCCAGCTCCAGCTGCCAAAGGGCTTGGGGCGATCGTCGTCTTCGGGCATGACCTCTACTATCCCCTTGTGGCCAGGGAAAGGGACTGCCCGTGGCATGCGGAGCGCCCAGGAGAAAGGAGCTTCATCCACCGTGAGGGATTCACGGTGCATCGGGAAGGGGTTCCCCTCCTGCGATTTCGGCATCAAGTGCTGCCGTGATTATGTGTTCGACTGCTCTGTGCGCTCCTTCCAGCACTTTGACAGTAATGACAGAATCGATCGTTACGTTTACATTGAGGAGAGCCACTGTTGTCAGAAACAGAGCATGGGAAATGCCAAACGCCGGATCAGCGAAACCTACGGCGCTCGGCCCGGCCAAGGCCAGATGCTGGTGGGAATCCGTCAGCCCCAACTTGAACAATACGCTCTTGGGATTGGCGTGGACGTGATGGCTTGCAAGGCGATATTCTGGCCGGAGACCATCGAGCCCTGCGGCCCTTTCGAGTCCGGCGAATGTAGGCCGACTGTTACCGAGTAGTTCCGACGCCCAACCATACTGCTCACCATAGGAGCGTCCGAACCGGTCGAGTAGTGCCGCTCTCCTTTCAGATAGCGCACTCATCTCACTCCGAGTCAGAATTTCCTGTTCTCCATCTCTGCGTCGTTCCGCCAGTTGATTCGCTGCCTTGTATGACTCGATCACCTCATGCTGTAGATACCGTTCAGCAAGCCCAGCACCATGCTCCTTGATCAGAAGTGCCACAACGGACCCTTCATGGGCACTGCGCCACCGCGCCATCGCGCCGTCAGGGAAACCACCGCGAAGAAGCCAGATGACTTCGGCTGAGATCAGGCACGAACGCGCATGAAGGCGTTGCATCACTTCGACTTGGCTACGCACCCCCGGCGAGTGCGATGACCATTCGACCAAGCCTGAGTTCTCACCCGCATCCCGACAGAGAACCAAGAACCACTCCAAGTGGTCCAGCACTTCGCCCCAGCACGCGTCTATGTGGCCCAAGAAGACGCTTCGCTCGGCAGCCTCCGATTCGACCACATCACCAGCAGAGGCTTTCAATGAGGTGATCAGTTCCGACGCCTGCGTGTCGATAATCCCCGGAAGGGTCTCCGAAGCCTGCTCAAGAAAGGGCGCGACAACGCTGTTGATTTCGTCATCAGATATGCTGCCCCGAAGTCGAGCGACGAGTTCCTCATGGCCCATGACTGCTGAACCACTGCACCCGCTCAAAAGGTCATCGACATCGAACGCAAATGAACCCTCTTGGTGTTGCTCGTATGATTGCTGCAGGCTGTCACCAACGCTGTACGCCAGGGATAACCCGGCCTCTGACAACCGATTCTCCATGACACGCCGGAAAACAAGGCTCGGTGTTACGACTTGGTTGAACGCTTTCAGTAGCTGGTCGAGAGTGGAATCCATATTGACCTCTACTTCGGCTCTCCTGTGCAGGCCAGTGGCATGGAGCATTGAGGCAACAACGGTATCTTGTCACCCGACTGGCTCACGTTCACCACCGTGCGGACTTGTCGCCACCGTTCAATGGCGAGCCTAACGCCCGGTGCTTCACCCGCGGAGCGCTGCTTCTCGACTGCCACCACTCGTTACCCGCCCTTGCACAGCGATAATGCCGGCGGGTGGTAGCGCGCGTTAGATTTC
>CAYXGP010000507.1:0-2761 GCA_964464515.1 uncultured Enterobacterales bacterium
ACCAACCTGGCCTCCGGCGACACGCTCCAGATCGGGGTGGTCTCCATCGAGGTCGCGCTGACCGATCCCAGCGCCGAGGAGGAGGCCACGCAGCTCGTCGGCCCCCCCGACGCCGCGCCGGCCGCACGCCCTGGTCTCGCCGATCCGGCGATGCCCCAGGACATCGAGGGCGCGGTAGACCTCCCCACCAGCGAGCTGGAGCGGGAGCTGTCCGAAGACGTGATGGCCTTCATCATGCGTTCGGGCACCGCCACCGGCGACGTGGGCATCAACCGCAAGAAGCCGAACGTGCTCGAGGTCGCCCAGATCTGGGGCGATCTGGTCATGGACATCCGGCACTACCCCAAGGGAGGCAAGCCCGTCACCGCGGGCACCACCACGGGGCATCGCTGGCGCATCCTGGGGATCCCCATCATGTGGGTCTCGTCGGGCTTCGCCAACGTGGCGTGGCTGGCCGGCCCGACGCTATCCGAGGCCCGCGAGGAGTGGTGCAACGAGTTCTATGTGCCCACGCAGGATCTTCCAAAAGAAGACTACAACCTGTTCGAGTGGACAGGCAGAAGCTACGCCTGCAACATCTCGGACAAGTGGACCGGCTTCGTCGACATCGGCGAGGAGCGCTTCAGCCTGCAGGACCTGATCAGCTCCGGCAAGGCGACGTCCTCGGGAGCCGGTCAGTACCGCGTAGACATCGATGATCAGACCCGCATCGTCGCCGATCTGGGTCACACGATCATCTTCGGTCAGATGGTGCCCCCGGGCCGCAAGGTCATCTCGCGGATCACCGACGAGCTGGACTACCCCTTCCTCGGCGTGATGGCCTTCATGTCGTTCATCTTCATGATGATGGCCATCATCATCATCACCAGTCCTCCGCCCCCGGAGAACGAGGTGATGGAGATCCCCGATCGCTTCGTCGATCTGCTGCTGGAGCAGCCGGAGCCGGAGCAGGCCAAGGACAAGAAGCCGGAGGCCAACCCCGAGGCCGGGGAGGGCGCCAAGGCCAAGCGCGAAGAGGGCAAGGTCGGCAAGAAAGACGCCAAGATGAAGAAGGCCAAGGGCAACAAGGTCGAGATGCAGAAGAAGCAGCTCGACAAGGAGGTCGCCGAGAACGCAGGTGTCCTCGGTGCGCTCCGTGACGGCGCAGAGCTCGACGGCGTCTTCGGTTCGTCCAACCTGAACGCAGATCTCGCTGGCGGCATCGGCGGCCTGATCGGCGCCAAGGGAACGCAGATCGGCAGCGGCGGCCTGGGCTCACGTGGCTCCGGCTTCGGCGGCGGCGGCACGGCCGAGGGCCTGGGTGGCCTGGGCACCAAGGGTCGCGGCTCCGGCAAGAGCGGCTACGGCTCTGGCGGCGGAAACTTCGGGGCGAAGGGAGAGGGAGGTATCGGCACTGTCGGTGGCGATCCCATCATCCTCGGTGCGCTGGACAAGTCGCTCATCGACGCGGTCATCAAGCGCAAGATGAACCAGATCCGCTACTGCTACCAGCGTGAGCTGACCAAGAACCCCAGCCTGGGCGGCAAGATCACCGTGAAGTTCGTCATCGCCAAGGACGGGTCGGTCTCCAAGGCCTCGATCAAGTCCAGCACGATGGGCAACAAGTCGGTGGAGGGCTGTATCAGCAGCCGGTTCATGAAGTTCCAGTTCCCCGAGCCCAAGGGCGGCGGTATCGTCATCGTCTCGTACCCCTTCATCTTCGCCCCGGGGTAGCCCCGGCGAAGACCGATGCGGGGAGGCCCAGTCGGCCTCCTCGCGCTTCTTCTGGAACCACGATCCTCCAGATTCCCCCTCTCCGTGGTATCCCCGGCGCTTTTCAGGAAGCGGCCAGCGTGGTAATACACGCCCTCCCCTCCGTGAGCAGACGATGACGGTCAAGACCTCCCCCGCTTTCGCGACCTTGCTGGCCCTGACGATCGGCGCGTCTACCCTCGTGGCCCCACCTGCGCATGCGCAGGACTACGACGACCTCGACTCCGACGAGCCCAAGAAGCAGAAAAAGACCCGCGAACGCAAGCAGCAGGAAGTCCGCGAGATCGTCAAGGGCTTCTACGCCAAGTCCAGCGTCGGGGGTGCGTTCTACCTCCTCGACTTCGCGGGCTTCGTCTACCCCGGCACCGCCCTCGGCCTCGCGGTCGGGCAGGACTTCGTCAACCAGGAGCGCCGCTCGATGGCCTGGGAGATCGGCTTCTCCCAGGGGATCCACAACGGCTGTCACTTCGACATCCAGGCCGGCTACGCTGCTGGCGGCGACGGCTGCCGCGCGGCTGCGGGGACGCCCCCCCCCTATGTCCAGGGCGACCTGCGCACCTACACGTTCTCCGCGTTGCTCGAGGCCTCGATCTACCCCAACCGTCGCTTCGGCCTCGGTCTGCGGCTGGGTGGCGGCGTCCTCACCTCACCCCTGCTGATGCACCCGGACTACTACCAGGAAGAGGTGGTGCAGAAGGCTTGGGGGATCCCAGATCCCGGCTACCACGGCGCCATCCACCCGCTGGGTATGGGCGGTCTCACGTTCGAGTACTACACCAAGCTGTCCCATTTCTCCGTGGGCCTGGACGCCGACGCCGCCTACGTCGTGAATTTCGATCTCGGCGCGTCCGTCACCGGCAACTTGAAGTACACCTTCTGAGCAGCCGCCGTAGCTCTCTGAGCAGTTTCCACTGGTCGCTCGGTGGCAAGACTGCTTGGACACAGAGGCTTACCGGTACAGGGGCTCTCAGGTAACAGGGGCTCTCAGGTAACAGGGGCTCTCAGGTAA
>CAYXGP010000508.1:0-2744 GCA_964464515.1 uncultured Enterobacterales bacterium
GGGAGATACTACCGGATGCGCTCGCCAGAGCAAAATAACGCCCCGGCGCTTCACCCGCGGACCGCCAGCTTCTCGACTGCCACCAGCATAACCCGCCTCTCCACAGCGATGAGGCCGACGGGTGGTAGCGCGCGTTAACTGCTCGCCACCAGCATTGGCCCTGTGTCTCGGCGCCAACGTACCTGCCAGGGTAGTTTCTTGGGTGCCAGTGCCCGGACTTCCGCGGCTTCCATCCGTGACCGGCGACGAGCCGCGAGGTGAGAGCTCATTTGCCACGGCCTCGACCTGCTGCCGCCCTTGCCTGTGGGCTCCCTAAATGCAGGCAGCCCCACCGTTGTTCCCTGCTCGCAGCGCAACCGGCGAGACGCGTAGCGTCTGCTGGTTTCGCGGTGTTCGGGGGAACCACAGCGCAGTCGTCGGTGCGTGACCGCCCTGCCTGTGCTTAAGCTCCGGCTCCTGCTCGACGGTGAATCTGTGGGAGGGGAAGCGTTGAGCTTGGAGGCGGGGAAGTCCAAAGGCAGAGCCTACCCATCCAGAAGTTCGTCCAGGGATGAGGCTGTGAGAAGCCGATCCAGCCACCGATCAGTGGTGGTGAGGTCTGCAGCCTCGAGCCGAGCACGCACCTCGGGTGGGAGCGATCCGAACCGCTTCTCTGCCAACCGGATGAGCATCGCACACTGACCCTGAAGCTGACCGATCTCAACCCCCTCCTGACGACCTTCTTGGCGGCCTTGAGCGAGGTAGCGTCGAGCGAATTCGCTCTGGTACTCGTATCCCTGCAACATCATGGCCTCCAAGGTGGCCCGTGCCGCCTCCGACAACGAGGTCAGCACAAGATCAAGGTACAGCCCGAAGCGCTCCGCGTCGAGCCCCTCCAACGCCGGCAACACCGCTCGTCCGATCGCCTCTGCCTCAGCGCCCTGTCCGTGGGCCATCGCGGACAGCACGCCCAACTCCGGGACCGCGCGTGCCTGCGCCTCCGTGCGAACCACAGGGATCCGCCCCGGGCCAAGGACGAGGGGCTGGAAGACGAAGCCAGGCTGACCCATATCGATGGGCTCTGCAGCCCAACGGGCGATCGGCTCCGTCAGGCAGACCACCAGCAGCACGACCGGACGCTGGAGGCGAGCACGGAAAACCGCCTGATAGGCTGGCCAGGAGAACCGCTTACGACCGTCACGGTTGCACTGGACCTCAACGATGATCCCCATCTCGTCCAGTATGAGGGCGAGGTCAGCGCGATACTCGGCGGGCACAACCTCGGAGAGGTCGGAGTCATACCGCTGCGGAGAGCCGTGGCTGGAAATCGGCACATCGAACACGCTCGTGAGTACCTCGACCGCCAGCTCGGGCCGATTGCGGAACAGCTCTACGATGGCCTCATGGTTGATGCTCACCATCCGTGGTGCCCTCCCAACTCTGTCCTATCACCCGCCCGCCAGTGGCGGGGTATCGCCGACAGCGCCCTCAACTCCTGGCCCCATGTCCGAGCGGACACCGACCGGATACTCCTTTCCGGGTGGCAATCCCCAGGAGAGGCTGATGGGCAAGCTGGCGATCGACGCGCGGGGGCTGATCGAACGCAATCTCATCTGGATGAGCCGTCGGGAGCGCGTAAAGGATGTGGTCAACTACGTGGCGATCTCCGAGGAGTCGTTGCAGGCCCGCCAGCTACAGGAGGCGATCACCTCAGGGCGCACGCTCCGCGAACTCGACCTGTCGCGTGCGTGGTTCGTGGTGGCTCAGAACCAGCTCTCCGCCCTGGCTGAGCAGACTGGAGCCCCGCCGCAGCGGCACGGCTTCATCAACGAGGATGGGAGCCGTAGATGACTTCCCGCCCCGTCGATCGGGACAAGCTCCGAGAGCTGGTCTGTGAGTTGGATGAAGATGATCTGCTGGTGCTCCTCGACCGGGCTATCGAGCTGCTGTCGGATGATGATCTGCCGGCCTTCTTCCGGGACTACGCGCAGCCGACCGAGCTACGGCCAGATCCCCCGGAGGTCGACGCGCTGCTCTGCGAAATCGAGCATTTCCACACCGACACTCTCGCTGGCGCGTACTACGAGGACTTCAACGTAAACTCGCGGAACTACCGGGAACAGTCTGAGGGTACGAAGCTCTGGATCAGCGAGTGCGAACGCCTTCTTGACACCTGCGTTCAAGTCACCGAGGCCGGGCCGTCCATCGAGCTACAGGCGTGTTTCGAGAGCCTGTTCGCTCTCCTCGCCCAGATCGACGGCGGCGATGACAGCATCATCTTCTTCGCGGACGAGGCGGGCTCGTGGCAAGTCGGCGTAGACTGGCGGGAGGTCATGCCTGCTTGGTTTCGGTGTCTCTCCGTCTCGGCCAAGCCCGCGGACTACGCTGCCCGGGTTCATGCGTTGATCGGCTTCTTCGCACTTTACGACGCCAAGCAGCTGGTGACCAGTGCGCTGAAAATCGGGACGGTACCCCAGCGGACCGCACTGTCAGCTCTTCCTCCGCCGAAGAGGACCTGGCCTCCGCCGGACTTTCTGTGCGGTGGATGAGAGGCGCGCTCAACACACCTCGGCGGCCTCCAGCCGTCGTAATCCCCTTGCTCCCGCCGCGCGACACTCATTCAGCATGAGAGCCAACGCTTCACCGGGAACGTTACCTCGAGCGGCTTCTCGACATATTCTCTTTCGACTCTGCGTTTCGCCGATGCAGTTAACGCCCCGGCGCTTCACCTGCGGAGCGGGGCTTCTCGGGCAGCGCCACTCGTT
>CAYXGP010000509.1:0-2741 GCA_964464515.1 uncultured Enterobacterales bacterium
GGCGTTAGATTTTCGGGCGCAGTGTCGGCGGTGGAGCATTGCTTTTGGCAACGCGGGGTGGGCGAGAGCAACTCGCGCTACTTACAATAAGTGCAGAAGTTCGATGGGGGCGGTCGAGGTCGAACGAGTGAATGCAGATCAGCCACCATCCCCTGACCACCAGCGTTCAGCGCGCCAGAAGCCCCCCTGAGCCACACCAGACCGGCGGAGAGTCCCGATCAACACGTAGTAGTCTTCAGCACAGAGGGCGGTCCAAGACGTGCTACGCCACAAGGCACGAAGTGATACCGGAAACCCCGGTTCCTTCGCGAGAGCTTGAAGGAGTAGACGATCAATTGGTGGGTGCGCGATGTCGGCCAGACGGGCATCGGATTCACCGCCACACACAATCATCGACTTGATGTAGATGGCGACAAGCTTCGCTGCGCGACCATACGTGGCAGAGTCGACACCTTGTCTGTGCAGCGAGCCCACGATGTCCTCACACCACCGTCGGTGAGCTTGGTCATACTCCGTAGCGGATTTCGGCCACTGGTGTCGTGGGCCTGCCAAGAGTGCGGGTAATGTCGATGACTCAAGTGCGATCCGTAGCACACGGTTTGACCCTCCAGCGAGTTTCCTCGACGCCGCCCGCCCGGCAGCCCAGCAGGCAAACCTATGCCGGTGCTCCATGAGTGTATAGCAGTTGTTTGGAACAGCTTCCTGCGACGGACTGAGGCCCAGCATTTCTGTCAGTGTTCCTGCAATCTCCGAGGTTGATGTTCCTGACAGGTGCGTCGTTACTATGTCGATGCACCGGTGGCCGGCGTTGAGAGAACCACTGGGACTTATATCGACGAATCTGTCGCCGTGGCCTACCAGCCTGAACACTGGGAGTTCAGGGCGTCGGTCGTCCGCATATCCGGCCGGCGGGAAAACATCGAACGCCGACGGAGCGGTGTACAGGGCAGTTCGAGCAAGGACTTCAAGCACCAGACCGTGAATCTCGTTCGTCGTTCCTGTAGGCGGTGTACCGGCGCGCTCCAGCAGTCCCAAGTGCATCACTGCCGCGCGCACGAGCTCCATAGGAGCAGTTCCCGCAAGCGCAGCAGTCGAGAGTTCAGCACGGTCGTAACCCGATGTGGTTCCTGCTTCCCAACGTTCGGCATCTCCACACGCGGATAAATGACCCAGAGGGACGTAGTGAGCTCGTCGCGCCGACCAAGCATCCAGCCGAATCCCGTACCATCCGAGGTTCTCACGGTGGAGGGGCAACGCGCGAAGACCGATTCTGGTTCCGAACCTTGCGACCAACTCTGCAGCCAGAAACCATGCAAGGCCCCACCCGGGGCCGTGTGCCCTGAAGTGCTGAGTGAACGTCTGCGAAAGATCACCGGGTGAGAGGGTTCTACTCGTGCCGGTCCAGTTTGATAGCTCGGACGTCATCTGGACTCTCCACCTGTCGGGACCAACCGCAGTCGTAGGCGGACCTGATCCCCCTGCCGTTTCGCGACGAGAATGAATGGTGGACAGGCATCGACCTCACTGTCGGCGATGACCGCCAGGGAGCCGAGTACGAAGGCGGGGTTGATGTGGCCGGGGCGCAGGTAGATGATGCCGAGGAAGGCGTGGCCTGCGCGCACGGTGAGCGTTCCGAAGTCGCTGTCGTGGGTGACAACCACCCGTCTTTGCTCCAGCGCAGTGGCCAGGATGGCCCTGTCCGCGGCCTCCGCCATACCCAGGTCTTCGACCGTGACAACGTCCCGCCCCTGTTCGCGTAGGGCCTGGGCGACGTCACGGTGGATGTTCTGGTCGAGCAGCAGTGGGTGGTCGAGGGGATTCAAGCCGGGACTCTGGCGCTCCAGAACACTTCACCCTGCATGACGCGTGCGGCGTGTTCCAGCGCAGCGTTCAGCCCCTCCACTGACAGCTGCGGGTACGCCTCCAAGATGTCCTGCCGGCTGGCACCGCTGGCCAGCAACTCGAGGATGAACGCCACCGACAGGCGCGTGCCACGAACTCGCGGCTTCCCCCCGAGCACATCGGGGTCGCTAACGATGAACGGCTGCATCCAGACCTCCCATGACCAAGGTAGCTCATGCTGGTCGCTGGCGGCAGTCGGTGGCGGACGCGCAGGGCTTCCACCATCGTTCGCCTCGGTAGTCCCGGACGGGACTGCCGCCCAGCCCATCGGCCTTGCGCCGAGCGCAGCGCGAGTGTTCTGTCTCGCAACGGAGCATCACCGTCATCCCCGAGCACCACGAAGCCAGCAAACGCTTCGCGTTTCGCCGGCTGCGCTCACAGCTGATCCCAACAATGGGCCCTGCCACACTTGGAGCCAGCGCCTTCGCCTCTTGATGACCGCGGGCCGATCCGGGCACGAACAGACAGTCGCTGCCAGGGTGCCAACGCCCACTTCGATCCCGCCATGCCTTCCGTAAACGCCGCGAAACCAGCAGACACTTCGTGTCTCGCCGGTTGCGCTCGGAGCCGCTTCCCACGGTGGGTGGTGCTGTGTCTGGTGAGTCCGCCACTTGTGTGGGGGCGCGACAGGTCACAGTCATGGTGGACAGTTCCCCCCGGCCGAGGCGCTGGTACGCACGCCTGGGAAGCGCCGACGCTCACCAGCCTGGTCGCCAGGATGCGTCGCTGAGTGTTCATGGCACGGAGGGTGACAGGGACGAATGCTGGTGGCCGAAATCTAACGCGCGCTACCACCTGACGGCACTTTCGCCTTCGGCAGGGCGGGTAACGGGTGGCGC
>CAYXGP010000510.1:0-2717 GCA_964464515.1 uncultured Enterobacterales bacterium
GGCGTTAACTGCATCGGCGTTGCGCAGGTGGCGAGGCCCAGGGGGAAAAATAGTGCCTGCATTCGGCGAAGTTGATTTGGGCATCGGGCGTAGGTCCCCGCGTACGCCTTCGTGGGAGGAGCTATGGCCAGGTGGAAATCGCAGCGTTTCGCAATTCCTGAAACTCTCTTGGTCGCTCCTGCTCAAGGGCAAGATCGACACCGAAGCGAACGGTGACCTCTCCCCTGGAGTACACGACGGGATTGGGAATCTCCCCAGGCACACCAGCGGCGACCAACTCCAGCCAAAGACTGTTCAATGCGAGTTCGACATCATCTCGTGGCGTATCGTCGGGAAACACCACGTCGAGATAGCTGCGCACTCGATTCCCGCCTGGCTGAAGCTCAATCTGTTGCACTACAGTGGCACCCGGGTCTTCGGCCGGAACTCGCCTTGGTTCCACCTTCCACACATATCCGACGCCGTGTTCGTGACGGAAAGCATTGAGCCCTTCAACTCCACTCGGAGATACTACGCGGTGGGACGTTAAGTACACTGCTATGCCTCGATATGCACTGGGCCGTCGCGATCCACCAGGGGCATCGTGGCGATGGGAGCTCCTTCGGAATCAACCAGAGCCCCAGTCTCCCGCTCAACGAACGAACGCAAGACTTCAGTGAACTGCTGAGTTGCCCGGCTCTTCAAACCAAGACGTCTCGCAAGGGTCGTGGGTGGTCCATCAACCACGTCATTCAGATAGGACTTGTATCGTCGTGGCAGGCGGTAGACATCCTCATCCGGCAGTCCCATCGCAGCCAGCCTCACCTCCAGAAGAAGCAGCACCTGCAGCTCTACACTCTCTGGAGGTCCCCACAGGTCCGGTGTTGCAAGAAGGCGTTCCAATCGGATCTTTACGAACCTAACGACTTTCGCTGGCGCTTCACCTTTCATGAATTAGCCCCGTCTGTGGCCCTTTGAAATGAGAGACACTCAGGGTACAGCCAACGTGCTTGTCTGTATTGGGCTTCACTCTCTCCCTTCGAACCGGTCAAGGCATCGACCGCGTGTTCAAGGACGCTGGCATACTCATGAAAGTCCCACATCACCTCTACTTCCCCAGCGGGGACGATGAAGTTGCCCATGCCCGGGATGGGCTCAATCCGCACGCGATGGGCGTCGCCATCGAGCGGCTTGGCCACCGTGACAATCTCTCCGGCCAGCCTTTCACACTGTCCGCTATGAATCGGCCACGCCTCGATCGCGCCTTCCACCTGAGCCGCTTGCTCCTTGGTCCAGGGAATCGACAAGCTCTGTGCCTCCGGAGGTTCCACTCAACCGTATCCTATCCTGTGGCTGGCCGAGCCTGGCCAGAGCATCGCCCGGAGCGCGTGGATTCTCATCGTCTGCGCCTCTTCGGCATAATCTGCGCAAGACTGTCAGCCATCGGTCGGTGTGAGCGTCTCGACCGGTCCGGTGGCGGCGTCTTCCTTCGTCGGCTAGGTCGCCGGATCTCGGCAGGAGTCTCTCGGCGGGCGAAGGGTGGCCTCTGCCCATCGCAGAAATCACGCCACTGCTCGCTGCTGGGCTCAACGTGCTCGGCATCCAGGTGCCTGCTCGGCCCGATCAGCCGCAGCGATTCAAGTTGCCCGTCGTGCTGAAGACCGATGGCGTTGAGGAGGAGGACCACGGCTTCACCGTGGAAACGGGGCCGTTCGGTGAACTCTACGCACCGATGGTCAACGCCGAGATCGAGTAGGAGGCAAGTCTTCACGCTGACCAAGAGTCCCTCTACCAGAGCGTGCACGCGATCGGACAGGCGCACTATCGCGGCAGGGCGATCGCCTCCCGACGCCCGTGCCGTAATGGTCTCCTTGGGCACCGCGAAGCCAGCAGACGCGTTGCGTCTCGCCGGCTGCGCTCACAGGCACTTCCAGCGGTGGGGCTACCGTGGCGGACTCTGCCCCACCGAGGTGGCTGCCGAGGCGGACGGGAGCTCCGAATACGTTTCCGCTCACCGTGTGTTCCTGCGCGACGAAGCCAACACAGGGAGCTGTCGCAGACATCGGCCGCTCCCGGCCGGAGAGTCGTCTGTGATGCCACCGCCGAGGCTTCCCCGGACACCGCGAAGCCAGCAAACGCTTCGCGTTTCGCCGGCTGCGCTGCGGGCTGGGGCCGACGGTGGGGTTTGCTGTATCGTGGGAGTGCGCTCATTGAGTGCGCGACTGTCGAGCCGCGACCCCGTTCATGCCGCATCGGTACGAGCACCTGATGGTGTGTGCATGGTGGCGCCGAGGATGACAGAGCCGGCCTTGCCAGTGCTCAATCCGCGCCGGAGCATGGCACTCGCTCCCGAGGACCGCGCCCTGATCACCACGAACACCGCGAAGCCAGCAGTCGCTTCGCGACTTGCCGGCTGCGCTGAGAGCCAATCCCAGCGGTGGGGTTTACCTGCATCGAGACTGCTTGCGCAGAGGAGCTGCGGCACGTCGGGCGCCGCGGCGGCTGAGCTCCAACCATCGAGGACCGCTGCGGGTCACGGAAAGGCACCGACAAGATTGAGCCGCAGAACGCCCAGTGACAGCCTCAGTGGGCATGTTGACGCTGAAAGACGAAGCCAACGTCGGTGGCGAGCAGTTAACGCGCGCTACCACCTGACGGCATCACTGCTGGAGGCAGGGCGGGTTATGAGTGTCGTTTCTCTCAATGTATCGCTCCGCAGGTGAAGCGCCGGGGCGTTA
>CAYXGP010000511.1:0-2696 GCA_964464515.1 uncultured Enterobacterales bacterium
CTGTGGAGCAGAGCGGCGGTTCCTCACCGGCAGCCAGGAACCACGAGTTCGGCGCGATCTTGTTGTCCACCTGAACGCTCACCGCTGTGAGCCCGCTGCACTGGAAGCACCGACTGTGCCAGCGCAGCCGACACCCCTCGGGGCTCGTCAGCGCCCACATCGAGGGTAGGCCCCTCGCCATGTCACGCACACACATCCGCCTGGCTCTCATCCTCTCCCTTCCCGCCCTGGCCTGCGACGGCGAGTCTGCCGACAGCGGCGCGACCAGCGCAACCACCAGCTCGACCGTGGCGACGACGGTCACGACCGCCTGGCCGACCACCATCGTCGATACCGACCAGACGCTCTCCTAGGGAGACGTAGACAACGGCGAGCGCTACATCGACACCCAATTCATCACGCAGACGGTCTACGGGAGCAACATCTGGGCCGACAATGACGGCGTAGAGGCGGGGCAGGAGGGGTTCTTCGGCGTCAACTACGACGACGGTCGAATCAAGTGCTACGAGACGGCCGATCGGGCGAGCTGGCAGCTCCGCTGCGTACGGGGAACGGACGGGTACGGAGAGAACCAATTCACCGAAAACGGCGACGGCACCGTCTCCGACGCGGCCACCGGCCGGATGTGGACCCAGGATGATAGCGGCAGCCTGAGCGCGGGCGACGAGGCCGACGGAACATTGAACTGGAGTCATGCGCTGGCGTGGTGAGAGGGGCTGGAGGTGGCGGGTCACACCGGCTGGCGACTGCCCGACGCAAAGGAACTGCAGGCCATCGTCGACCATTCGCGGTCGCGGGACACCACCGGAACGGCGGCGATCGACCCGGTGTTCACTTCCACGGAGATCACCGCCGAGGACGGCTCCCGCAACTTCGAATTCTATTGGACCGGGACCACCCACCTCGATGGACTGCAGGCTGGCACGGACGCCGTGTACGTCGCGTTCGGAGAGGCGCTGGGCTACTCCACCGGCCAGTCCTCCGGGACGGAGCTGTTCCTCGACGTGCATGGGGCGGGCGCGCAGCGCGGTGATCCCAGGTCGGGCTCGCGAACGGAGTACCCATCCTGGGGGGACGGTCCGCAGGGCGACGTGTGCAGGGTCTACAACCTGGCGCGGTGTGTGCGCTTCATCGAGTGACCGTCCGGCGACCGCCCATCCGCTGTGCGATGGCGTCCAGATAGGTCTCGATCTGCCGCTGAAAGACGGCGTCCACCGTGCGCCGCGCGAGCCGACCCACCAGTCGCGGGACAGGCACGCGCGCATGCAGCGCCGTCTCGAAGTCCAGGCGAGCGCCGTCTGCCAGCGGCGCGACCCGCCAGAACCCGCTGGCGGCGACGTTGTCGCGGTCGCTGAGCTCAGACCTCCAGGTGACGTGGCGGGCCCCGGGATCGCAGATGTAGCGAGCCGTGTAGCCGACATCCAGCGAGTGGCCAGCGACCTCGTAGCGGCTCAGGTGCCAGCGATAGGTGGCGTCGCCCAGATCGTCGAGGCGGGTGAGGCCGGGGTAGTGGCTCGCGGACAGCGGAACATCGGCCACCAGCGCATAGGCCCGGCTCGGGCTCCAGGCGACCTCCAGCACGCCGCGTGAGATGGATTGGACTTCGATCATGGCGTCACCCGCAATTCGGTTCACTGTCCTGCACGCAGGGTAATGGGCACCCGGCATCGGTGCAGAAACAGATCTCTGTGACGCTCACGGTTGATGAACTGCTGGTTCTGGATGGCGGGGGCTACCGAGGAGCTGGTGAGGACACCTCGAGGGCAGCGGGCCCGAAGAACCACTCCCGCGCTGGGATGACCCGGATGACCCCCGCGTCTGTTTCGACGGGATCATCCACGGCGAAGTCCACCTCTCGGCCCGAGGCCGTCTTCACCCAACTCAAGGCGTTGTCTGAGAGTCGGCCGAACCGGTGCCGTAGCTCCAGATAGACCGCGTTCTCGAGCTGCGCGCCGCGGTTGGACGCGCCGGCGCGGTACATCGCCGCCGCCAGCCCCGGATCCACGGCGTAGATCTTGCGCGGATTCACGGCGCGCTTCCGCGCCGAACGGGTTCGCAGCGGCAGGAGGAGGAACAGGAAGGCATCGACCAGGTGGGACAGGTAGGCCAACAGAGTGGCTTTGCCCACCCGCCAGCCCTGGGAGAGCAGCGCCCCGTGGAGTCGGCTGACGCTGAACCCATCTGTATTGGCAGAGAACAGCGCGGCGACCAGCTCGCGGAGCGCCGGCAGGTTGGTCGCAGAGTGCCGCTCGGCGACATCACGCGCCGGGCGAACCGCTCCCGGCCGTCGATCGCCTGCACCTCGTCGAAGAACAGCCAGGCCGCTTCAGCTCGGGCTGTGGGGTCGCGTCGGTAGAACAGCTCCAGCGCTCGATCGAGAGTCGTGGGATCGGCGCGCCGGAGACGATCATCTTCCAGGTTCAGGTAGAGGATATGCGACCGCGGCGTGCCGCGCGACAAGCGGATCTCCATCTCCGCACACAGGCGGTAGGTCTTGCCGCTCCGGCGCATCCCGATCAGCGCGTTGGCCTTGCCCGGGACGTCAGGCAGACGAACCTCCCGCGGCACGAGGGCGGGGAGTGGTCGGGAGCGCTGCTCGGCGATCAGTCGGTCGAGTGTGGCGTCATCCGGTGGCATGAGATCGTATATCTGGACTTTCTCGTAAGGCCGCTCCAGGGAAAGAAGTCTCCCATGAT
>CAYXGP010000512.1:0-2695 GCA_964464515.1 uncultured Enterobacterales bacterium
CCCAGATCCTCTATTGGCTGGCGTCCGAGCTGCTCTTCGGGTCTTGTGGTGTCAAGACGTTCTGCACGCTCAGCCGAACCGAGCCCCCATCGATCGCTGGTTGGCCCACTGTGACCGCCTGCTGTTTGTGAGCGAGTGGCACCGCGAGCAGACCTGCCGTGCGTTTCCGATGATCCGCCCAGCGACCTGGGTCACCCGAAACCCTATCTGCCACGAGCTGCTCCCAGAAGCTCCCGGCCCCCGAGAGCCATTGCTGATTCACCTGTCGAGACCAGAGCGCGGCCTGCGTGCCCTGCTGGATGTCTGGCCGAGTGTGCATCAACGGATCCCGCAAGCTCGGCTGCTGGTCGCCCGCTACCTGTCGTACTACGAACCGGCTGGGAGCCCCCTGGAGGCGTTCTGTCTCCAGATGGACGCACAGGTTCGGCGAGCTCCGGGGGCGGAGCACATCGGTCACCTATCTAAGCCTGACCTGTACGCACTTCTCAGCCGTGCCACGATGATGGTCTATCCGGCGGAATTCGACGAGACAGCTTGCATCGCAGCGATCGAGAGCCAGGCGTGCGGACTGCCGATACTGGCGACGACGCGGGGAGCCCTCCCCGAGACCATCGCAGAGGGGGCTGGGCGCTTGATCGAGTCCGGTCCAGACATGCGCCAACAGTTCTCAGACAAGCTGGTCGAGCTGTTCTACGACGAGGAACTTCGCCGCGAGATGGGCGACGCAGGGCGAACGTGGGCCGCGTCCTACTCCGCCGAAGCGGTCGCAGAAGCCTGGGAACGGCAGTGGCAGTCTTTCTTTGAAGACCGGGCGCGGCATCGCCAGGCAGAGATCTCCCGTACGCTCCTCGAGCGCAGCGATCGTGACGCAGCGGACTCCCACGCGACCACCGCCGCTGGCCAGGGGCGGGCGCCCTGGCCGGGGTGGCGGCAGCGCTTGCTGCGCGCTGCGCTGGCCCAGCTCTCCGGCTGCCGACGGCTGCTCCTGCTCGGAGAGGCAGAGCTGTCGAGTGAAGTCAGGCGCCTGAGCGGCGCGGCGGTCTTCTTCGCAGAGAGCTTGGAGGCGACTCCCCCGGTGGACGGCGTCATCGATCTTGGCGCCCTGCTGGATCAGCCCGATCGAGCGGCCTGGCTCAAACAGCTGGCCGATGCTGTCGGTCATGGAACGCGAGTGGTACACCTCCTTCCGACCGCTGGCGGGGACTCCAAACGTCGAGTCCATCCCACCTATGACGATATACTCAATTGGTTCGGGGACTCCGAAGATGTCGCCTTCACAACGACCGTCGAGGCAGAAGTCCGCTACGGAGAGCCCGCGTCCTGCTGGATCGTGAGCTACCCCGCAGGTTCGGCCAGGTGCCGGCCAGACCACGCCACTCGGAAGCGCGTGATGACACGGCCTCGGCCAACGCTGAGCGTCTGCATGATCGTTCGTGACGCGGCTGACACCGTGCTCACAGCGCTGCACTCCGTTCTCCCAGTAGCTGATGAGATTCGCATCGTGGATACAGGCTCGGTGGACGGCACCCGACTTCTTGAGATTCAGAACACTAGCGCTGCAGCTCAAGACCTCCAGGTCAATACGAAGACCTTCGCTCTCCATGTGGACCCAACTCAAACAGGCGATTCAAAGTGGGCTACATTTAGCTTGGCTGGTTCGGTGCGCACCCAAGTCGTTCCTGGGCATCGCCGCATTGAGGCCAACGCGGCCACTACATGGTATGATCTACTGTTCTGGGGATGTGACTTCAAGTTCCGAAGCCGCTGCTCGAACGGAGGATTTTCATACAGTGATGAAAATGACAATGTAGTTTTCAAGGTCGGGCAGGATGGGGATGCCTCAGCCACATCACCGGACCTCTTTAGCGCTCTTCTGGAACTTGACTCAACAGCCAACAGCGGAGCCAAGAAGTGGGAGGTCAAGTCGGACAGGACCAACGGAGGGTTGAAGTTCACCAACCTCACGGACACAGGCACCCCCAAGGTCGAGATTACTCCAAGCGGAAGCTTGTACGCCGATGAGTTCTTGGGGACCAAGACCGTGACGGCTAAGCCCGGCGATACGGAAGGCGTTCTGGGTGCTCATGTAATAGACACTTCGGCCAAGAAGATCTGGGTCAAGGTTAAAGACACGGGTTCAGACCGATGGTGGTATGCAGCACTCACAGCTCCGGCTTGGTAGTATGCGATTCGCCTCGCTACTTCTGTTCACGAGTTCGGTTCATGGCTGTGCGCTATGGCGGGTTGGGCCTTCCGGTGATTCCGGGGAGGATCATCTAATCGGATCGTCCGGAACGATGAACGGAACCACCGAGGTCTGGTACGACGGAATCGACCAGGATGGTGACGGCGCTAGTGACTATGACGCTGACGCCGATGGTCACGATCATGAAGGGTACGGTGGTGATGACTGTGATGACGCCGACGCCAGTATCCACAGCGGAGCCACCGAGTTGTGGTATGACGGTACGGACCAGGACTGCAACAACGCCTCTGACTACGATGCCGATACTGACAGCCATGATCACGAAGCGTACGGAGGAGATGACTGCTACGAAGGCACGGCCGCCGATATGGATGCCAACCCTGGTGGCGTTTCACCAGACCAGATCCACGCCAACGCCGTGGAAGGTTGGTACGACGGCACTGACGCTGACTGCGATGATGCCAGCGACTACGACGCCGACAAGGATGG
>CAYXGP010000513.1:0-2679 GCA_964464515.1 uncultured Enterobacterales bacterium
CGGACGGGCGGCGCGTGGGCACCCCACAGATCTGCGCGATGGAATGCCGGCTAACGGAAAAGGGCTTGAGACGGCCGCCGAACGGCGGCTGTCTGGGAGTGGTGCGCTACAATGTGCCAAAGGGGAGCGCCAGCGAATCCTTTTGCATTTCCAGCTACTTACGCCGACGCATCACTCCCAGCTCGCTCAAGACCTGGGTTAGGTGAAGTTCCGTCTCGACTAAGCGAGGGGCGCGCTGGACGCGCCGCCCGGAGAACCGGCTCGACGGTGGAGCCGCCATGGGGCGGAGACGGCCAGCCAACTCCTTGCGAGGGGCTGGACCTGGAAATTGGGAGGCAACTTGGGGGAGGACAAGAGGCATGGGCAAGCCTCCGGCGGGGCGTGCCCGTGACTACGGGCCTTGCAAGTACCGTTCACCGAGGCGTCGTGCGGCGGGGTGGACGCCCTCGGACTGAACAAAGGCGCGCACATCAGCCCGCAATGCTGGAACCCGAGCCAGGGTGCGGACTACCTGGACCTGGACCTCGGGTGGCTCGGCCTCAGACAAGAGCGGCGCGAGGTCTCGACCGACGTCATTGGGGCTCTCCCCGAGCGCCATAATCGCTGCCGCCCGGTCTCCGGCGGTGAGGGTCGTGTCCAGGGCGCGCAGCAGCAACAAGGTCCGAACCTCTTCGTCGGGCAACCAGCCGCCGAGACTGACTGCGGCGTTCGTGCGAACCTGCGGGTCCGTGTCATCCAGTAGAGCGATCAGCTCAGCGCGGGCGTCCGCAGAGATCGACTCCAGGGTCGCTCTGGATGGGCCGCTTCCATCAGCGGGCTTGAGGAGGTCGCGTACGGCACCCGGACTCGGATCGTCCGCCCTAGTCGAGGGACCTTCAGGAGTAGGCTCGGCCACGGCGGCTGCGCGGATCGCCCCGCTGTACCCGGCCTCCTCACCATCAGTGGGGGGCGCCGGGGAGCAGGCCAGCAGGAACGTCGCGGCGAGGAACGCTATGAGGACTTCGATTCGGTTCATGGGTTACTCCGGGATGAACCCGATGTCCAGCGTGGAGTAGGCGCCGGGCAGCGAGAGGAAGCTGCTTCGAAGGCTGCTCACCGGGATCGGCGACGGAATGCTGAAGACATCAACGAGGTCGTCGGGGGAGGTCGGGTCGTAGTCCCATACAGTGCAGGTAAACGAGGACAGGCCCGCGAAGACCCAGACGCCGTTTGCCTCGTCGTACCAGAGTGGCGAGAGCGAATCGGTCTCGGTCGCGGTAGTCCCCGAGAGGCCGGAGATGCTCCACTGGGCGTAGGCGTCTGGTGCTCCCCCGAATGGGTCCCAGGCGCCACTCGGTCCGGTCGCGTCAATAGTCGCACCGTCTATGTACACCGTATACGGTCGGCTATAGGCGAACTCGCAGACGCCGAGGTCTGTGCATATCTCGTACCCGGTGCAGTCGGTGTGCTGGCCGCAGAGGAGTTCCTCACCAGGAAGAACCGCTTCGAGCACATCGATCTGTTGGGCGGACCAGCCGAGCGCTGCGGTTGATGCGAGCGGGAACATGAGGTTGTCGGCGCCCTGGCCGCTGCACCCGACAACGGTGAGCTCGGGCGGATTGCCGGACACGTTCGTGCACTCGGGAGTATCCGTGAGTAGGTCGTGGACCGTCCCTGAACTCTCCGACGTGTGACGCAGGCCGACTTGATGGCCAATCTCGTGGACGATCGTCTGGGCCATGTCGAGGCCGACTCGCGACCCTCCACCAGTGGTGACCAGGACTCCCCCGAAGGGCCCCCCAATGGTTCCCATGTCGCCAGGGACGCCCGATGAGAGCCCCGTAATGAGGCCTGTCGTGGAGATGATCTGGCTCGGGAGGTAGAGCACGATCTCCGCGTCGGAGCTGGTGTTTCCCCCGCTACTTGCGAAGAGCGCGTACTCGTCGGCCTGCGTCAGATCGACGGTCTCGAAGCCAGGGGAGAGCGTTTCGAGAGTCAGCTCACCGAGTTGGATGCCAGCATCTCCGAGAGTCAAGTCCACGAGGCCCATCGCATCCAGTACGGTCCCTTCGGTCACCGTGGCGCTATGCACGACGTGGATGTCGAGGCGCTCACCCGACGCGCCTCTGCGGCTCCCGAAGACGTAGCCGTAGCTGGTGCCCGCGAGATCTGGGGTGCCGATCAGGCGGAACGAGTGACACCCAGTCTCGACTGGTGAAGCTGGGGACGCCGGGAAGGTGGACGCAATCCGAAAGGCTGGCGCTGTCAGCGAAATCGGCGCGTAGTACTCGGGGGCTGCGGTCATCATCGCTGAGTAGCCGCTCAGGTACTCAGCAACAATCTGGTCGGGCGCCAGCCCGACGATATCGATAGGGTTTTGATCGATCAGCGTCCCCGAGGGCATCTCCATATCGCCCACGAAAGCGGGCCCGCCCAGGAGACTGAAGTACCAGCCGGAGGTGTCCGCTGGGACGTTGATGTGAATTGGATCTGAGCAGGTCCACCCGGAAACAGGGTCGAGCGTCATCGGCACCGTTGCCAATGCGGTGGAGAAACTCCCGGGTGCCCCAAGTGTGGGGGCACCCGCCGGACATACAAGAGCCGGGTCAAAGCAGCGCGGCGACGCCACATCGTCGTCATCGGCAACGTCGTCGTCGTCCACCACGTCGTCGTCGTCCACCACGTCGTCGTCGTCCACCA
>CAYXGP010000514.1:0-2679 GCA_964464515.1 uncultured Enterobacterales bacterium
CTCGCGGAGGGGAGCCAGATACCATGGGAAGGTGGTTTATGGCGACTATCCTCGCCAGGGCTTCGCCTTCCCACTCACCGGCTTCGTCGGAACCAGCTCGGAATCAGTGTTGAGCATGTGTCGAGCGATGCGGATGACATCAGAGCCCCGCTCCCGCAGCGGAGGCAGGGAGATCCGATACTGCGCCAGCCGGAAGATCAGATCGCGTCGGAAGTCGCCCTGGTCAGCCATCGAGAGAAGATCACGGTGCGTTGCGGAGACCAGGCGCACGTCCACCCGAATCTCCCTGGTGCCGCCGACGCGACGTATCCGCCGCTCCTGGATGACCCGCAGGAGCTTTGCCTGCAGTGGGGCCGACATCTCCCCGACCTCATCCAGGAACAAGGTGCCGACATCAGTGGCCTCGAACAGCCCGCGCTTCTGGGCATCGGCGCCGGTGAACGCGCCCTTCTCGTAGCCGAACAGATCGGCCTCCAGCACGCCCGGGGCGAAGGTGGCGCAGTTGACCGCGAGGAACTGCCCGCGTCGGCCGCTGTAGGCGTGAACCAGTCGGGCGATGCTCTCCTTTCCGGTCCCGGTCTCACCTTGAACCAGCACCGAGACGCTGCGGGGCCCAACCCGGCCGGTCGCCGAGATCGCCACGCGCAGCGCCGGGCACTTCCCGATGATCGTCGCCTCGATCTTCTGAGCCGGTGACTGCTGCTCGGTCTGGTCCACGCTGATGCCGTCGGTCGGGGTCCCGTGACAACCGGGTCACCTGCGCCCATCGGGACCCTGGCAACACGGACTCTCGACCCAGATCGGCAAATTTCACGATGTCGCTGCTGCCCTCCAGATTCGTCCGACTCAAGCAGTAAAACCTCGCATATGGACGGGTTCGGCGCATCCCCAAGGCTATCGTGAAATTTCACGATAGCGGTGCGGGCGTCCGCGAAGACCGCTCAACCCGAGCAGCCTCCGGGTCGACCGGGCTGCGCTGCCCTGTCGGCAAGCTCTGGTTCTGCGCCAGCGCCACCACTTCTCATGACCTGCTGTCCGTGTCGGACATCGACGCCCACCTGGACGAGCACCCGAGCGGTGGCGGTCCCACCCGAGAACGCCTCGGAGGACAGCGGTTGGCCGGTGGCATGTTGAACCGCGAGGCCCAGCAGGTACTTCGCCGGGTACTCTCGTCCACCCAGCAGCGCCACGGTGTTCCGTGCTGCTCGTCGGGGAGGCACGCCCTCGCGGTCAATCTGTGCTGCTGCGGCATGGACATGAGCAAGGGTGAGCTGAGCGAACGGCCCGGTCGGAGCCGAGACAGCAGTCCCCTGTGGAGGCCGGGGTGGAGCGCGAACGAGCTCTGGTGCCGGCGCTGGACGCTCCGGCTCACTTCCCCCCGGTGGTGCTGACGTCTCCAACCGTTCAGCGGGTCTCGCCGGCATCCTTCCTCGAATCAACTCCGCGAAGACATCGAGGAACGCGGGGTCGTGGTGTTCATCGACGTGGTTCTGGTTCCACAGCCCGCTGAGCCGAACCTTGTCGCGCGGGGAGCTCGCCCCGAGCCAGCTGCCAGACGGAGAGTCGAGTACCGGCCGGTCCCAATTGCTCAGGAGCGCGATGGAGTGACGCTCGATGAGTCCCCGCAGACTGTCTCGACTTGGCGCGTCGTCGATGTCCAGCACCACCACGCGGGTCGCGCCCAGATGCCGGCTCACCGTGGCCTCGACAGGCCCCTCGGCCGCGGCCAGTGCCTCTCGAGATTGACCGCTCTTCCGGACCGCCGCGCCGACGGAGCTACCCAGCCCCCAGGTCGCCGCCGTGGACCCCGAGCGAGCCTGCATGGCCTCCCCCACAAGGAGCCGGAAGATGCTGCCTCGATGGTTCCCACCCCCGGCCGTCGTGCCACGATGCTGCGCCAACCGACCCCACAAGGTGGCGCGGGACTTTTGTGTGAGAGCGTGGGTGCCCACGCGAACAACGCGCTGTCCTCTACCGCCGTCAGAGCACAGCTCGCCGGGCTCGAAGAAGAAGTAGACGCCGCGAACTGGCCACTCCTGGCGACCATGACAGGCGCGCAGAAGCTGCCCTCCTCCCTGCTGCTGGGCCAGCTCAACGAGAAGCTCGTAGAACCGTACGAGATCGCGCCGTCGACTCACGGTGTTTCGGTCAAGCCAAGCGAGCTGTTGTCCGATCCCGAGGCCCTCCATTGGTACGTCAACCACCGCTGCGCGCTGTCGCAGAGCCGGCATCAGGAACTCTCGATATCGAAGCCCAGCGAGAACCACGATGCGGTCAGCACGGATGTCGAGTGCCGTGAGCTGCTCGCTGACTCGCTGTGCCCACCTGCGACGGTCAGCGATCCCCATCGTGTTGAGGGTTCGCTCATAGGGCGCGACAACGCGATCAGGGGTCAGCAGACCGTGTTCAGCGGACAGGATGAACCAACGGCCTCCCTCGGCTTCGACATAGGCCCGAGCCTTCCGGAACCATGCCGACTCGTACAGCTCTCGGGCGGGTGCAGGCTCGGCGCGCTTCCGGGCGACGCAGGAGACCAGGAAGACCGTCGATGGTTGCACGCCGGACATCCTGCCTCCGTCGGCGGGCTCGGGGACTCACCTTCACCCTCCGCTCCTCCCAATAACCCCGTCTTATTCATGAGGGGGGAGGACGGTCCCCGCACGGGAGGCAGCTGGTGGC
>CAYXGP010000515.1:0-2662 GCA_964464515.1 uncultured Enterobacterales bacterium
AGCTGGTGGTCCGCAGGTGAAGCGCCGGGGCGTTAAACCCGCTGGCGATCGCGTGTAGCAATGCGGACATGATGGGCATCGTCCCGGGTCGGTAGGACGTGTTACCGGATTGTCTGGTCACCGAGGGCTGCAATGAGAGTGCATGGAGTCGTCGCATTGTTGTTCGGTTGTGCTCGCTACACAACAGGATACGTTTCCAACGATGTGGTCACGGACGGTCGGACAGCTGTGTTTGAGGGCGTTCCGGAGGTCTTTTTGTGTATGCAGTGTGACTGGGTTCTGGTCGGGCGGGTCGATGCGGTTCAGGGGTACTGGAGAGACATCGATATCGACACAATCATCGTCACGGATGTGCATTTCACCGCCGAGGCGCGCATCCATGGAGACCCTCCTCCTTCGCTGACGATCGCGGTGTTGGGTGGGGATGTCGAAGGGCAGCGGTTGAACGTCAGCCATGGATTCAGCTTCCGAGAAGGCCAGCGTGCTATCTTGGGCTTCGGAGTGGGGCCTGCCGCTCGCAATGAACTGAACGGCGACCTGGCACTCAGATGGTCCCACTCCATACCGGCGGATGAGATCCTGCCATCCGGCGCTTCTCTGCAGCGGGAGCGGCTCCAACGCTGCGCCAGCCACGTGCCAGAGTAGCAGTCAAGTAGGCGGTTGCCAAAGCGGTGGAATGATGAGGCGGCGCGGGGCCCCAACGCGCCCTCGGCGGTCCACCGGTGGTGTCGTCCTGGATGGTGCGATTGGTAGACACTCCGCGCCAGAGCATTATCTGTACGATAAGGGGGAGAAGGAGGTGCGCCGGGTGAACTGCCCTCATTCCATCCTCATCAACTCGTCCTATCGCGCAAGCGCTGTGATGGTGGATAGGGCTGCCATCTTGGGCGATTCGCTCTGTTCCCTGTTCCGCGCTGTCCGAGCTCGGCCGGCGGGTCTCGAGCTGGCGTCAGCACTATTGATGTCGTCCACGTCGAGAGGAATCGAGCGGTGCCTCGACACGCAGAAGCACCGGTAGTGACCAGGGGGCAGCTGCAGCGGCGGCTGGCCTTGACCCTCGGCCTCATTGGGTACCAGGGCGTGGCCGAAGCGGAGGAAACGAACGCTGATACGTCCTACGAGGAGTACATCCACGAGGAACTTCGCAGGGAACGTGCGCGTCAGCAGGTCAAGGCGGGCCGAGTCGCGTTGTATGCTGGCGACCGAGCGTTGCTCGCCGCCCCAACGGGGCGCCCTCCTGGCCGGCAGGACCTTGAGAGTCGTGCGGGTAGGGAGGTCTGGGTCTCTCGATGCCTACACAGATTCCCTGATGCCCATCAGTGTTGTGACCTTCGAGATGTCGTCCCATTTGAAACGGCCTGGTGGGCGGAGATGCCTACAACATTCAAGGGCGGTAAACTTCTCGAAGAACAAGATCGGGTAAGCCTTCTCCACGAGCGCGGCGCTGAGGCAGAGCGGTGTCCAACCGCCACGTTGGTCTGGTCGCTGAAGCGGACCTTTCGATTCTCATCAGGGTCAGAATCGACCGGTGGCCCCATCCATCGTTATGATGCCCGAACTGGAGAGCTCTACTCTACCTTCTCCCATGCTGTCGTCCCTGGTCGCCCCTTTGAGCGGCGACTTCCGGCGGTGATCGGTGACGCGTCGTCGACCAAAGCATGGCGGTGGGTCGAGCGGGCTCGTGGCGAGCATGCCTCGATCGCTTCGTTCGCGCGGCACATGCTGGAGATGATGGCGCTTGGCGCGCCCATGTCGTTGCTTTCGCGCATCATCCGAGCGCAGGGCCAGGAGGTTGAACACGCGCGGATTGCACTGGAGCGTGCACGCGAACTGGGCGCGACGGTTGAACTCACCACGCTCGACACCGCCACTCCAGCACGCCGCTCGACCGTGGAAGTAGCGCTCGCCGTCGCCGTTGAGGGCTGCGTCAACGAGACTGCTTCGACTTTGGAGTTGATCGATGAGATGAGTGCCTGTGACGATCGAGACCTGGAGATTCTCAACCGCCTCATCCGGGACGAAGCCGAGCACGCCGCTTTGGCGTGGGAGACCCTACGTTGGCTATGGCCGCGGCTGCTTCGTAGGGAGAAGCGGCGGGTGCGGACGGCAATGGCAGCGGCGATCCCAGACCACGCCTTGGATGTGTTGGCCCCTTGTATGGTTCCGTTCGCCGTCAATCTCGGTTGACGCTCCTCGATTCAGCGAGTCGGGCGTCAGGTACCCTTTTTGGGGCAGCGGCCCTCGCCGTGCTTGCCCCGATCGCCGCGAAGCCAGCAGACGCCTTGCGTCTTGCCGGCTGCGCTCTGTGCCGTCCCTCGTGGGCGGTTCCGAAGAGAGCGCCGTGGTTTCCTCGAGTACCGCGAAGCCAGCAGACGCTCCGCGTCTTACCGGCTGCGCTGAGAGCCAAGGCCGACGGTGAGGTTTGCTTGATCTGGGCCGAGCAATCCCGCAGCGTTGGAGGGCAACTACCTCCCAGACGCCTGACCATCACCCAGTGGAAGTACAGTCACCTGCGGTGGGCTCTCGCAATGTCCGGTAGTGCTTCCCGCCAACACTCCTCGAGGCGCGGCGAATGGGATGACGGGGCCAACGCCGGTGGCAGGGGTTTAACGCGCGCTACCACCCGACGGCATCATCGCTGTGGAGGGGCGGGTAATGCTGG
>CAYXGP010000516.1:0-2626 GCA_964464515.1 uncultured Enterobacterales bacterium
GGTGGCGGGGTACTACTCGCCGAAGGTGGGACAATGTCATGTGTGGGGACGTCCATAGACAACAATTCCGACGTTGGACTTGGCATCCAGGACTCCACAGCCACTATTAATGAGTGCACGATAAGTGGAACCAGATTTGCGCACGACGGCGAAGCTATAGGGATCGCGGTGCAGGGCGGTTCATCGCTTGTTGCTGAAGGATGCATCGTGGAACGAAATGCTGGATTCGGAGTCACCATCAAAGAGAGCGTTGCGGAATTATCCGACTGTATTGTGCGGGAAACAACAATGGCTGAGAGTGGACAATATGGACGTGGAGTCTCAGTATCGGATGGAGCGCTGAGGGTCGTTGGAGGGACGATCCGCGACAACCATGAAATAGGTCTGTTCGTAAGCGGCTACGGGGCTTCAGCCCACATTGAGTCGGTGGTGATAACCAACGTCCAGAGGAGCCTGGTTGCCAACATGGCAGCGGGGGTGGTCTCGCAAGAAGGTGCAATGGTAAGCGCTGACCATGTAGAAGTCAGCGGCGTAGAAGGCCTGGGGCTTCATGTGTCAATGGAATCTTACCTGCACTGCGGTGATTGCGAAATCGCAGAAAATTCCTACGCAGGCGCCGTCGCCCAAGCCGGCGGGTACCTCTCGCTGGAAGATACCACTCTTCGGGGGACGCGGCGCTGGCTCGGAGATGGCGGTGTAGGTGTCCTGGTGATCGATGACTACTCCGAGATGTTCGGCCAGCCCTCGCTCACGATGACTGGCGGACTGATCGAGGACAATCCGCTCGCGGGAGTATTCCTCCGCGGCGCTGGGACCCACATCCTTACGAGCAACGAGATATCAGGAGGAAATGGAGTCGAGGTCAGCAGCGGACATTGGGCACACGGAGATGCATTATTCGCAACACCTGGAGAGTCTGGTGCCCCTGGGGTAGAGGGCTCGCTCATCATCTCCGGTAATGTGCTCAAAAATAGCGCCGGTGCAGGGGTCTTCCTGAATGCAGCGACTGCAACCCTGTCTGGGAACAGCTACCAAGGAAACAGCAAGGATATACTGGTGCAGAGTTGTACCGGGGTCACGCTGCCCGAGGGCCTCACCGACGAAACAGCAAGCACCACCGAGATCTGCCCTGAGTACGACTACCTCACACAAGACCTGTACTACAGCGTCTATCTGACCGAGCCCGAGGTGAAGAAGGCACGCTGACCATCAATTATCCAGCAGATCCAGCGCCACCTCATCCCGGTTCAGACTGAGCGGCTCGATCTCCCCACCGGCAGACAGCTCGACCGTAGAGTCGTTCCCAGAAATCGCGACATCATCCTGGAGGAAGACCGACACCCCGTCATCTGACGTGAACGCGCAGTCCTGGATCTGGTTGTCGCTTAACTCGGCCGTCAGGTGCTCCAACACGACGCCGGCCCGATCGGCGTTCGAGATCTGGCTGTTGGTGACAGATACCAGGAACAGGGCCGGGTTGTAGTTGCTGACCTCGTCGGCGCCGGTGGCGACCAGTCCGTCTCCGCTGAGCGCGCCGGCCTTGTCCAATGGGATCTGGGCCCACTCCACCTCCTCGACCACGATCCCATCCACCGAGAGGTTCGGGCTCTGGCGCGAGAAGACAGCGGCGTCGGCGTTGCCGACCAGCATGCAATCCTGGAGCGTGCCGCTCGAGCTTCCCTGGAGTTGGATCCCGCGCCCGAGCAGATCGCTGGCGTTTCGGGCTGTCTCCTGGACGATGACGGTGTCGAGGTCAAGTGTGGCTCCGCTGGCGAGGATCCCGATTCCGGTTGCGCCGATCACGCTGGAGTCTGTCATCTGGACCACGGCGCCATCGACGTTGAACCCGTATCCATAGTCGGACTCGGCGACGATGTCGCTGACATGCACGTCGGTAAAAGACACCTCGGTGGTGCCGTCCTTGACCACGACGCCGACCTTGGTGCTCTCGGCGATCGCGACGCTCTCGACGGTGACGGTGGCCCCGCCCCAGATCCAGAGCGCGCGGCGTCCGCCTTCCAATCCGAACCCGGAGAGCGCGATATCGCTAGCGCTGGTCACACGGATGATGGGCTCTTCATCGTCGTCGGCGAGCAGAATGGTCTCGTCCACGCCGCAGCCCTGGAGCGCGACGCCGTCGTCGTTGATACCCTCGCCCAGGATCTCGTCGCCGGCCAGATCGATCCCGGCGACAAACTCGCCCGGACCGATGGCGATCGTCCCGGTCCCGGCGCCAGCGCGGAGCACGGTGAGCGCGGCGTCCAGGGTAGCCAGCGGCGCAGCGGCGGAGCCGTCCGCGCTGTCGTCACCGTTCTCCCGGACGTGGACGGCTCCCTCGGGGTCGGTGATTGTCCCCCAGCTCTCCCCAACGCAGGGTGGTACCGAGGAGGTCGTGGTGGTGCCCGATGTCGTGCTGGATGGCGTCGTGCTGGTTCCTGAGCTGACGGTGGTGCCGGTCGCGCTGCCCCCGGTCGAGGGCTCGTCGTCGCTCTTCCCGCTGCAGGCCACCAGTATCGAGAGCATCCCGAAACGAATCATCATGTCGTCCTCCAAACGCCTGTGCCGATCTGTGGTTAGGCTGCTCCAGAATAACAAGTTTCCACACTATCCAGCCTCCGCCGATCGC
>CAYXGP010000517.1:0-2625 GCA_964464515.1 uncultured Enterobacterales bacterium
ACGACGGAATCTGCAAGTCGTAGTAACGCCCCGGCGCTTCACCTGCGGACCACCAACTTCTCGGGCAGCGCCACCCGTTACCCGCCCCTCCTCCAGCTTTGAGGTCGTCAGGTGGTAGCGCGCGTTAAAAGCCTGCCACCGGCGATGGCCTGCCCTGTCTCGGCGCCGCAGCACATGCGCTGTTACGTGCTGTTTGAAGCTGGGCTGTTGAGAGGCAATGGAACCCTCGCAATCATGCTCAGAAGCACGTATCGTACAAAGGCGGCAACCCCCACCGTAGGGCATGGCTCTCAGCGCAGCCGGCGAGACACGAAGTGTCTGCTGGCTTCGCGGCGTTCGCGGAAACCGGCAGCTGCTTCACTGGGATGGTGGCCCCGCCCCAGGCTCTCAATGAACCCTCCCCGTGGTGCATCGCGGCCGCGAGTGGCGGCGGCTGGGTGTACCCACAATATTCCCGCCACCGGCGGGGGCTACCGCCCGTTACGCCGGTGGGTGTCACCCGCGGTGAGCCTCGGCCCAATCGCATAGACCATGCTGCTCCCCCTCGGAAACGCGAAGGGAGCCCACCAGATGTAGCAAACCCCACCGTAGGGCCTGGCTCTCAGCGCAGCCGGCGAGACACAACGTGTCTGCTGGCTTCGCGGTGTTCGGGGAGGCACAGCGGGGGCATCTGCTGATCCGACAACCCGCAGCGTCTGGACTGCCGATCACCCAGGCGTAGGGACGAGTTTGGCGATCACCTATGCCACACGAAGGTGGTGTGGTGAGCAGTACAGACAGCGACACCAGCTGTGGGTTGCGGCGACGTGGCCGTCGGCGTCGAGTGCATGGTCTGGGACGCTGCCGTGGTAGAGGCGAGGCGTCTTCGCTGATCGGAGGCCTGGGGCACTCAACTCAAGAAGGGTCCGCCCGCGGGCTCGCCGTCTGCGGGGTTCGCGGACGTTGAGCTCTTCGGCCCGCTGGCGCCGGCACTGAGGAGGGGCCGGGGCCGCGAACCCCGCAGACGGCGAGACCGCGGGCGAACACGCCCACAGACAAGAGGGCAACAGGGACGCTTGAGAACTCATCTGGCATGGGCGGCGAAGCACCGCCCAGGTTGCAAGGCTGACTCACCTCCACCACGGACGGCTGAGGTATCACCCCGCGCCACAGAGCGCCGCCTCGGTCTCCAGAGGCGCTGCTACCGGCTTGCACGCCGCCGCGCTGGAGCGAGAGTCGCGGCCAAGCCGAGAACTTCGAGATGACGAGAAGCGACGAGACCGGAACTGGCTAAGGATGGTTGCCGAGGCCCAGATGCAGAAGCCGCACGACTTGCTGTTCCACCGAGTCTTCCAGAATCTGGAGAACGCACGTTCGCACCTTGCGACGGTGCTGCCTGAGCGTGTGGTGGCTGCACTGGACCTGACGGGCCTAGCCTCGGCGCCGAGCCGGTTGGTGGACGCCGTTCTCCAAGGACGAGAGAACGACCTGCTGTTCACGGTGCCGCTGCGGGAGGGGGGCTCCGAGGCGATCATCTTCATCTTGCTGGAGCACCAGACCCGTGTGGACGGTCGCATGGCGTGGCGCGTGCTTCAGTACATGGTGCGCGCCTGGGATTTCTGGCAGAGGAACACCGAGTCGAAGGCCGCTCCCTTCCCGCCAATCATCCCGCTGGTGCTGTACCACGGGGAGCGTCGCTGGACAGCACCGCTCGACTTCACCGAACTGCTCGCCATCCCCGACGAGCTTCGTGACGAACCTCTGCTGAACCAGCCGTCGTTGCGGTACGCCGTTCAGGACCTCTCCCAGCTCAGCGAAGACGAGCTTCGGGGACGGGCGATGGTGCAGATGGCGCTCCTCATGATGCGTCGTGCGCACACCGGTGACCTGTTCAGCCAGCTACACCGATGGGCACATCTGCTCATTCAGATCGCCGCCAGCTCTGGGGATGACGGGCTGAAAACCGTGCTGACGTATATGATGGAGGTGGAGGCAGAGCCCCGCTCACCTGAGGTCTGGCGACAGACCATCGACATCGCCCTCGAACAGCACCCACTCGCACAGGAGCAGATCATGGGACTCGCAAACTGGCTCCGACAGCAGGGGCGTGATGAAGGACGCGAGCAGGGGCGCGAGGAAGGGCGCCGGGAAGGAGTCCAGCAGGGGCAGCAGACCATGCTGATACACCTCCTCACCAGACGCTTCGGAGCTCCGTCAGACGAAGAATCCGCACAGATTGCTGCTGCCACTCCCGAGCAGATCCAGGCGTGGGTCGAGCGGATTTTCACAGCCACTTCAGTGACCGACCTGCTGAAGAGCACCCCCGACTCAAACCCGTCGACCTAACAGCCACTCGCCCTCGGGGGGGGGCTACTCTCCCCTCTGAGTCTCCACCACGCGAGACGCACACTCTACGCTCGGCACCCGCTCAGCCAGAATAATTATGGACTCGGTCATCGAGCCCCCGAAGCCGCACTGATGCTGCGTGGGGTCAGACACCCAACACGTCGAGTCTCCGAACGCAACCCCTCAACCCAACCTTATAACGGAGTGGCCCGCCCTGGGAATTACCTCTGCGCTTGCCAGAGCTTTTAACGCCCCGGCGCTTCACCTGCGGAGCACTGCTTCTTGACTGCCACCAGTCGT
>CAYXGP010000518.1:0-2610 GCA_964464515.1 uncultured Enterobacterales bacterium
GATTCTAACGCCACGGCGCTTCACCTGCGGACCACCAGCTTCTCGAGGAGCGACACCCGCTACTCGCCCTGCCTCCAGCGATGATGCCGACAGGTGGTAGCGCGCGTTAGATTTCGGCCACCAGCACTCGCCCTTGGCACCAGTGACGTCACCAATATGACCACCCAGCGACTCGCCCTCGCGATCAGGATGCAGGGCGTCAATGGCGCCTGGACGTTCACCTGCCAGCGCCCCGGAAAGAAGGTACTTTTCCACCATGACTGCGACCTATCACCCACCTACAGGTAAGGCGAGCGGTTCCGATACAGCATTACCCACCGTCGGGAGCGGCTCTCAGCGCAGCCGGCGAGACACGAAGTGTCTGCTGGCTTCGCGGTATCCGAAGAAGGCGATGGTGCGACGCTCAGGGGTTGACAGTGCGGAGGTACAGCCACGATTGACGGAGTTCGACGTGGACTGCCTCGGCACACTGGAGGCCGGTGGAGCGCATCCGTCGGGACGCGGAGGGCAAAGCCCGCAGCGATTCGATGGATTCGTGTAGCCGGCCGGAAGGGAGGCACGCCACCGTGCATTGGAGGATCAGCGACCCGCCGCCTCTCGCCGAGCGACATCTGCAGATTGGGCTCCATGACGAGCTTGTCCTGCCAGTGTTTGCCGCTACTACTGCAGTGATGTACACTATTTGGTACGGACCAGGTGATAACTGTGAAGCGTGTGTCGCTGGGGAAGGACCTGGTGCCCGTCAACGAGCTTCGTGCGAATCTGGCGTCGGTGCTGAAGAAGGTTGAGGAGACCAGGCACCCCGTTGTGATCACGCAGCGAGGCCGCGCTGCAGCGGTGCTGGTACATCCCGACGAGCTTGATGAGCTTGCGGAGCACAGAGAGCTCGTCCGGAAGGTGTTGAGGGGACTGTCGGAGTCTGAGGCCGGCGAGCTGGTCGATGATGACGGCGTGTGGACCGAGATTGAGCAGCAAATGGCCGAAGCGGAGGCAGAGCGTGAGGGTTCGATGGACTCGCGGAGCGCGAGATGACCTGACGAAGATCATCCGGGAGATCGCCAAAGACCGTCCAGATACAGCGCAGCGCGTCGCCAACCGGATTCGAGCATCGACCGCAGAGCTTGTAAGCCACCCACCAGTGGGACGGGTCGTCGAGGAGTTTGGCTCCGAGCATGTCCGTGAACGCGTGATGCGTCCGTGGAGGACTATGTGCCGAGCTCCTTCGGGCGAGGTGCATATGTTGGCCCTGGCTCACGCATGGCGCACATTGGATCGCTTTACTGCTCGACTGGATGGTGAAGACTGACCTGATGCCTGCCTACGATGCTGTTGGGTAACGATTATGAGCCAGACTCAACGTGTTCGGGGCATGCGATGTCGCCGGAGCCCGGCGGAGGCGATGGCGTTTCGCCCCGCGTCAAGCGACGCAGCCCCGTCCCAGGGTTAGCACGGTAAGCGGTGGTTGCAAATTGCAACCACCGCGGATATCCTCACGATCAGGAGGTGCTCGTGGGCCACGCAGTCAAACTGTCAGATGAACTGGTCGAATCCGCAAAGCACGAGAGCGAGATCTACTCCCGCTCGATGGCACAGCAGATAGAGCATTGGGCCAGGATCGGGCGGGCGGTCGAACGAACGGGGGCGTTCAACGACCGTGTTCGCGCCGCGCTCCAGGCCGAGCTGGCCTACGATGCGCTGACCACAGAGGAGAAGCTGGCCTACCTCAGCCAACTCGAGCGGGACATCCACATGCCGCGAGGGGATCGGAACCTTGCGAGGAGTCTGGCGGAATCCGAGTGAGGCCAGCTCCTCCAGCGGTCTTGTGGTTGGTGATAGGCCCGAACGGGGCGGGGAAGTCCACTTACTACCGGACGCGAATCGCACCAAGGCTTCAAGCACCGTTCATCAATGCGGACGAGATCCAGGCCCAGGAGTTGCCCGGTTCCGATGTCCAAGCAGCCTACGAGGCGGCCCGGCTTGCAACAGCCCGCCGCACTGAGCTGCTGGAGCAGGGGTTGAGTTTCGTGACCGAGACCGTGGCGTCCCACAGCTCGAAGCTCGACCTCGTCATTGAGGCACGAAATCGCGGGTACGAGGTGTGGGTGACCTTCATCTACTTGGAGTCTGCAGACCTGGCGGTCGAGCGCGTTGCCCGGCGAGTACGGAGTGGGGGCCATCCCGTCCCCGAGCACAAGATCCGGGCCAGATACGACAGGATGGCCGCAATCGGGGTCAAGGCTGTTCGAATCGCAGACAGAGCCTTCATCGTCGACAACTCAACGAGCGCGGAGCCACTCAAGACCTTGCTGATCCTCGAACGCGGCCGAGAGACGTGGCGGGGTAGTAAAACCCCGGATTGGCTCGACCAGTTGTTTCCCTGGTGAGCGTGGCCAAGAAGCGCTTGATACAGCGTTCATGAAGGGGCTGTGTCGCCTGATGCCTCGATAGGGGCAAGCCACTACCAATCACCCTGCGCCAAGACTCTCTGCCTGCCTCCTGTGGCTTGCCCGAAAATCTAACGCCCCGGCGCTTCACCCGCGGACCACCAGCTTCTCGACTGCCACCAGTCGTTACCCGCCCTTCCTCCGGCGTTTGTGCCGTCGGGTGGTA
>CAYXGP010000519.1:0-2596 GCA_964464515.1 uncultured Enterobacterales bacterium
GATCGGCGGAGGCTGGATAGTGTGGAAACTTGTTATTCTGGAGCAGCCTAACAGAAGACCAGCTCTACATCTCCACCCAAGGTTGCGATGTGATCGACAGCCGCGATGACTGCAACGATCGATGTTCCCTGTCCAGCCCTGAGGGGTCTGAAGAACGCTGCAACGCTGTTCTCGACAGCTGTGATGAGGACGTAAGAGAGGGGTCCGACGCAGATCGCGACTCCTTTGAGACCTGCGGGGCCTGGGGGCGCGAGGATACGGAGTACCCGGAAGAGGATATCTATGTATTGGTGTACTACCGATCTGAGGATACCGATACAGAGGCCAGCACCTCGTCTTCGAAAGAGACGCTGATCCCGCTGGTCCTCCCAAGGGAGCAGGCGTTAGAGTGCGACGGCTACCTGCATGCGCAGCTATTGGGCCTGATCGGAACGGAGTATTCAAGCTTGATCGGGGAGACCGTCTCCGAGATCACGCAGGCGACAGACGCACAGGCCGAGCTGCTGGAGGCCTGCATCGCCGCAGATGTGTGTCGACAGGCCCCGAACGCCGAGTGGCCGACCTCCTGCGACGCCACCACCAGCGGCTGTACGGTGCTTCGGCTGACCTTGAACAGTAACTCGGACTTTGACGCTATCTACAAGAACAAGGATGACTGGAAGGGGTATCTCGACCAAGGCTCTTCCAGCAGCGATGACCCCTGCAGCTCTCATCCCGAGCAGTTCATCACCCGCACAGTCTGGAGTCGAGAGCGAATCCTCGCGGCCCGGGCGCTCGTAGTAGAGTGGGAGTGTTACCGGCTACATGGTACATTTGGCTGCGGAGACTACCCGGAGCCGTCAGGATACGATGTTTCCCACCTCGAATCATTGACGACGGGAAACCTCGTCTCCTCCAGTGACGCCCCAACAGATCTCATAGAGAATCGGGTGCGTCCTCGAAAAGGGGGCACCCGCGCTCTCGCGGAAAACGACCTTACCAAGCACTCTATCGACGGGATTGCCGACACCATTTCCATTTCGGCTGAGAGCCGTTGAGAGCCGCCGAGGCGTATCTTCCGGTAGTTCTCGGGGGTGCTCCCGGCTCCCCGGAACGAGATTTCAGTGAGTTAGAGGTGGGCGCGCCGCTCAAAGTGCACCCTTTTCACCGACAGGCCCTAGAGAATCCCGCCTGGTGGATGGAGCTTCACCGCTACCACCCCGAGGTGATGTCAGAAGGGCTCCTCTCCGGCTGCTGGGGCGATTCGGAGGACCTGAACAACCGAGACCTCTCCGAGGTGATCTCCGATGTCACGGGCGGTGACTGTGACGACAGCAACGTCGGCGTCCACCGGGGACAGAGCGAAGGTCCGGATGACCTGCTGGGTATTTTTTACGATGACCCTGGAAGCTGCTCGTCTTGTGTCGACGGTCTTGACAATAACTGCAATGGACTGACAGACTGTGCAGAGCCTGCCTGTGCGTTGTGCTTCGCAGGACACGGTTTCGGTTGCGGCGATTCGAGTGAATCACCATGCACTCGGGGGGGATGCAACGTGACAACCACACCAGCTGAGCGGCGACGCGCCCCCGGTGGTGGGCTCATCATCCTGGCAGGGTTGGCAACACTTGTCGGTGGTTTTCGAATGCGGGGACGGCGCACCTCCGAACAGCCACAGTGACTCTGAGACAGTGACTCTGGGACAGTGACTCTGAGACAGTGACTCTGAGACAGGACACCGGCCGACTTCCGCTCCTTGCCTCCTACAGCGCCGTCGCCAGCCGACGCGCCACCTCCACCACCACCGCCGCCCCATCTACGGCAGGAAGCCGGGCTGGATGATCCCGCACCCAATCGAGCCCAAGTGTCAGCGGCGTGACCTTGACGCGCGTCTCCAGCGCCTCGCCCAACACAGTGGTGATGAGATTGGCCATGTAGTCCGGAACGTCCACCACCTCGACCCCGCCTTCGTAGGGGTGGTCGCAGCGTTCGGCGGGCGAGACCACGTGGTACTCGCGGCAGATGGTGGGCCTCTGTCCGTGAACGATGCAGGCGCCTCCCTCCAGGAAGGGGCACGGGATCCCCGCGGCGAAGTACTCGCGGTTGAGCTCCGACTGGCCGTCAGCGTCCTCGGGCGGCCGACGCAGGCGCGCCATCAGCCCCCGGGCCTCAAGCTGGCGATTCGCTTGATCGAAGCGAGCCAGGATGGTGGAGCGCTGACTCGGGGGCATCGCGTCCACCGCCGCAGCAAGGGCGTGCATCTCCGGCTCGGTGACCGGCACAAGCTGCTGGCAGCAAGCCCCGCAGCCCTTCCGACAGGAGAACGGTCGCGACAACGAGCCCTGCACAAGACCCACTGCCGCATCGGAGAGTGTCTGAAAGGCGGGGACGAGCGCGCGGGGAAGAACGCGCCCTGGCGGGATGGTCAGAACCGCTTCCAGCAGCCCTCGACTGGTGACCATCGAGAGTCGCACAACCGCCCCCACTCGCCAGGGCTGGCCTGCGCGGCCCACGAGACCGCACCCCACTGTGGATGAAGCCACGGATCCACGAGCCAGCGATTCAACGATCAACGATCAACGATCAACGATCAACGATCAACGATCAACGATCAACG
>CAYXGP010000520.1:0-2578 GCA_964464515.1 uncultured Enterobacterales bacterium
TGATGGCCTCGCTACTTGCGTCACGCCGATGCAGCTAACGCCCCGGCGCTTCACCCGCGGACCACCAGCTTCTCGACTGCCACTAGCATCACCCGCCCCTCCGCAGAGGATGAGGCCGACGGGTGGTAGCGCGCGTTATGGTCCGCCCTCGGCGAAATCCCGAAGCACCATTCTGCACCACACTACTCCTTGCGCACTCCGGTTCGGGTGGCCTGGAACGGAGACAACTGCACATGGGCCTCAAGCGACGCGCGAGTTCATGGCGAGTACAATGCCCTCCGCACGCAGACGCCCGATTGAGCCGGCGGGTCATTCTCCCGCCCCCTACCTGAGCGGATTCGTTGTAGCTCTGCGGACAAGTTCTGGCTCGCATAGTTCGCTCACGCCCGGTAAGGGTACATGATGCCGGCCCCGGTAGGAGAAGAGTAAGTGGAGCAGCCCAGCCAGATCCCGCTATTCGACACCCCCTCGTCACGCGAGCAGGCAGTCGAAGATGCGATCAACGAGCTTTCCATCGGCACAGATGAGGGTGATCGGGGCGCGGTATTCACAAAGCGGGCTGTGGTGGATGCGATCCTTGACCTGTCTGGGTATCGCGTAGACCAGCCTTTAGCCCAGCTACGCCTACTGGAGCCCTCGTTCGGGGAGGGGGACTTCCTACTGCCGGCGGTGGAACGGCTTCTCGCGTCCTATGAGCGAAACGGGGGAAGCTGGACAAGTGCTGCAGACGAGTTGTCAAACTGCATCCGAGCCGTGGAGATTCACGGGCCTACGTATCGGCAGACCAAGGACACCCTCCAATCTCGACTGCTCGCATGGGGGATGTCTCACAGCAGCGCGAAAGCTCTGGCCGAGGCTTGGCTGGTCCAAGACGACTTCCTTCTAACTAACATCGAAGGCGCATTCCACGTCATCGCGGGGAACCCGCCCTACGTGCGCCAGGAGCGCATCCCCACCCCGTTGATGGTGGTGTACCGAAAGCGATACAAGACGATCTATGACCGTGCGGACCTTTACGTCCCGTTTTTCGAAAGGTGTCTCGACCTGCTCGCCGAAGGGGGCAGACTGGGGTTCATTTGCGCAAACCGTTGGTTGAAGAACAAGTACGGAGGGCCGCTGCGGGCGAAAGTCGCGCTGGGCTACGACCTCCTTTACTTCATCGACATGGAGAACGTAGATGCCTTCCACTCCGATGTGATTGCTTACCCCGCGATTACTGTCATGACGCGGAGGGCTCTGTCTGAGGGCGCCCCGCCTACGCGGGTTGCTCTCAAGCCAAACCCCGGCGCAGAGTCGATGGCTCGATTGGCGTCTGCGCTGCTCAATGGCGGTCAGGACTCCGACGCGCGGATCACCGAAGTTCGTGGGGTAGCCAATGGACGGGATCCGTGGCTACTGGATATGCCTAACCAGCTTCGGCTCCTACGTCGCTTGGAGGCGGAGTTCCCGAGTTTGGAGCAGGCAGGATGCAAGGTAGGCATTGGGGTTGCCACCGGCGCAGACCGCATCTTCATCCGGACCTACACCGAACTTCCAGTAGAAGAAGGCCGAAAGCTCCCGCTTGTCATGGCTCCTGATCTCGTTGATGGACGCATTCAATGGGGGGGGCAGGGGGTGTTGAACCCATTTCTGGAGGACGGAACGTTGGCGCCGCTGGAGTGTTTCCCCAGGTTTGCAGCCTTCCTCCAAGAACATCGCGAAGCCATCTCTGGCCGGTACGTTGCAAGGAAGAACCCCAACCGCTGGTACCGGACAATCGATCGGATCGACTCGAGCCTGAGAACTCGTCCGAAGTTGCTCATTCCTGACATCAAGGGGACAGCCACAGTCGTGCATGACTGTGGGGAGTTCTATCCTCACCACAACCTGTACTACGTGGTTTCTGACACTTGGAACCTACGTGCGCTCCAGACAGTGCTTCGCTCGTCGGTTTCCGTTATGTTTGTAGCGGCATATTGTGTCCGTATGGCTGGCGGGTTCCTCCGGTTTCAGGCACAGTACCTGCGGAGAATCCGAATACCACAGTGGGAGAATGTGTCCGCCGAGATGCGTGAAGAGCTGATCGCTGCATCGGAGGCTCGCGAACAGCGCGCGTTAGACGAGCCCGTCTTCCGGTTGTTCGGCCTCGATGAGCACGAAGGTGCGTTGGCATCTACGATTGCGGATGGGGCGCAGGTGCGACCAGTCTCCAGGGCCAAGTGACGTAGAGGGAGAGTGCATGCCGCCGGAGTTATTGCCTGCTGACTTCAATCAGAAGTTGGCAATTGCCATCCAGACATTCTGGCTGACGCGTAGAGGAAGTGCGTCCAGTGGACAGGAAGGAACCCGTGGGGCCGTCATCAGCGGGAAGAATATGGACGGTTTCATTGAACTCGTTCGAACTGTGGTAGTGCATTGCGGCCTTCCTGCCGCCTGCGTCTACACAAGGAAGCGCGATGTGGTACTCCCTGGGTACTTTCGAGCTACGAAGAACTGGGATGTACTCGTCATCCACCAGCGACGGCTGCTCGCGGTTTGGGAGTTTAACAGCGGTGAGCGTTCAGGTTGACAACAGCGGATTGTGTGTGAATAGGGGTGG
>CAYXGP010000521.1:0-2575 GCA_964464515.1 uncultured Enterobacterales bacterium
GGTGGGTGGGGTTTTTGGGGGGGGGGGCGGGGGGGGTCGGGGGGGGGGGGGGGTTGGGGGGGGGGGGGGCCCGCGCCGGGGCGGGGGCCGCCCGGCGCGGGGCGGGGGCGACGCTGGCGGAGGAGAAGCGGCGGGCGGCCGACCCGGCCGAGGCCGCGCCCCCGGCCGGCGAGGACCTGAGCGAGGAGGATCGAAAGCTCACGCTGCTCCTCCAGATGAAGAACGAGGGGCTGCTGAGCGAGGAGGAGTTCCAGGCGAAGGTGGACGCGGTCGCCGCCGAGCGGGAGGCCAGCTTCGACGAACCGTCGATGGTGAAGAAGACGCTCTGACGGGCGAGACGACCCGCCGGGCCGCGCCGCGCTGATACGAAGCGATACAAAACAGCCGCGGGGCGAGCGGCGCGCGGAGGCATCTCTCTGACATCGACGCCGGCACATCCAGCCGGCGCTCGAGGTCGCCCGCCGACTCGGCGGGCATTGGAGTGGATTGATGCCTCGACGCATCCGCGTTTTGACTCTGTCGCTGCTGGCCCTCGCCGCCTGCGAAGTGACCACCCCGACGAATGACCCCAACGCCCCGGGGGCCGGCGCGCACGAAGAGATCCTCGGTGATGACGCCGCCGGAATTGACGTCGGAGGCAGCGAGGCGACGGCGCGGCCCCCGGCGCGATCGATCGGCGACCTGAGCGATGGGGGCGCGCCGCCCGACACGTCGAGCGCCTCGTCCACCTCGAAGACGGGTGACGGCGACGCGCGGGTCGAGCCGATCGGCGAGAGCCGGTGGGCGGTGGACCGCTGGCTGTTGGACGAGGCGCTCCAGGACACCGAGAAGCTCGCCAGCCAGGTCCGCGCGGTGCCCCACAGGAACGACGCCGGCGACATCGACGGCTACCGGCTCAGCGGCATCCGCCGCGACAGCCTCTTCGGCCGGCTGGGCATCGAGAACGGCGACATCGTGCACGCCGTGAACGGCATCTCCCTGACCACCGCCGACGGCGCGCTCAAGGCGCACCAGTCCCTGCAGGGCGCCGATGGCTTCGACGTCGACATCACCCGCCGGAACCAGAAGCAGACCTTCAATTACGAGATCCGTTCGACCGCGCCCACCCCCACACGCTGACGGTCACCGAGCCACCCTGCTAATTCCGGGTGCCGCTGTGAGCCTGGAGATGGTTCAGCCGCTCGTGATCGGGCTGGACCTGGCCAGCACGGTCTGCGCCGGCGCGGGCCGCGGCGCGATGGACACGGGCTACCTGCGCGACGTGCCCACGGACGGGGCGCTGCCCTCGGAGCGACCGTAGCGCTCATCGATCTCTCTCTTGGTGCGGGCCCTGACGCCGCTCCCGGCAATAAGGCCGATGGCGCCAAGCCCCAGAATGGTCGAGCCAACACCAATGGTCACAGGGGCATGATCGATGTCCGGCGACAACTCCGGAATCGCAAAAACGAGCCCACCTATCGGTACCAGGAGCGCACCGAGAGCCAACCCGAGCCCTCCATTGTTGTAGCGATAGGATCCGCGCTTGAGCTCTTGTTTGTAGAGCTCACTGCCAGGATATGCGGCCGGATCGAACCAGATCCCCAGCTCGTCTGCGAGCGGCACCAGCTCGTCGCGGAAGGCGACATTGCCCGGATCGGCGAGGAACGCCGCGGTCGCCTCGGACAGTGGCGTGAGATCGGCGGAGCCAGGATACTCCGGGAGGGTGTTGAAGCTGGCGATGAGCGCGTCGTAGGCAGCGTGGGCAGCCTGCTTGTCCGCAAGGGACGCGCGGAGCTCGGCGGCTCTGGCGGAGTGGAACTGCTCGGGCAGGTTGTCGTGCAGCGCGAGCATCGTGGCGATGTCGGCCATGGACTCGGCCTCGGTCGCGGCCGAGATGAGCTCGTCGCTGAAGGCCTGCAGCGACGCGGTCAACGCCTCGACCCGCCCACGCGCGTCCGCGGCGCGAGGGTCCCCGCCGAACCTGTCCAGAAACGCGGTGTACGCCTTGAACGCGCCGACCTTGTCACCCGCAGCGTCGAGCCCGTCGGCCCGGTCCCAGGCAGCATCCGACGCCGAGGCGAGGACGCCTTCGACCGAGTTGACCGGCCCCACGTTGCAGTCCTTGTGACCTTCCCACTGCAGCGCACCGTCCTGAGTCACCATTCGGATCCAGTACTTGCCCACCGGAATATCAGGCGTCACAAAGGGCTGGAGCGGGTCGGTGGGCGTGGCGCCCATTCGTTCACCGTTGAGGTAGACCAGGGCGCGGGGTTGGTTGGAGAAGATCCGGATGCTGCTGGTCGCCACCGGCCCCGCGGCGGTGAGGGCGGTGATCTGTCCGCCCTCTCCGACAGTCATTCCACACTTGGCGAGGCACGTCTCCTGAACCGCGTTGCAGGGCGCGAGCTTCTCCTCACACGCGGCCTGCGACGCCATCTTGGCGGCCGTCCCGGCGTATCCCGCCACGGCGCCGCCGAACCCGGAGATCTTCCCGGCCAGCTGCTTGACTCCAGCGCTGGCGGCCCCAGAGAGCACCGAGCAGCCCGCGGCGGACACCTCGGCGCAGGAGGTGTACTGGATCTCGCAGGTCTGGACG
>CAYXGP010000522.1:0-2574 GCA_964464515.1 uncultured Enterobacterales bacterium
CGCGGAGGGGAGCCAGATACCATGGGAAGGTGGTTTATGGCGACTATCCTCCCGCCGGGCTTCTTCATGTCGCTTGCCACCTTCGCGACGAACTTGTTCGGACCCACGCCGGCAGATGCGGACAACTGCAGCTCTCCGGAGATGCGGGCCAGGAGATCCAACGCGATTCGGCCGGCGAGTGGTTCGTTCAGATGGTTTTCGGTGGTGTCCAGATAGGCCTCGTCGAGACTCAGGGGCTCCACGAGGTGCGTCACCGAGAAGAAGATTTCCCGCACCTGCTGGCTCACGGCCTTGTACTTTGCGAAATCGGGCCTCAGAAATACGGCGTCGGGGCAGAGACGACGCGCTCTGGCGCACGGCATCGCCGAGTGAATGCCGAACTCTCGTGCCTCATAGGAGGCAGTCGCCACGACCCCCCGTCCTTCGGGGTTTCCCCCGACGACGACAGGGCGTCCCCGGAGCGCGGGCTCGTCTCGCTGCTCGACGGATGCATAGAAGGCATCCATGTCGATGTGAATGATCTTTCGGAGTGGGAGAGCCATGGCTTCGATTCCCTGAAACCGGATCGAGGTGGTGGGGCTCGTGTGTGACCCGAGGCGTACGTATGCCCCATGTATCGAGGTGTTGGACCATCTGTGGTGCGAGCTGGCTGACGCTGCTCGCCTAGAATCGCCAGCCCAGATGGGCGGTCCCCAGTGCTTGCACGGGGGGCTCGACGAAGGTCTCTCCATCGATCGTCGGGGGGGGTTGGAGCGCCACCAGAGGTCCGGCTGCCAGCCAGGGATTGACGAAGAGCCCCCAGTCCTGTCGCGGAAACCAGCGATAGCCTCCGCGTGCGAGGATCTCTCCCGACCAGAACTGGCCCGAGCCTGTCGCACCTTCCCGAGTCACTTCCGACCGCAACAGGTCCAGCGCACCACCCACATGCCAGCCTTCGCCGGCGCCCGCTGGGTGCCAGTCGACATAGACCGCGAGCGCCAACGCGATGCGACGCGCCCAGCCCTCGTCCGCATTGTCGGCATAGAGGTCGACGAGGGCCGCGGGGTAGCGCATGCCCCAGGCCTCGAATCCCAGCCGGAGGTCCGAGCCGTCGGGCTCGAGCATCACGATGCCCGAGTAGCCCTGTAGAAACCAGGGGGTCATGTCGGATGCGATGCTGATGCGCGGCGACGCCTCCGCGATGGCGATGAGGGCGAGAATCAGAGAAGGCATCGGGAGAAGCTCATGGGTTTGGGGTAGGCCTGTCAGCCCAAGGTCGCCTGAACGGCTTCGGGAAGTGGCTGCCTGAGTTCCTTGGCGATCGCGGCAAGGGCTTCGTGTCCCGCCTCGTCGAGGCTTGCCCGGATCTCCTTTAGCGCTGCGATTCCCTCTTGCTGGCCCAGGGTCGTGAGCGAGATGGCGGCCGTGACGCGCAGGGAGAGATCGGCATGTCGGAGCAGCGACGTCATCCACCCGATCTCCTCGGATTGTCCAGCCACCGCCAGGAGGTCGCAGACTGCGCGAACGACCATCGGGGACGCGTGGTTTCGAAAGCCATTGACCATGGACTGATAGACGACGGGAAGTGTCGTGATGGTCCAGAGAACGACGTCCCGGTGCGCGGTGGCGAAGTAGTGCTCGAGTAGGATCTCGAGACCCTTCTCGTCGCCGAGGCTCGCCAGTCGACAGCCGGCCGCGACGTGGATCTGGGGATCGGGGTGGTCCAGGAGATGCCGCAGTACGGCGTCCCCCGCCTCGTCCTCGAGCATCTTCAGGCCCCATGCGGCCGCCAGTACGGCGTAGAGGTCTTCGGTGCGGATTCGATCTTTCAGAAAGGTGTGCACCGAGGGGTGGACGAAGAACGTGACCGCCTCGATGCTCCGTGTTCGAACGACCGGGTCCTCGGACTCCGAGAGCGCTTCGAGCTCGACCCGTGCTGTGTCTCCCAGTTGTACGAAGCTCGGCCGGAGACCGGTCCAGACCATCGGGTGCAGGGTGCGTGAGCCCATCCACTCGATCATCGTGGCCTGTGCACGGGGGCCTCCGATTTCTCCCAGGGCCCGCAGGATCCAGTAACGGCCGAGGGGGGCAGGCTCCGCGGCCAATCGCTGGATCAGGAACGCATCGTCGCGGCTGCGTCCCACCCGGCCGACCGCTGCGTACACGGCAATCCGTACGGATGCGTAGTCGTGATCGGCGAGCGGCAGAATAGGGGGGACGATTTCCGGATCACGTGTCTCGGCGAGGGCGTTCAAGAGATGCATCTGTAGCTCCACGTCGTCGTCGTCGAGCGCGCTGAGGAGGGAGGGAATCGTTTTGGACGAAGGGCAGTATTGGAGCATCACGGCGGCCAGCCGCCGGAGGCTGGGACTCGGGGCGTCCAGGAGCGTGGCAATGGCGGACGCGGCCCGATCCCAGGCCACCTGGATGCCCTCGATATCGTCGACTTCGTAGCGATTGGGGATCCAGGGGCGAAGCCACTTCTTTTCTTCCGGACTACGGAGCACGACCCGAACGCGCTTGAGCGCAGGCACGTCCATGGGTTCGGTCAGAGCGCCCTCGATCGCGTTTTGGAACTCTCGCAATTGCATCGTC
>CAYXGP010000523.1:0-2570 GCA_964464515.1 uncultured Enterobacterales bacterium
TAACGCCCCGGCGCTTCACCTGCGGAGCATAGCACTCTGAGCAGCGCCACTCGTTTCCCGCCCTTCCTCCAGCGATGATGCCGACAGGTGGTAGCGCGCGTTAAGCTCCTGTCTCCAGCGATGGCCCCTCACCTCAGCGCCACCAGCTTCTCGCATTGACGCGTCCCTCAGCAGCGGCTGTCGGACCGCTGTGGCGCCTTCCCTCCAATGCAACCGTGAGGCTCAGCCACAGATGAAGCAATCCCCACCGCTGGGAGCGACTATCAGCGCAGCCGGCAAGACGAGGAGCAGCTTGCTGCGGAACGTCTGCTGGCTTCGCGGTGCCGGCAGAAGCCACAAGCGGCCAGTGAGGCTGGTCGTTCCCAAGCGTGGCCGGTGACGTCGGCGGTTGGGTCACTCGCAAGATGCACATTGCCGGCCAGGAGCGTCGCCTGCGGCGCTGGGGAAGGCGCGTCGATTGGGGCCCGGCGGGGTTTCTGTTCCTCGGCGGAGACCCGCTAAAAAAAAAAGTGGGAGCACCCACTATAGATGCAGCATTACCCACCGGTCGGGCCTGCTGGCAGCGCAGCCGGCGAAACGCGAAGCGTTTGCTGGCTTCGCGGTGTTCGCGCCAATTACAGCGCGGTCCAGGGATGCCGTCTGCCGGATCTCCAGCGTTGCTCAGGTCATGAGGCTTAGGCAACGACACTGTGCGTGGCGAACGACGTTCTCCACAGGCGAACGGCAGGTGCTGCACCCTGAATGGGCGTATTCAGCACAGCCCGCCTGCACGTCGCGGGTATCATGACGGTGCGTGGATGTGTGACCTCAACCAGGCGCCCACTCTAGCCCGGAGGCACCATGGACAGGCGTCAGTTCCTACTCGGAGGGGTCGTCGCAGCTGGCGTCAGCCCCACGGCGGCTGCGGCTGCTCTCGCTGAAGATCGGGCCCTGCAGAGGCGCGCAGCGCGTCTGCGCCGACGGCGGGATCGGGTCTCGGCACGGACCCTTCGCCGTTTGGGGGTGACCAGCCCCGAGGCCAGGACCGTCGCTCGCGGAATCGGTGCACTGGCCGCCATCGATGCGCTCTCGAGGACCCCGCCAACCGAACAGGTGCATCCGGCCCTTCAGGAAGTGATCGCAGAGCTCTGCGCAGATGTGGGTCGGCACCTGCGTGCTGTGGCCGGCCTGCTCCACCGTGCGGGAGAGCTTGATCCTGAGCCGGCTCTCGTCGAGCGCCTCCTCGACAGCGCGCGCCAGGAGATCGACGAGGAGGAGATCGGTGCATCTGCCCGGAGGCTCAATCAGAACGGCACCGCCAACCTCAAGACCGAGCTGCGAGAAGAGGGACCACAGCCCCGGCTACGTCGGGAACGCAGGAAGATCCTCCGCGCATGGAGTCTTGCGCAGCGCATCGCCACCTCACCGGACACCGCCGTACTCACGCCAGCGAATCCCACCCTGGCCGCCGAAGTCTCGTCGTCTCAGTGGGCGGGCGGTGACCGAAAGCCCCTGACTGCCCTGGAGGTTCTGGGGCTCATCGGCTGCGGCCTCGCAATCGTCGTCGGGGGCTACCTCGTCATCGTGGGCATCGCATGTGCGGTCTCCTGCGCCTCCGCAGAGGCCTTGTTGATCGCTCTCGTCGCTGGACTATTGATCTGGGGTGGGATTGCGGGTATCCGTCGAATCACCCGGTCCCGGGAGGTGCCGGCTGAGACCACCGAAGACGATTGGGGGGCAGACACGCTCCCCGATTAGCTCGCCCAGACCCGGAGTCGACCATGGGAAGAACCTGGGATAAGCGCAAGGGGTAGACTCTCCGTGCCACCCTCCTCTCAACCACCGTAACCCCAATGCTGACTCCAACCCCACGCATCACATTTGACCCAAATATCTGCAGCGGACGAGCATGCGTCCGAGGCTTGAGAATCCCGGTGTCGGTCGTGCTCAAACATCTCGCCTCTGGAAAGAGCCATGCGCAGATCATCGATGAGTTTCCAGAACTGGAGATGGAGGACTTCCCAGCGTGTCTGCGATATGCGGCCTGGTTGGCGTCTGGGAGAAGTATCGGGGAGCCAACCGCCGCATGAAGGTGCTCGTAGACATGAACGTCTCCCGGCATGTCATCGACCACCTCAGGCGTCGCGGGGTAGACGCTGTTAGTGTCTCAGCACTGCTGGACCCCCGCGCTCCAGACGAGGAAATCGTAGCCCTCGCACGCGATATGGGCGCAGTGGTCCTCAGCCATGACCAGGACTTCAGTGCGATTCTCGCTCGCACCAGGGCACGACAACCATCGCTGATCAACCTCCGACTAAGCGAGGTGGATGCAGCAAGTATCGCGAATGTGGTTCATCGGATTCTGCAGGATGCAGACGATGAGCTTCGGGTGGGGGCCATCGTCACGGTCGGCGACAACAGAATTCGGATTCATGGCTTGCCCGTTGGGGGAGGCTGAATGTTCGAAGCTTCGGGTTTGGGGACGCCGAATATCGGGACCACGGGCCCATGCCTTGAATAGTGGAGAATGGTCCGAGGCGGGGCCGCTCACCGTTGATGAATCCAGAATGTCCGCCAGCGAGCTTAACGCC
>CAYXGP010000524.1:0-2553 GCA_964464515.1 uncultured Enterobacterales bacterium
TGTAGGTAGCGCGCAGAGGAGACGCGAACGGCTGGGTGTCAGAGGGTGCTTACGGTGTAACCGCTGTATCGAGCCGCTCGGCCCGTGCGCCCTGCGGGGACAGGGTGTCCGCTTCGCTGTGATTCGCGTCTCATCAGGTACCTGCGAAGCGGACCCTACAGCACCTGGCTTCACCGGGAGTCGCCACAGCCCACGCGCTCGACATCGCCGCTCGACGCGGCAGCGCGGGTTCGTTCAAGATGCCACTCCTGGTGGAGCTCTCGGAGGCCGCGTTTCCACACGGCCGACGCCACGTCCGGGCCCTCTCGGAGCTCTCCACGGCGTGGCGAATCAGGGGTGACGCCCCCCTTCCGCCGCTGTCGAGTCTGGAGGAGCTCTGGAGTCTGCATGAGCGGGCATTGGACGCGCTCGCTGCGCCCACTTGCGACCCCCGCACCTGGCTCGCGGAGCGATGGCCGCAGCCCCCGCTCGTCGGGGACGCACACGTCGAACCGTTGGACAGCTTGGAGCGGCAGGAGCGCGAGGGCCTTCGCATGCGGAACTGCGTCGGCAGCCTGGGGTACCTCAGCCGTCCGCCTCTCGGAGAGGGGTACGGCTACCATGTGGAGATTGAGGGCCACTCCGCGACCTGCTGGATCCGGCCCCGTGAGAATGGCACATGGCGACTCTCCGAGCTTGAAGGGCCCGGGAACGCGTCCGTGGCACAGCCGGTGCAACGCGCCGCCCAGCTCTGGCTGGGTCGCCATCGCCTGTGGGCGCGGTATCGAGCCGGGAAGCGCAGACTGCCCCGGAGCGCCCCCGTCCCGCCGCCGACCCTCACCGAGGGCGTGGCAGCGCCGTCGTGGCTTCATCGAGCGATCCTGGATGACTGCGACTTCGCACTGTAGCGGGTTTCGCGCTGATGAGGAGCGCGGAAACATCGGACCGAGGGTGTCCGGAAGCGAACTGGCCCACGTCTACAGGGGGCACATCCACCCTCGAGGCCCCTATGACCAGCATTCCGATCCCCGACAGCCCCGCCTCCAAGCGCCTGATCGCCAAGCAGGCGACCCGCGTCGCCGCGCAGAAGGGCGCGCAGCAGATCGTCAAAGAGGGTGCGAAGCAGCTCACCCGCGAGGGCAGCAAGCAGCTCGTCAAGCACGGCTCTACGCAGCTGGTCAAGCAGGGCGCCAAGGCCGCCTCTGGCCAGGCGGTCAAGGTGTTGGCGGGGGGCGCCGCGAACCCGCTGTTCATCGTCGCCGACGTGGTCGACGAGGGTGTCTCTCGTCTCACCGACAGCCGGACCGCCGGCGGCGCGTCATCGCTGGCGATCTACGTCGGAACGGGGGCTGCGATGGGCGGTCCGGTCGGGGCAGGCGTCGCCGCTGGATTGTGGAGCATCGGCAAGGCCGTCGAGGCTTTGCTGGACTGACGGAAGAGACGGAGGAGCTCCTCGATGGGACGTGGCGATCACATCTGGGTCTGGCGCTGGGGCTACCAGCACCACGGCATCGAGCTGGGTGACGGTACGGTCGTCCACTACGCCGGACTCGCCGACGGGCTCTCCTCCGGGCCGATCGCGCTCACCTCTCGGATTCGCTTCGCCCGAGACAGCAAGATCCAGGTGCGTGAGCACCGCCGCCGACCGTTCAATCGATCCGAGGTCTGTGTCCGCGCCCTTTCGCGTCTGGGCGAGGACCGCTACAATCTTGTGACGAACAACTGCGAACACTTCGCCACCTGGTGTGTGACGGGCCGGGCTCGGAGTCGGCAGATTCGACGTGGCGTTCAGCTGGCCGGCGTCCTCATCGCCCCTGCCATCTTGTCGTTCACGAGACCACTTTGGGTCGATGCTTGGTCGTCTCGCGAGTGAGCTGACAAGCCCCCCCCCCACAGACTGCATGGGAAAAAGTGAGGGAGTGCTATCGCACGTGAGTGAACCCTTCAATGGGCTCCGTAACGCTTAGGGTCCCGAAGGACTTTGGACCTACTGGGGCTTGCGGAAAGCCGACCGTGCACGGACCCTACTCGGTCTGTAGAGGTCGTCTCCCAAGGGAACGAGAAGCTCGGGGCGAGGGTGCCCCTCACATTTCGGATGAGCTCCTTATCGCTCATACTCAGGCCCTCATAGTCCTCGCGGGTCCGCAGAGTGGTCGCGAAGTGAAGCCACCGTCGCTGATCGTCGGTCATGAGTTCATGATTGATCATGAGATCTCCTTGTGGGAGGGGGGGGACGGAGAGTGTGAGGGCGGCAACTTCCAGGCCGCAACCCACACACACTCCACCAATCCAGCTTTAAATGGGCTCCGTAACGCCCAGGGTCCCGAAGGCCGCCTCTATGGGGCGTCCGGGGGGAAGTTCATCGGCGTGTTTCAATGGGCTCCGTAACGCCCAGGGTCCCGAAGGTCGTAAAGACCCTCTGGACAGCAGTGGCGCAGAAGCCGCTGCTGTTTCAATGGGCTCCGTAACGCCCAGGGTCCCGAAGGTGGCCGTACCGCGGGGGCCGTCCGGCGCCCCGTGGCGGGGGGTTACTTGGGGGACGAATCGCCCCGGGTCCCCCAGGCATCACGCCTC
>CAYXGP010000525.1:0-2552 GCA_964464515.1 uncultured Enterobacterales bacterium
ACGGGCTGTCCGATGCCGCGGGCGGAGAGACGGTCGCGCGCCTCATCACCCGCGCCGACGACGCCGACGAGACCGTAGTGGTGCCCGCGACCCTGATGGAGCGGCTGCCCGCCGCCCCCAACACCGTCGATGAGAACGGCGAACCGACAGGGCTGTGGGGCGAGATCATCGTGGCGCGCCACCAGCTCCGCAAGGTCTCGCTGGGAGACGGCGACGCGGTCATCGACTTCGTGCACGCCATCCGGGGCCCGGTGATCCTGGAGTGACCGCTGGGCTGCTCGCGTGGCTGCTGCCCGCCTGGCTGCTGGCCTCTCGGGCCGCCGCGGCAGATGAGAGCGCAGACAAAGACAGCAGGGACCAGGACAGCGGCGACCAGGACAGCAGCGACCAGGACAGCGGACAGATCGTGGTCGAGGCCGACCGCTCATCGCCCCACGTCTCGTTCCAGGCCCTCGACCGCGAGCGCGTCGAGGAGACGCCGGGCACCCACGACGATCCGATCCGGCTGATCCAGAGCCTGCCGGGGGTCGCCAAGACCGTCGAGTACTCGCCGTCGGCCGGGGCGCTCGCCATCCGAGGGGCCGCGCCCGCCGAGAGCCGGGTGCTGCTGGACGGCGTGGAGCTGCCGTATCTGTACCACTTCGGCGAGTACGCCTCGGTGATCCACACACGCCTGCTCGACGAGGTGGTGCTCTACCCCTCGGCGTTCAGCGCCAGCTACGGCGACGCGGTGGGCGGGATCGTCGCCATCGCCAGTCGCCCGTCTGAGGCCGAGCAGCTTCGCGGCGGGGCGAGCGGCAACGCGATCATGGTGGGCGGGCATGCCTCCACGCCGGCGGGACCGCGCCTGGGCGTGTCGGGCTCCGGACGCCGAACGGTGATCGACCTCATCGAGGACGGCAACGACCAGTACACGCTGTGGCCCGGATTCTGGGACTACCTGCTGCGGGTCGATCACCGCGGAGACGGCGCCCTGTCGGTCACGGCCCTGGGCGCCGGCGATCGCTACGGCCGTCTGATCGGCGACACCGAGACGCTGACGCCGCTGGAGGTCTCACAAGCGCCGGAGCTGCTCTCTGAGCGCGCGTTCCACGGGCTCATCGTCGGCACACGGCTGGGCGGACCCGCGCTGATCGCGCAGACCACCGCGGGCCTCACGCACCACGCGCGGAGCGCATCGCTGCCCGCCGAGGGATCGTCAACGACCGAGACGCGGCTCACGCTGCGGCACGAGAGCGTGGTATTGGTGACCGATCGAATCGATCTGGTGATCGGCGGCGAAGGGCGCGCGACGGGGCTGCTGCAGCAGGCCGATCCAAGCCGGGCGTGGCTGGAGCTGGAGGGCGAGGACCCCCTGCTGGTGCGTGGGGTCACCGTCGATGAGACGCTGCGTCGGCTGGATGGCGCGCTGTGGGTAGAGTCCCGACTGAAGGCAGGCCCGACCCGCTGGCACCCCGGCGTTCGATCCCAACACACAAGCGAGCTCCCGGCGACGGCCGAGCCGCGACTGACCGCCTGGTGGAACGTCCGACCCGGCGTCCGGCTGCGCGGCGCGGGCGGCTTGTACTCCCAGGCCCCGGGGCTCTCTGCGCTCTCTCGGACCACGGGCGACGCATCGCTGACACGGACGACGTCCCGACAGGCCGCGATCGGGATCGATGGGACGATCGCCCGAAGATTGGAGCTGGCCGCCGACGCCTGGGGGCGCGACCTCACGAACGCGGTGGTCTCCACGCCGGGAGGGGCGCCGACACAGGTGGACGGGACCGCCGTCGGGATCGAGCTGACAGCGCGGTATCGCATGCGGGAGCGGTTTTTCTGTTGGACCGCCGTCACGCTGGGCCGGGCCGAGCGGGGAGACGCGCCGTTTGACTATGACCAGCCGCTGGGATTTGATCTCGTCGCGTCGTGGGACCCCACGGAGCGTTGGAACCTCGGGGTGCGGTATCGGTACGCCTCGGGGCTGCCATATACGCCCATCGCGGGCGGACTGTACGACGGCGACTCGGACAGCTACCTTCCGATCGCCGGAGAGACGAACAGCGCTCGGATGCCGGACTATCAGAAGGTGGATGTACACATCGAGCGGCGCTGGAGTTGGAGGCGGGCGCGGGTCGCGGCCGTGGCGGAGGGGTGGTGGGTGCCGGCGTCCGCGAACTATCTGTATCCGTTGTGGAGTTATGACTATTCGGAGGAGACGTTGGTGAGAGGGCTGGCGTTTGTTCCGCTGTTGAGTTTCCGGGTGGGGTTTTGAGATTTGAGTGAGCGGTGGAGAGTGGAAGTGTCAGGTGCGAGCCTGAGCGCGCGAGCGTCGAGACATGTGATTCGTGTCGAGAAATTCACCGCTGCACTCATCGGGGGTCGTCGAGTCGTGACTCGTGCAATCGTGTGATCGCGAAACCGCGAAACCGCGAAACCGCGAAACCGCGAAACCGCGAAACCACACTCCACGTCAAGTCCCACCACCAAGGTGATATCCATTTCCCCCCCATTCCTTCGTACATGCTCGCCGCCCCCCCTTTCGGCGCCTCCCCGTTTGATGGGATCCTATC
>CAYXGP010000526.1:0-2550 GCA_964464515.1 uncultured Enterobacterales bacterium
CCGGGGCGTTATTTTGCTCTGGCGAGCGCATCCGGTAGTATCTCCCCGAGTGTCCCGACAGAAGTGATTTTCCTTGGCTCTACTCGTTTGGCCAGGGTTGACGCATCAATTTGCGCCCCCGAAAAGTTGGGAGCGCATGGCCACGCAGACTTTGCGTTGAGAGCTGTGCTCCAACATGAGCGAGTCTACTGAATCTGGGCCGAGTTGGTGCTACGAGTGTATGCGTCATGAACAGCGGAGAATCGTGTGCTGCAGCGAATGTCAGCCCAGGGCTGGCAGCCGTCAGCTTGAGGACGTTGAGTTGGGAGCGCCGGCCAGCACCTCGTCTATGGAGGAGCCCGTGAACAGCCGATCGACCCACAATTCGATGTGCTCAAGGTCGGCCTGCGCGATGGTTGCGGCCTGAGCATCGGAGAGCGTCCCGAAGTGGCCGGTGAGAAGACGAACCAACAGGGCCTGCTGACCCCGAGCCTCACCGATCTGAATCCCGCGCTCCTCGCCGCGCTGCTCACCGATCTGGATCCCGCGCTCCTCGCCGCGCTGCTCACCGATCTGGATTCCTTCCTCGCGTCCTTCCTCTCGGCCTTGCTGTCTGAGCCAGTTTGCCAGTCCCATGATCTGCTCCTGCGCCAGAGGGTGTTGCTTGAGTGTATCGGTGATGGTCTGTCGCCAGACTTCAGGCGAGCGCGGTTCCGCCTCCACCTCCATCATATACGTCAGCACGGTTCGCAGCCCCTCCATACCGGAGCTCGTGGCGATCTCTACGATCAGGTCCGCCCATCGGTGGACCTGGCTCAGCAGGTCGCCGGTATGCGCCCTCTGCATGAGCAGGAGGGTCAGCTGCACCATCGCCCGACCACGAAGCTCTTCTTCGCTGAGCTGGGAGAGGTCTTGGACGGCGTACCGCAACGACGGCTGGCTAAGCAGAGGTTCGTCACGAAGCTCGTCGGGGATGGCGAGCAGCTCGGTGAAGTCGAGCGGTGCTGTCCACCGTCTCTCCCCGTGGTACAGCACCAGTGGGATGATCGGCGGGAAGGGAGCGGTCTTCGATTCTGTGTTCCGCTGCCAGAAGTCCCAGGCGCGGACCATGTACTGCAGCACGCGCCACGCCATCCGACCATCCACACGGGTCTGGTGCTCAAGCAACACGAAGATGATCGCCTCGCCGCCGCCTCGAAGCGGGATGGTGAACAGCAGGTCGTTCTCGCGCCCCTTGAGAACGACATCAACCAGCCGGCTCGGCGCAAGGGCCAGGCCCGTCAGATCCAGCGCAGCCACCACGCGCTCTGGCAGCACACTCGCCAGATGCGAACGCGCGTTGTCCAGATCCTGGAAGACGCGGTGGAACAGCAGATCGTGTGGCTTCTTCATCAGGGGCCTCGACGAACCTCTTAGCCAGTTCCTCCCCTCTCGCTTCTCGTCAACACGAAACAGCGTCAGGGACGTGGCTTTCGATACGACTCCTGCTCGGTAATCCACGGCGCTCGTCGGCCACTGCCATCGGCTCCCGATCAGCGAAGCCGCCTCGCCTCCACCACGGCAGCGTTCCCGGCCAGAATCTCGTCGCCGATCATCGTGCTTGAGCCGGGTCCACGACGGGGGGGCAGCCCCCCACCGTGACCGCTCATCCCTACGGCAACGGCACGGGAGAGCCACGATGCCGTCTCGCTCCAGGGCTGTCGATGATCCGGGGCGCCGTAGGCGGGCTGGTGAGCAGATGCCCTCGTATTGCCCGTCCCGGGCCCCGCGAAGCCAGCAGACGCTTCGCGTCTCGCCGGCTGCGCTTCGAGCCGGGGCCTACCATCAGGTCTAAACCACCGCTCTCTCGCTCACGTCGACCACGTCGAGGTTTCCGCGGACCCCGCGAAGCCAGCAGACGCTTCGCGTCTCGCCGGCTGCGCTCATAGTTGCTCCCGACGGTGGGGTTTGCTTCATCTGGAGTGTGCTCCTACTGCGTCTTCGGAAGGGCCCAACCAGAGTTCCCATCGGGCGCGAGCACCCGAGCGCCGCGGGTGACAGGCCTGGGCCGGTGGCAGGCATCTCGCCTGCGTTCCCAGCCGCCGACATCACGGGCTGCGCTGCGTCACGAGCGGGCCTCAGCGGGCGCTGGGGGCAGAGCGGTCGTCCCTGATGAGGGCGCTGTGGTTTCCGCGAACCCCGCGCAGCCAGCAGATGCTCTACGTCTGCTGGCTGCACTGCGAGCCGAGTCCAACGTTTGGTCCCCTGCAGCGTGTGGCAGCGCCTTTGCTTGGGTCGGCGGCAAGAACCGATGTTGGAGGCTCGGTTTGTTCCCGCCGGGGCGCACATGGGCGTGTACCGGCGCTCTGCCGAGCCCAAGTTTCGTCGCACAAGGGCATCGCTGCCCACCAACGATGGTGCCAAGGCGAAGAGGCCATCGCCGGTGGCAGGCAAATAACGCGCGCTACCACCCGTCGGCTTCAACGCTGTGCAGGGGCGGGTAATGGGTGTCGCCCGTCGAGAAGCCCCGCGCCGCGGGTGAAGCGCCGTGGCGTTACTACGACTTGCAGATTCCGTCGTCTGGGCCGAAAT
>CAYXGP010000527.1:0-2521 GCA_964464515.1 uncultured Enterobacterales bacterium
ATCACGCCAGGCTCGGATCTGGTCCTGGTCGATGTCGGGCTCAATCCCAGCCGCGCGGGCTTTCTCGATGTGCTGGAGCGGATGGGCGCGGATCTCACGCGGCAGGTTCATGGGGCCACAGAGATCAATGGGGACTGCTGGAGTCGTGGGGACGGGGAGCCCCGGGGGCGGCTGCGGATACGCGCGGGAGCGCTCCACGCGGTGGCGGTAGGCGGCGCGGAGATCCCGCGGCTGATCGACGAGCTGCCGGTGCTGGCCCTGCTGGCTACCACCGCCCACGGGACGACCACCATCAGTGACGCTGGAGAGCTGCGGGTGAAGGAGAGCGACCGCATCGCGGGGACCGCCGCGCTGCTGCGGGCGCTGGGTGCGCGGGTGCGCGAGCTGCCGGACGGCCTGGAGATCCCGGGGCCGCAGCCCCTCACCGGCGCGGTCCTGCCCGCCACGCGCGATCATCGGCTGGCGCTCACCGGGTTGGTCGCGGGGCTGGCTGCCACTGGGGAGACGGTGGTACAGGGGGCCGACGCCATGACCGTGTCGTTCCCAACACTGCCCCGCCTGCTGGAGTCGCTCTGTCCTGGAACGCTGCGCTTCGGTGAGGCGGGCTCGGCTCCCCAGAAGGACCCATGAAGCGGATCCGCATCGCCATCGACGGACCCGCCGCCTCGGGCAAGGGCACCGTCGCGCGCATCGTCGCGCAGAGTCTGGGCTACGGCTACATCGACACCGGCGCGCTGTATCGGGCGGTGGCGCTCGGTTCGCTTCGCGCGGGCGTGCCGTGGGACGATCCCGACGCCGTGGGGGCGGTCGCCGGCGCGCTGCGCCTGGCGTTCTCGTGGGGCTCCAGCGGGCTGCGACTGACGGCTGACGGCGAGGACATCTCCCAGGCCATCCGGACCGCCGAGATCGGCCAGGGAGCCTCCACAGTCGCAGCGCATCCACCCGTGCGCGCGGCCCTCCTCGGGCTCCAGCGATCGCTGGCGGAGGGCGGGGGTGCGGTGCTCGATGGTCGCGACATCGGCACGGTGGTCCTCCCCCACGCGGAGCTCAAGATCTTCCTGGACGCGGCGGTGGAGGTGCGCGCGCAGCGGCGGCATGACGAGCTGCTGGCCCGCGGGCTGCCGTCTGAGCTGGAGCGCGTGCTGGCGGAGCTGCGGGAGCGTGATCATCGCGACTCCACGCGGGAGACCGCGCCGCTCGCGACGGCCGATGACGCGGTGGTGATCGACTCGTCGGATCGCTCTGCGGAGGAGATCGCGGAGGAGATCGTTCAGATCGCTCGCGATCGCCTTGACGGCTCGAAAGCGGACGGCTAGAGCGCCCCACCCCCGTAATTCAGGCAGGTCCGCCCGGTTGAGTGGCGGCGACCACTGCGGTCTGCCTGAGCCTGAACACCCCACGTGCGAATCGTCACGCGGGAACAGCGCGGACGCATTGTCCCGGGGTATGTGCCGGACCCAACGAGCCGGCCCCGAGTCTCGCCTACCCAATGCTCCGGAACCCCAGCTCTGGCCCCCAAATCTCTGGCAGTCCAGCTCTGGAAACACCGGGCCCAAAGGAACCTTCAACTTCATGTCTTCCACCAGCCTCGACACCGATCTCGCACAGCTCGATCGCGACCTCTTCGTCCAGATGTTCAACCAGTGCCTGGCGTCCAACAACGTCAAGGAGCAGAGCGTGGTCCGCGGGCGCATCCTCGGTGTAGAGGGCGACTGGGTCACGGTGGACGTGGGCTACAAGGCCGAGGGCGTGGTCGCTCGCGGTGAGTTCATCGATGAAGAGGGCAACCTCACCGTCCAGCCGGGTGACGAGGTCGATGTCTACATGGGCAGCATGGGAGAGGGCGACGGCCAGCTCCGCCTGTCCAAGCGCCGCGCCGATGAGCTGAAGGCGTGGGAGGAGATCTCCAAGGCCTACGAGGCCGACGCGGTGGTCGACGGCGTGATCGTCGCCCGCGTGAAGGGCGGCCTCTCGGTCGATATCGGCGTGAAGGCGTTCCTGCCCGGCTCGCAGGTCGATCTGCGCCCCGTCAAGAACCTCGAGAAGCTGATCAACGAGACGATGAGCTTCAAGATCATCAAGTTCAACAAGCGCCGGGGCAACATCGTGCTGTCGCGCCGCGTCCTCCTCGAGGAGGAGCGCCAGGCGAAGCGGGCCGAGACCCTCAAGCACCTGCGCGTCGGCAACATCATGAACGGCGTGGTCAAGAACATCACCGACTACGGTGCGTTCATCGACCTCGGCGGCATCGACGGCCTGCTGCACATCACCGACATGACCTACGGGCGCATCAACCACCCCACCGAGATGGTGGAGGTCGGCCAGACCCTGCAGATCAAGATCCTCAAGTTCGACCCCGACACCCAGCGCGTGAGCCTGGGCTACAAGCAGATCCGCCCCGATCCGTGGGAGGAGGTCGACCTCAAGTACCCGGTCAGCGCCATCGTCCGCGGACGCATCCTCTCGATCCCCGACTACGGCGTATTCGTGGAGCTTGAGGACGGCATCGACGGCCACCTCC
>CAYXGP010000528.1:0-2517 GCA_964464515.1 uncultured Enterobacterales bacterium
TGGGGGATCGTGGTGCCAGAACCACGTTAACGCGGAACGCGGATACCACCATCCATTTCCCCCTTCACTTTAACGCGGAGCTAGTACCACCTGAATGCGGAACGCAGGGCAAGAACGGGGCTAGAACATGGAACCGTGGAAGTCCCTTTTCGTCTCCCGAGACTCCACTGGCAGGTGATGTAGGTTGACATTCAAGCCAGGGTTCCATGCTTCCAGAAATCCATCAAGAAATCAACCCGATAAAAACATCTCGGGACATTCAGACTGGGAACTTGCACAGAGGTTCGGTGGGGTTCTTGCTGTGGTTGGGCGCAAACCCGGCCGCGGGGCTGGTCGCCGCGCGGCAGGTCGTCAGTCAGTTCGCGCCGTCGTGGAGCGTGGTGCGGATCCCGGTTCCGCGCGATCCCTCCCTGAGAAGCGCGGGCGGCATGGTGCGCACCGGCGATCTGCAGGGCGCGGTGTGCGCGGCGCGCAAGACGCTAACGGACGATCCGGCCAACGCCAGCGCGGTGGTGCTGGAAGCGGCGGTCTATGAGGCGGGCGGGTGGTTGGACGCCGCGGAGAAGCTCTACGGGCGCGCCAGCAAGATGGATCCCTCGTCGAGCACCAAGGCCGGCATGGAGCGGATCGAGAGCCGCCGGGCTGAGCTGGCGGTGCTCAAGCGCCACTACGGGATGGCGTACAAGCCTGGGAAGGCGCCCGCCTACTCTTGTGAGTGACCTGCGCTGGAGTGACTTCATGGAGATTCAGCCCCCGACCCGACTCTGGTTCCTGTTCGGGCTCGTTTCGTTGCTCGGCTGTGAGACATCGAGTCCATCGGTTGAAATCCAGGATACCGCGTTCGACATCGCTGAACCTGCCACCTGGACTCAACCCCAGACGTCGGAGTGTCCCGAGGGTGAGATACCCGACGGTGACGGTTGCGTTCCGGAGTTGTGTGGGAGCGGAACGTGGGGTGACCTGGAGCTGGATGAGCGGACGATCTTCGTCAACGCTGATACAGCCGCGGGCGGCGATGGCTCCCAGGACCGGCCCTTCCTGCAGATCCAGGACGGGGTGAACGCCGCGGCTGGAGGCGGAGCGGTCGCCGTCGCGGCCGGAACGTATATAGAGAACCTTGAACTCAGGGCTGAGCATGACCGGGTACTGATCACGGGTCGCTGTGCAGAGCTGGTCATCATCGACGGTCAGCAGGGCGGGGACAGCTCCTTCTCCGACGGGGCAGGGATCTCCGCTGCGGGCGAGTCTACCTGGACGGTGAGCGGCGTGAGCGTGCGCGGTGCGCCGGTGGTCGGCGTCTACCTGGAATCGGGTCAGCTCACCCTCGAGTCCGTGCGCGTCGAGTCCAACCCGTGGTACGGAGCGCTGGCCATGGCCGGGCACCTCGACCTGAGAGACAGCCTGTTCGACCGCAACACCGGGCTCGGGCTCGGGATCGCCGGCGACGCCAGCGCGACGGTCACGGGCAGCCAGGTGCGAGAGACGCTGCCCGACAGCGAGGGGGAGGGCGGCTACGGCGTGGTGGTGATCGACGGCGGCGATCTCCACGCCGCGGACACCACGATCCAGGGCAACCACGAGACCGGGCTGCTGGTGATCCTCTCGTCGGCTGTCCTGGAGAACTGCGCCATCCTGGACACCCAGCTCTCGGCGGCTGACGACGAGTACGGGGTGGGGGTCAATCTCCAGAAGTGGGCGACCCTCACGGCCACGGACACGCTCTTTCAGGGAAACCACCACACCGGCATCACCGTGGGGATGTCCTCGGTGATGCACCTGGAGCGCTGCGAGGTGTCCGAGACCCAGCTGGACGGAGTCGGTGACTACGGCACGGGCATCGACGTGCAGGGAGGGGGTGAGCTGACGGCGATCGACACGATCGTGCGGGACAACCACTCCGTCGGTATCAGCGTCACAGAGGCGGCCGCTGTGTTGGAGCGGATCGAGGTCCGGGACACCGCGATGAACGAGGCCGGGGAGTTCGGGTACGGGATCGAGGTGTTCGATGGGAGCGAGGCCTTCATCACTGACTCTGTGATCCAGGGCAACCACAACATCGGCGTCTATGCCGCTGGATCCGAGCTCACGCTCGAAGGCAGCGCCGTCCTGGACACGCAGGTCAACGGCGACAGCGACAGCGGCTACGGCGTGGTCGCTGACAGCGGGAGCACGCTCTGGATGACCGAGAGCACACTCCAGGGCAGCCACACGGCCGGTCTCCTCGTCTCGCAGTCCACGGCGGTGATCGAGCGGAGCGAGGTGATCGACACCCGCCGCGGAGCGGTGGCTGAGTCAGCGTTTGGCGTGATCTCCCAGCACTTCTCCACGCTGACCGCTGAAGAGTTGAGCGTTCGCGGCACCGATGGGATCGGAGTGTTCGCGGGTTGGTCCGAGCTGTCTTGCTCAAGCTGCGCGCTGATTGGTAACGCACTGGCGGGCGCCGTCTCCGCTGAACACGCCACCTTGGAGTTACTCGACTCGTCCATCTCGGACACCGAGCAGTGGCAAGGGGCGGGC
>CAYXGP010000529.1:0-2496 GCA_964464515.1 uncultured Enterobacterales bacterium
CATCCGCGTGGGACCGCCCTCAGGGGGGGACATTGCTTTTCTTGGAGCGGCCTTACTGCTGGGTCGGGTCAGTCTCGGATTGGGGCGCTGGCGGATCGGTCACTCGCTCGCGGTGAAGTCCAGGGCGGCGCCGTTGACGCAGTAACGCAGCCCGGTGGGCGCGGGGCCGTCGGCGAAGACGTGTCCCAGGTGCCCGCCGCAGCGGTTGCATAGGATCTCGGTGCGCGCCATGCCGAACTTGTTATCCACCTGCTCGCCCAAGCGGTCTTCGGCGAGGGCGCTGTGGAAGCTGGGCCAGCCGGTGCCGCTCTCGAACTTGGCGCGAGAGGCGAACAGCGGGAGGCCGCAGCCAGCGCAGCGGTAGACGCCGTGGTCCTTGGAGTCCCAATACTTGCCGGTGAACGCAGGCTCGGTGCCCTTCTGCCGGAGGATGCGGTACTCCAGGGCGTCCAGGTCCGTCCGCCACTCTGCATCGGTCTTGGCGACGGCGTCGGCGCGCGCAGGCGTGAAGGCATCTCCCGCTGTAGAGTCGCCGCTCCGCAGCGCGCAGCCAAGAACGAGGAGGGCGAGGAAAGACGTGAGGAAGAACGTGGCTCCGTTCATCGTGGGCTCCGGATGGGGTGCGACAGGAGATATGCCGCAGCCCTTCCCGCGGTTTCACCCCGCACCGAGAAACCTCCCACGAACCACGCCGCGCGCCAGGAGGGCGGCGGCCACCAGCAGGCCGGCGACGCTGTGGGCGCTCAGCAGGTGCCAGACATCGTTGAGGGGACAGTGGATCTTCAGCGCGGCGAAGGCGGTCAGCCCCCCCAGCGCGGCCATCGCCAGCACGCGGGTCCGCAGCGGCCTCTCGGTGCGATCGACCAGCAGCGGCCCGGGCACCACGAGGGTGGCGGTACCGGCGGCGATCCAGAAGCAGCTCGTCTGCCAGGGTGGGGGGGCGCCGGGGAGGGGTTCGCCGGGCCAGCCCAGCAGCGACAGCCCGAGCGGAGCCAGAAGAACCGCGACGGCCGCGAGGACGTGCTTGCTTCCCCACGGCCGGTGGGGGCCCACCACGGACAGCGCGGCTGCCAGCGCGAGCGCCCCCAGCGCGGCACCCAGGCCAGGCAGGAGGTGCGCCCAGCCGGAGAGATCTACGCGGGGACCGCACGACAGCAGCGTGAGGAGCAATCCAAGGGAGGTCCAGAGGAGCACCACGAGCAGACGGACAGGGGTGCGCAGCTGGCGCAGGCGCTCCCGGCGGGAGGGCGGGGCATCGAGCGTCTGGGTGGCGAGGCGCTCGAACAGACGACCGGCCACCTCGGGGGGCAGGGCCTCCGCGTAGTCCTCGCGGTCGGACTGGAAGATGGGATCGCTCACGCGGGCTCCCTAAGCCGCTCTCGCAGCTTGGCATACGCGCGGTGGGCGCGCAGCTTGACCGCGGAGGTCGAGGCGCCCACGACCTCTGCGATCTCCCGGAAGGCGAGGCCCTCGTACCAGTGAAGCACGACCACCTCGCGCTGTCCCGGGTTCAGCTCCGACAGCGCGCGCCGGACCAGTCGATCCGTGGGGGAGCTGACCCGCGGCGCGGTGGAGGGCTCTCCATGGCGATCCGGATCGAACTGCGCCTCCGGACGGCGGGCCTGCCCGCGGAGGTACATCCGCCCCACGTTCCGCGCGATGGTCCACAGCCACGGCGACACACGCGCGCCAGGACGGAAATCCGCGCGCGCCCGATGGAGCTGCAGGAACGTCTGCTGTACGAGGTCCGCCGCGATCTCCCGGCGGCCGACGGTCCGGACGAAGTACCCCATGAGGCGGGGGCTGTAGCGATCGAACAGCGCCCTGAATGCCGCCCGCTCCCCGCACAGGTAGGCGGCCATCAGCTCTTCATCGGTGAGGGGGGCGGACTGCATGATCGAAGGCGCGAACCAGCCGGCTCGGGGTGGACCCGGCGGGTCGGGAGCACCGCGGGAGGGCGTCGGGAAGTGGCTCAGGACGGCGTGGTGGGGGGTTGACACTCATGCTGGCCGGATTAGAAATAGCAGCGTCTTCCGGCATAGCTCAGTTGGTAGAGCAAGCGGCTGTTAACCGCTGGGTCACAGGTTCAAGTCCTGTTGCCGGAGCCATTTCTCACCATAGGCAGAACCTGGCATTGTCCAGGTTCTGCCTCGGTGCTTCTGGCCCCCTCATTCTGAGCGGCGCTCACCGCAGCGGGCTCTGCCCCGACAGCCACCGGCAGCGCGTCGATGCCGGGCTCCGGTGGCATAGACGGTAAGGGTGCAGGTGATGGTGAGGTCTCATCCGACGGCGTTGATGCGGCGGATCCACTAGCGGAGGACGGCCGTTCGTGCGTTGATGCTGCCCTCGGAGAGCAGCCGTCGCAGCCCCTCGATGTAGGCGCGGATCGTCTCCTGCCTCGTTTCGGCTTCTGGAGGAGGTAAGGCCGCTCCAGGAAGAGCAATCTCCCCCCTCGACCTGAGGGCGGTCCCACGAGGATGCCCTTCTCCCACCATC
>CAYXGP010000530.1:0-2491 GCA_964464515.1 uncultured Enterobacterales bacterium
CTCGCGGAGGGGAGCCAGATACCATGGGAAGGTGGTTTATGGCGACTATCCTCTCTGTCGGTGGTTCTCTGAATTGTTCAGAGGGAAACGCAAGACCCGTACCATGTCGCGCGGCCCGATTCACGCCCGCGGCGTTTCGTACTATGTTTCAAGCTCGTTAAACTGAACCAGTAATCGTTCGGGGGTCTGATGCAGGATCACGCGCTGCGCCGCTGGCTGCGGCAGGTCGGCGCCCACGTGGGCTTCTCCTCGGCGATGGGTCTGCTGGGCGGGCTGCTCCCCGAGGGCTCGGCGGTCTTCGCGGTGGACGCCGATCGCAACGTCGTGTGGTGGAACGGCGAGGCCCTCCTCGGCTTCACCGCGGAGGAGATCGTCGGGTCGCACTGCCTCAAGAGCAACCGCTGCCCGCAGTGCATGGCCGGGTGCGGCATCGCCCAGCACGGCGAGGTGCGAGACGTGCCCCTGGTCTACCTCGATCGCGCGGGCCGGCAGGTGCGGGTGCGCAAGACCGGTCGCGCGTTCCTGGCGCCCGACGGTTCGTTCCGCGGCGGCGTCGAGGTGCTCGTCCCCGAGGAGCGGGCGCAGCGATCCCACCCGCCGCCGCCGGCCCCCACCTGGCTGGACGAGGCCACGGAGTTCCACGGGCTCGTCACGCGCGACGCCGGTCTCCTGAGCGCCTTCGGGATCATCCGAAACGTCGCCGAGACCGACGCCTCGGTGCTCGTGCGCGGCGAGAGCGGGACGGGAAAGGAGCTGGTGGCCCGCGCCCTGCACGCCGAGAGCCACCGGCGGGAGGGGCCGTTCCTCGCCGTCAACTGCGCCGCCTTCAGCGCCAGCCTGCTGGAGAGCGAGCTGTTCGGTCACGTCAAGGGCGCCTACACCGGCGCTGCGCGCGACCGCAAGGGCCTGTTCGAGCGCGCGGAGGGCGGCACCCTGTTCCTCGACGAGGTCGCGGAGCTCTCCCCCGACCTCCAGGCCAAGCTGCTGCGGGTGCTCCAGGAGCGGGTGGTCACGCCGGTCGGCGGCGGGCGGGAGATCCCCGTGGACATCCGCGTGGTCGCCGCCACGCACCGGGCGCTCCGCGCCGAGGCGCAGGCCGGGCGTTTTCGCGAAGACCTGCTCTACCGCCTGCGGGTGGTCCCGATCTACCTGCCGCCCCTGCGCGAGCGACGGGATGACGTCGAGCTGCTGCTGTGGCACTTCATCTCGCAGCACAACCGCAAGGGGCCCCGCCGCCTGCACCGCGTCTCGCCCGACGCCATGCGCGCGCTGCTGGACCATCGCTGGCCGGGGAACGTGCGGGAGCTGATCAACGTGGTGCAGTACGCCTTCGCCGTGGGCCGCGGCGCCGAGCTCACCCCGCGCGACCTCCCCCCGGAATTCCGCGAGTCCACCGCGACGCCGGTCGACGCGCCGACCGCCGAGCCCGACGAGGCGACCCGCATCCGCCGCGCGCTGGCGCAGGCCCACGGCAACATCGGCCGGGCCGCCGAGCTGTTCGGCGTGAGCCGCCCCACGTTCTGGCGCAAGCGCAAGAAGTACGGGATCTGAGTAGGGTACGGGACATGCCTCCCCTCCCCTCCGCCCTCGAGCTGGCCTGCGCCATCCGCGACGGTCGCACCACGCCGACCGAGGCCCTCGAGGCCAGCCTGTCGCGCATCGCCGCCCGCGAGCCCGACCTCCGCGCCTTCACCCGCACCTGGCCCGAGCGCGCCCGCCGCGCCGCCCGTCGGCTCGATCGCGCGGATCCGGCCGGCGTCTTCCACGGGGTCCCCCTGGGCATCAAGGACGTCGATCCCGTCGCCGGCGCGCTCACCCAGATGGGCTCCCGCGCCACCCGCTGGCTGTGGACGCCGGTGGACGGTCCCCTCACCCGCCGCGCCCGCCCCGGGGGGTTCACGCTGGTGGGCAAGCTCCAGACCTCCGAGTTCGCCATCCTCCCGGTGACCGAGACCGACATCCACCCGCCGTGCCGCAACCCCTGGCGCACCGATCTCACCTGCGGGGGGTCCTCGGGAGGCTCCGCCGCCGCCGTCGCCGCGGGCCTGCTGCCCCTCGCGCACGCCTCCGACGGCGCGGGATCGATCCGCATCCCCGCGGCCTTCTGTCACCTGCACGGCCACAAGCCCTCGCGCGACCTGCTGCCGGCCTTCTACGCGGCCACCGACCCCCACGGGATCGCCGCGGGCAACTGCGTGGCGCGCACGGTTCGCGACTCCGCGGCGATGCTCGACGTGCTCCTGGGCCGCAGCTACGATCCGCGCACCCCGCCCGAAGACAGCCTGCTGGCCGCCTGCGGGCGCCGGCCCGAGCCGCTGCGGATCCGCGTGATCACACAGAGCCCGCTCGCCGCCGTCGACCCGGTGATCGCCGACGCGGTGCGCGCCGCCGCCGATCTGCTGGCCGATCTGGGGCACGCGGTGGAGCCCGGGGAGCAAGCTGGCGGCGTTGATACCTCAGCCAAGGACAAACCAAATAATTTACACGGGGG
>CAYXGP010000531.1:0-2479 GCA_964464515.1 uncultured Enterobacterales bacterium
GGCTTAGAAGGCCGTTGCTCTATCCAGCTGAGCTATGGGGGCCTGCTCAGCATCTACAACCCCCCTTCTCGACCGTCAACCGACGCCCTGCTACGCGCGGCGAGCTGCGCACGGAACACCGCAGGCTCGGATGTCGGGAGCTCGCAGCGTCCCTGCTCACAGACATAGGCGGTCGCCCGCCCCTCGATGGCCCGCTTGCCGCGAACCAGGGGTGTGAGCGACCGGAGCTCAGGCAGCTCCGCCTCCCCAGCTACGATCAGCACGGAATTCGGTAGAAACACCTGGCGTAGCTCGGCCAGCAGCGGCTCAGCCTGCCCGCGACCCTTCGGCGTGACGATGAGGATCTCGGTGGGAGTGCCCGCTCTCCAGTCAATCGCGAGGAGTAGCTCGGAGAGGGACGTAGGTTCGCGCTCGGCGATGACCGCCACGCCGCGAAGCGCCGCTTCGGCGCGCCTCGTGAACTCCTCCGCAGTGGTAATCTGCGCGATTCTGAGCAGGTTGAGTATCTGAACGGATGTTCCCGATGGGATGGCGCCGTCGCGGCTGGGGCGCTCCCGTGCCAGCAGCGCCTCACCGTCCGAGGGAGTCCGAAACCACCCCCCACGGTTCGGATCGGCGAACCTGGCCTCGACCGCCCTCTCGAGCGCGAGCGCCTCCTGTAGCCAGCGCGCCTCCCCCGTGGCCTCGAACAGATCCAGCAGGCCCTGGATGAGGAACGCGTGATCCTCCAGCAAACCCGCATGCCGAGAGAGGCCCTCGACATGGCTACGACGTAGTTGATCGTATACAAACATGTGTTCGAGCACGAAGTTCGCCGCCGCCGCCGCTCGTCGGGCCAGCTCCGCATCGCCGAGCACCAGCGATCCGCGCGCGAAGGCTGAGATCATCAGTCCGTTCCAGCCAGCGAGGATCTTCTCATCCCGCAGCGGGGCTGGACGCCCGGAGCGGATCTTGAGGAGGGTCTCTCGGGCCGACGTCATCTCCGCTTCCAGGGCCGTCGCGGACAGTCCCAGCTCGCTTGCTACCTCGGAGACCGGACGGGAAACATGCAAGATGGTCCGACCCTCGAAATTCCCCGTCCTCGTTACGCCGTAGAACGCGCTGAAGCGCGCTGCGGTCTCACTGCCGAGCCCCTCACGCAGCTCCTCTGGTGTCCAGGTGAAGTACCATCCCTCTTCACGGTGTCCATTCGGTGTGAGGCTATCGGCGTCGGTCGCCGAGAAGAACCCACCGTTCACCGATTGCATCTCGCGTGCGATGTAGTCGAGGACCCGTCGAGCGACGGACGCCAGACCCGGATCCCCCGTGACTTGATGCCCCTCCAGATAGGCGAGCACCAACAGCGCGTTGTTGTACAACATCTTCTCGAAGTGCGGAACCAGCCAGCGAGCGTCGGTTGAGTAGCGATGGAACCCGCCGCCGACCTGATCGAACATCCCGCCCGCCGCCATGCGCATGAGCGTGTGCGAAGCCATCACCCGGGCGTGCGGCTCCCCCGTTCGTCGATGGTGGCGCAGCAGCACCCGCACAGGCAGTGAGCTGGGAAACTTCGGCGCCCCACGCAGACCACCGCTCTCAGAGTCGTAGCGTGCCGTATACATCTGCACGGCGGCATCGATCACATCGAGACCCGGTAGATCCTCTCCAGGAGGCGGTCCGGACAGCTCGCCGGAGATCATCACCCTCAGCTCCGCGCTGACCCCCGCGACGTCTGAGCGCTGCTGAGAGTAGACATCCACCATGCGCTCAAGGAGCGTCAGGAATCCGATCCGCGCCCCTCGGTCGCCATCTCGCGCGGGGAAGTAGGTGCCGCCGTAGAACGGCTCCCGATCGGGGGTCAGGAAGACCGTCATGGGCCAGCCTCCGCGGCCGGTGAGGCGATGGACAGCGGCCATGTAGACGGCGTCGACGTCTGGCCGCTCCTCACGATCGACCTTGACCGCCACGAAGCGTGTGTTCAGAAGTGCCGCGATCTCCTCATCCTCAAACGACTCCTCCTCCATCACGTGGCACCAGTGGCACGTGGAGTAGCCGACGGAGAGGAGCACCGGTACATCTCTCAAGCGCGCCGCGTCGAACGCCTCGTCACCCCACGGATACCAGTTGACCGGGTTGTGGGCATGCTGTCGCAGGTATGGACTGCCCTCCAGAATCAGCCGGTTGGTGTACCGCGGCCGGCCGTCGCTGAGCCGATGGCGAGTCCGCGGGACATATTCCTCCGGAAGCGCCTGCAGCGCCGCTGTGATCGCGTGGAGGGAAGCTCCGGAGATGGGCTCGGCCCCGGGATGTGCAGCGGGGGCAGCCACCTCCAGCCGAGGCCCGGATGAAGCTCGACAGCCAGACGGGAGGAGAACGAGTCCCGCGAACCAGGTGAGGGAGATGGCTGTACGCATCGCTGCTCCAACGGTCGACTCTCCCCTGATAAGGCCGCTCCATGAAAAGCAATGTCCCCCCCTGAGGGCGGTCCCACGCGGATGCC
>CAYXGP010000532.1:0-2475 GCA_964464515.1 uncultured Enterobacterales bacterium
GCCCAAGCGGTGGAGATTTACGGCTCATGGGCGGAACGATGACCGAGGCCGACTGGTACCACTGGTGCCACGGGGACGAAGACCACGGCCGACTACGCTTATGTCCCCGAGGGATCCTACAGCGATCTTCGGACAATCGAGGCGGACGGGATCGTGACCGGACCAGCCGGGCGGGACGTCCCGCTCTTGATCCGGTGGGCCGACGACGCGCCCGCACCGCGGCCAGTCGTCATCTGGTCGCATGCCGGAACATGGCGGGAAGCAGACGAGGGGCGCACCAGCCACGCTACCTGGAGTAAAGTCCTCGCGAGCGCTGGCTATGCTGTCATTCACATGTCCCATGTCGCTCCGACGGACGAGCAGCTCGCGACCCTCTGTATAGAGTTCGGCGTCACCGACCCTGCCGACTGTGTCGACGCGACCCTGGGCAGCGACTCGGAGGGCTTCGAGCCCGGGACATTCAACACATTCCAATCTGTGGGGATCTGTCGCCCTGGCGATACACTCGCCGTCATCGATCTGCTCAAGAGCGGAAAGATCGGGGCTGAAGTCGACTTCGACACCTCCAGGATCGGGGTCGCGGGTTGGTCCGGGGGCTCCACGACTCCGATGCAGCTCGCAGGCGGCAGCCGGATCATCGCGGTCGGCATGGAGGCGTACCGGGTGACCCCGGGGCCCGATATCGGCGCATTTGTGGCCCTGTCTGCGCAGGGACCGGGCTTCTCCAACTGGTATGATGAGGAGTTCTACGAGCCTCCTGTGACTGGGACATCGTGGGACGAAGTCGTCGGCCCAATGTTGATGCTCACGGGCGTGTTTGACGAGGCCAACGGAATGGTCGCGGAGGATCGACTCAAACCATATGGATACATGCCGGCTGGGGACAAGCGACTCTTCTACTCCGGGGATGATCAGAGCCCGTTCACGCACAACACCTTCAATCTGGAACATCTGGACATCGACAAGCCCCACGTGGAGGCGCTGAACACAGCCATCACCTCGTCTGTTCTCGCGTTCCTCGACTGGCACCTGCTCGAGCGCCCTGAGGCGGGTGCCTGGTTGGACGCCGGCAACGCATCTGCGCTGCTCGGCGAAGGCAGTCGGTGGGAGACGAAGTAATCGGCGAAGGGAGCGCCTCTTTCGATCATCCCCGATGAGCCGCCTACGGGCAGCGGTCCATCGCTCCCTCTCCCGGGGGATCGAGCCAGAGCGCGTCGCTTCCCGTGAGCCAGTCGATGACAGCATCCTGGAAGCTGCTCTCTGTGGCGCCGCTGGTGATGACGTCGTCGATGAAGTAGGTATCGCTTGTCAAGGCGGTGTGACGCTCACAGCGCGGGCCGAAGATACCTGGCGCTGATTCAATTCCGGCCGCCTCGATGCCGTCGATATGGGCTTGAGAGACAGCGATCAGGTAGGTGGCTACCGCGGTGGAGTATGCCTCATCGGTGGCCCCCGAACCATCAGGAGCGGGAGCCCGGAAGGCCGCCGAGAGGTTGCTGTCAAGCTCGTCCTGTCGGAGAAAGAAAGGCGTCGTGAGGTGGTTCATCTGCAGGTAGGCTGTGTCCATGCAGAGCCACGCTGTCTCGCTCCCCTCCGGGTTGGCTTCCTGGCAGCTCTCATCGGGGCGTGACTGCCAGAGCGGAACATAGGTGGTATCCCAGGTCGACTGCAAGAAGCCAGAGATGTCCTCCGGAGCCGTGCCTGAACCCTCATCTGGGAAGTGCTCCGTCTGTGGAAAGCCGTGGCTGTCGATGATCCCTCGGATATCTACATCGGGAAAGCGATCCGCGACGCGGTCGAGGTTCAGCGACACGCCGCCCCCGCCGGCCGAGCTCCCGATCATGAGAACCAGATCCGCGTCGGCGAGGAGCGGCATGGTCTGAGCACCGTCGTCCGACACCGCGCCAGCCTCCAGCTCGTCGTAGACCGCGTCGACCACATGGTGTCCCTTGAAGTGGGTCGTATAGCTGGGACCCTCGCCGGTCGGATGAGAGAGCTCAGCCGCATCGCCAGTACCAGAGTGCAGGTCGGAGGTGCAGTATGGCACGTAGACCTGATTCCAGTCCTTGAAGACATTGTTCTCATCTCCAGGCGCGAAGATCCCACCGACAGCCTTTGATGGCCCGGAGCCGTTGCTCGTCATGCGTTCAGTCTGGTTGCACCAGCGCTCAGCGCAGGTCTCCCAGTTCGTGCACTGCTCACCGCCCTTGAAGTAGATCACCCAACGGTTGGCTTGTGTCTTCTCCGTGGCTCGTCGGACGTAGAGCGTCGCCGGTGTGCCGTCGTTGCACACCGCGTCGGGGTATGCGGAGAGTTCGATTTTCTGCATCCCCCCTTCGTTGTAGTCGTCCGGAATGGGCTCATTGAAGTCTTCGCAGAGGGGGGTGACGACCTCAGCGAGCGTTCCAATGTTGGCTGTGGTCCCGGTCGTCGTCGTCGTCGTTGTCGTCGTTGTCGTCGTTGTCGTCGTTGTCG
>CAYXGP010000533.1:0-2474 GCA_964464515.1 uncultured Enterobacterales bacterium
TGGATTTTTTGGGGGGTGTCCCGCGTGAACGGGGTATTTTTCAAAACCCCCCCCCCTACTCGGCACCTCGTTTCCGCCGGGGGGGGGGGGGGGGGGGGGGCCCCCCCCTGCCTACCCCTTGCAAAGCCTCTCTATTGATTAAACGCTCTGTCTAGTATCTGTGCAACGTAGTAAGCTGTATCCTCATCCACGTCGTCATTAAGCATGTAGTCTGCGCTATCAATGACTGCTGTTGGTATGTCTTGGCCAAGGCCATTGTCTAGGCTGGTGTGGCTAAGGATAGCACAGCTACCTGCCACTGCGTAGTCACTGGTAATGGTGACGGTGTTGTCTGCTTTGTCGTAGTCCATTGTCCACATGATGTTGTTACTGTCTACTACTGTCTTATTTGTATATCTGATAGTGGTCATTTGTTTTTACCTTTTTATTTATTCTCTCCCGCGAGATGCGGTTAGAGTTTCCAGATTAGTGTGACGAACGATATGCATTCGTCAAGTGAGTAGCTAGAGTTTACATAGCAGTCCATGAGTAGCTCATGCTTGCGCTCTAGCCTGTTGTGGGCAGTCGCCAGAATGATGAAGATGCCCATCAAGATCAATCGACGCATGGCATGTCAAGACCCTGCGGGATGCGAGGGGTTGGCCAAGGTGTGACTTCGCAAGTCTCCACGTTCTTGTGGATCTTGCCATCCCAACCACGGATGGTGCAGAGGTAGCCATCGTTCTCGATGATGATACCATCAACCTCCACGCGGTTGAAATCAATGCGACCTTTCTTGTCGCGGAACTTCTCAAGCTGCGTGAACGTAACGCCTTTACCTAAGATTGATTGAGTGAATTTACGCATAGTGTCTCCTATAAACAATAAGCCCCGACGACCATGCCGAGGGTGAACCAACAAATCAAATCAAAAATATGAGCCATGACGAGTTTTTTATTATATTCCATTATACTGCTCTCCGAACGTAAGTCATCACCCAACGTGATGCATAGTTAAAATAATCTTCTTTGTCTAGGTCTATTTGCAATCGTTCCCCTAGCTTGAACCCGCGCCTCCATGCATCCCACTCTTCGATGATGGTTTCCACCTTAAAGAGATTCCGCCGTTTGTTAATCTTCGCTTCCTTGAAACGATGTTTGTGGAGGGTAGGAAAATTGTTCTTGTAGCTTTGTTTACTTTGGAATGCCAAGGCGTGTCCACACTCGTGGAGTAAAGAATAAATTTGATGCTTCTTCTGTCTGAGTTTCTTATCATATACAACGTGTCTTTCATCATGGTAGTAAGCATCAACGCCATAGCCTGTGCAGACTTCAAGGCGTTTGGTTATTGCCCATGCCTCTAACTTACTGAGGTTATCATTAAATTGTTTATTATTCATACTTCGATTTCCGCACCATTGGTAAGATGGGCTGGCTTGTTAGCGCATCGTAGATCACCATTGGCAAGTCTTGGGAGCGCATGCGATAATCTTTTGCGTCCAACGCTTCATCGAGGGTATCATATATACCCACGACGATTTGCCCGTCACCAGTGATGCTACGTAATTCATATCTTCCGATAAGTTCTGATTCCATTATTATTCCTGTGTCCATGTTTTTGCCGTTATATAATAAGGTGAATACCACGGGATCTCAGCAAAATACTGAGGATGGCTTTTACGGGTGATGGTGTCAAAGCCCATGTGACGGGCATGTGCCTCGGCATCACGGGGATGCTTAAACGCCATTGGCTTTGCACCTTCAAGCTCTCCTTTGAAAGTCATGGTTGCGCTGCCGCTTAACTCGACTTCGATGTGAACGATTGGGGTGCTTGCTTCTTGTGTGTTTTCTAATGGCATAATTGCCTCCTTTTATCTAAGTTTATAAACTGCAGAGATTGCGCCGTTAAGCTGTTCTACATAATAATCATCGGGTAGCATATCAGACACTTCAAACCATGCCTCGATCAAGGTGTTGTTGTTTGCACCGGGGATACCATGTTCATGGTTAATGATGGTTGCCGAAGTTGGCGACCATTCACCTGCATCTTCTTCTGGAGTGTAAATCGATTCACACAACGTTTGTTCGCCAGTGCTACCATAAACATGGTTACGGCTCGGCTCGTTAAAATCAAGGAAACCCAAAGAGTCACCAAAGATGCGTTTAACGGCTTTTTGGGTTTCTTCCTTAATTTCTTCATTAGTATATTGTTTTGTCATTATCGCACTTCTTCTTTCACTTCAAGGGTGTTATATTCATAGGAGCATTCGCGGGTATAAAAATAATATTCTGGCATGGGGTGAAGAACATCTGTTTGATCAACCATACCATAATACAATGCTTGTTGCGGCTGGGGAACGTGGCAACCAGTTTCATCGATGGGTGTTTCTTTAACCATCTTTGCAAGGTCGCCAATGCTGTGCCCCGCTTCGTCATAAGAGTCTAAAAGATAGTTTGCGGCCAACTCTTGGATTTCTCGTTTGGTGAGGCAATTGT
>CAYXGP010000534.1:0-2466 GCA_964464515.1 uncultured Enterobacterales bacterium
GGGTTGTATTGCGATTTTGACGGCCGCAGCGACTTCTACGCGGACGCCGACGGCGCCGACAGCAGCAGCCACGGCGGCACCGACTGCGACGACGCTGACAGCTCGGTCTACCCCGACGCCGAGGAGACACCCTACGACGGGATCGACCAGGACTGTGACGGCTCCGATCTGGTCGACGCCGACGGCGACGGTCACGACGCCACGAAGGCCGGCGGAGACGACTGTGACGACGCCGACGCCGCGGTCAACCCCGGCGCCGCCGAGGTCTGGTACGACGGCGTAGACGCCGACTGTGACGGCGGCAGCGACGCCGACGCCGACGCCGACGGCTTCGACGCCACGAAGGCTGGGGGCACCGACTGTGACGACACCGATCCCGCGGTGAACCCGGGCGCCGACGAGACACCCTACGACGGGATCGACCAGGACTGCGACGGCCCGGCCGATGAGTACGACGCCGACGGTGATGGCTTCGACAGCTCAGACCACGGCGGCACCGACTGCGACGACACCGACCCCCAGGTCAACCCGGACGGGCTCGAGTTCATCGGCGACGGTACGGACCAGAACTGCGACGGCAGCGACTTCACCTGACCGGAGAGCAGATCCGCTTCGGGGGCTTGACACCCCCCCAGACCACGATTAGCTGTCGGGTGCTCTGATGCTGGAAGGTTTCTTCCACCCTGATCTGCACCGCGCGATCAGCGAGCGTTGACATCCTTGATGTTGAACTGATGGGCCATGGTGTAATTGGCAACACGTCGGGTTCTGGCCCCGAAGAGTCTAGGTTCGAGCCCTAGTGGCCCAATCACCTTCCATCAGCTTTGCTCCGTGAGCGCGTTTTGCTCCGCGAGCAGTCCTTGCTCCCATCGTCTAGAGGCCAAGGACACCGCCCTCTCACGGCGGAGACACGGGTTCGACTCCCGTTGGGAGTACTTTTTTCAATGTAAACCCCTGAGATCACTTCAATCTCAGGGGTTTTTCTTTGGCGCTTCGGGAGTCGTACTACCGCCCTCTCGCACACTCGCCAGCTCGTGTGCTCGACCTCGCTGCGCTCGGCACGGTTGCTCCCGTTGGGAGTACCATTCAGCCCCGTCAGGATTTCGATCCGGGCGGGGCTTTCGCCTTCTGGAACCCCGTTCTGTACAGGTCGGTTGTACAGGTTCTGGTCCGGATTGGTTTCCCCGGGGCTCCGTCCAGTAGCAGCAACAGCGTGCCTGCGGGACGCCCTACCCCACGGGTAGGGCCACTGAGTTGGCAACCTCCACCGTCTGGCACCAATCCTCGAGCGTGGCACGACGAAGCCCATGGGACTGAACTGTGGGTTGGCCGCCCCTCCGCGTGCTACCGTACCACTGGAGTCACCGTGCCACGCGCCATCCCCCAGTCCGAAATCACAGGGTCGCTGTCTGACGTCATCGACGATGCGCGGCGCGGCGAGGTCGTGACTGTGACCGCTCCCGATGGAGAGCCCATCGCGCGGATCGGCCCGGCTGTCGATGCCGACGTGATCCGGATGCCCAAGGGCACCCCCGGCTACCGTTTGGGCCTCGGTGAGCGCAAGCTCAAGCTCCCCGGAAAGCCCGTCTCCGAGATCATCCTTGAGGACCGGGAGCGGTGATCGTCTACCTCGACACCAGCGCGCTGGTGAAGCTGTATGTAGAGGAGGAAGGGTCAGACGAGGTAGAAGCCGTGGTGAGTGGCGCCGCCCTCATCGGAACCAGCGTCATCGCCTATCCCGAGCTCCGCTCCGCGATCGCCCGGCGGACCCGGGAGGGACACATCGGCGCAGAGCAGGCGCTTGCCCTGGTGGAGCAGATCGACCGCGACTGGCAGGAGATCGCGGTGGTCGGCGTCACCGAACCGCTGGCGCTGAACGCCGGAGAGTTGGCCCACAACCACGCGCTCCGGGGCTTCGACGCCATCCACCTCGCCGGGGCGCTCATGCTCCGCGGCAGGTTCGGCGCCGATGTTCAGTTCCTTGGCTTTGACCGGCGCCTGTCCGAAGCCGCCACGGCCGAAGGGTTCACGGCCCCATGAGGGCGCACCTCGCAGCCCGGAGTCCCCCGCCAACGTCCTCAGACCCGCATGAGATCCCACCCCCCGCGACGTTATGATCGTGAGGAAGTGAACCGTGCCACACGCCATCCCCCTGTCCGAAATCACAGCCGTCAACAAGGCCCACTGTTCTCTTCAGGCAGGGGGACTGGTTGGTTTGGACCAGGGGTCTCTGTGTGGCGACGAGTCTTGACTGGTGGTCTGGGCATTCTCATCCTCAGTGGATGCGATTCTCTGGGATTGGATGGTGCCTTTCCTCTATTCGAGGACGAGGAGAGGATATCCATCGCAGGAACGTTCCAGGCCCAATATAGTTATGACGATGAGGCTGGCCTCGTAGAGGCTGAGGGTTTTGATTCAGTGACTCCGGTTATGGCTAAAACGGGATATTCTTGCTTCTCCTGACGT
>CAYXGP010000535.1:0-2457 GCA_964464515.1 uncultured Enterobacterales bacterium
CACCAGCTGCCTCCCGTGCGGGGACCGTCCTCCCCCCTCATGAATAAGACGGGCTCACTCTCCACGCAAGGAACCACAGGTGTCTCGCCACCCAACAGACGCGGCTGAACATCGTGCCCGCACGCCCTGAAGATCTCCACGAGGATGTATGCCGAGGGCCCACCACCGGCTCCCTGAGGAGTTCGTGCTACGTAAAGCGGGGCTCGAGCACCCCGGATTTTCCGCTGTGGGGGGCTCAATGAGTCGCCGTGCCCCATCCTCTCGCAAGAACGAGCCGAACCATGACCACCCCGTCCCTCAACCTCGTGCTCGATTGGCTGAAACGCGCTGAGACGCTGTTGCCGCTTCAGAGGAGGCTCCGAGACATCGAGCTGATCTGTCTCCACCAGCGCGCTGTCACGGATCGTCCCGAGAGCCTGAAACGCGCGCTCACAGCCCTGCACGAAGACACCTGGCAGCTCACACCTCGCTTCTTCCCCTCGGGCGATGCCTCTAGCGGTCTCGATGAAGGTGCCCAGGCTCTCCTGCTGGCCGCGTCGAGCGGCAGGCCGCCCCCGCTGCCCTCTCTCGACGATTGGGCAGGCGTCAACCAGCTTCGTGCAGAGCTCCGGGCCCTACTCGGAATTTTCGAACGGGCCCACAACCGCAGTGAGCTGGGGTCCACCCTGGCAGCTCAGCTTGGGGCCGACCCGGAAAAGCCCAGTTCCCAGCAGGCGCTGTCCCAGTTGTTGAGTCGCGTGGCCGGCGCTCCCCCCCGCTCATCCGGCTCGACATCCGCTCACAAGGCTGGGCTGGACCTGAAGCAGACCGCCGAGCTTCGCGCCCGACTCGGTGCGCTCTCCAAGTGGCTGACGTCGCTCGAACCCATGGTCCCTGCCCGCAGCGCCCGGGCCACCTCTCCTCGTTCCGCGCCTCTCCGGGGCCAGAGCGAGCCGAGCGTCAGCCTTGAAGGCTGGGTCGCACCTGCGGAGCTGTGTATCGAGCTGGGCGCGAACCTCACCGGGCTCGCCGAGAAAGGGTCCTTGTGCGAGGGGATCGGGCTGATGCGAAATCAGCTGCTCCAAGATCTGGGGCTGGCGCTACCCCCCGTACACATCCGCGATAACCTTCACCTAGACCCGAATGACTATCGGATCCTGCTCCGGGGAGAAGAGCTCGGCAGGGCTCGGCTCCAGCCTCAGCATCACATGGCGATGAGAGCCAGCTCGGACCTGCCTCCCTTGGATGGCGAGCCTGTGCGAGATCCCGTCTTTGGTGTGGACGCCTACTGGATCGTGCCAGCACTGAAGGCCGAGGCCAAGGGTCTCGGCTACACGGTCGTCGATCACAGTGCAGTCCTCAGGACGCACTTCAGCGATCTGGCAACCCTAAATGCCCACCAGATCTTCGCCTTTCCCCAGCTCGAGCAGATCAGACAGCAGCTGCGGCAGACCGATCCCCTCCTGCTGGAAGCTTTGGCGGCCTCCGGCCTGAGCTGGCCGACGGTGCTCTCGGTGTTTCGAAACCTACTCAGCGAGGGGCTGAGCGTCCGCGACGCCCCGGGGATCTTGCTGGGCCTGACCTTGAACGCATCCCGGGTCAACGACGACCAGGTCCTGACCGAGCTTGCCCGGCAGCGAATGTCCGGTCACATCACCCGGCGCTACTCGGGAATGGGCGGCGTCATTTCCTACATCGGCTGTGCCCCCGATGTAGAGGAAACGCTGTCAAAAGGAATTCTCATTGATAAGAGCGGCAGGACGAGCTTAACGGTCGAGCCCGAGAATCTCCGAAAGCTCATCGTGCGCTTTCGCGATGCCGTTGAGCGGTGGAAGGGAACCGGACAGATCGTCATCATGACACCGCCTCTTGTGCGGGGACCATTGCGCCGACTCATCAAGCCGATCATCCCCCGTGTCCCCGTTATCTCATACTCCGAGCTGCTCCCCACCGTCACGTTGGACCGCATCGCCGTGGTGTCGCTCCGTGGAAGGGGCCAGCGATAACGCCCTCGTCTATACTCCCGAGCACGAGCCACCGCATCGGGATGGTGAAGATGTCGAAGCCGCCGTTGGAAAAGCTCGTGGGTCGACTGGTCCAAAAAGACAATCACCAGCCCCTGACTGGGTCCAGCTCGAGGCGCGCGATGGGTCATGCGACGCCGGCCGGCCTCTGGGCCGTACTGAGACCGATCGAGAAGGTTGCTTTGTCCTCCATCTCTCGCGTAATCGTTCAGGGGGCTTGAAAGCTCACGATGCAGCAGGCACCAGAGTCGGCACGGGGATAAGTCCCGCTGCAGCCTTGACGGCTTGAGCCAGCCAGTCGAGGAGTGACCGACTCTGCCTCCGACAGGTGGCAGCTGCAGAGAGTATTCGCTCAACGAACAGGCTCCCCTCCTCGGAGCGCGTGCCGAATGAACCCTTCCTCCACAGCATGGCTGGTCGCAGGTCTCGCTCGGCCTGATTGTTCGTTGGCTCG
>CAYXGP010000536.1:0-2445 GCA_964464515.1 uncultured Enterobacterales bacterium
CTGGGTCCTTATCAAGCGATTCGCAAAGTGATTTACCCCTCGACTACCCTCTCACGCCGATCATGGGAGACTTCTTTCCCTGGAGCGGCCTTACTGGTGCCCGCCGAGGAGGTTGTGGTGATGACCAGCAGGGCCTGGTGTTGTCTATTGGGGGCGGTCTCGGATGTCGTATTTCAGCCACCGGCAGTCCAGGGGGCCGTTCATGACCGGATGCCGCCCGCCGGTCTTCATATGCAGCTTACGACTGAGAGCAGGATCTCCAGATAGGATCCAGGCCTGGGAACCAGGGCAGCGCTCTTTGAGAAAGACGCCCAATCGGTACCAGCTGTTCTCCAGGTCTTCGCCCTCACCCAGTCGGACGCCGAATGGAGGGTTGGAGACCACGAACGCAGGGCGCTGTGGTGGAACATAGTCTCCGATGTCACCCTCGTGAAAGGTGATGAGGTCGGCCACCTCAGCCCGCGCAGCGCTGTCACGGGCGATCTGCAGCGCTCCTCCATGGCGGTCGTTCCCAGAGAGCGGGCCGATCCTGGCGCGGCCTTCTCTCCAGCGCCTCTCTGCGTCTTGTTTGAGCTCGGCCCAGCAACGCTGGTCGAGGTCCGTCCAACGCTCGAAGGCGAAGGTTCTCCTCAATCCCGGAGCCCGATCTCCGGCGATGTGAGCCGCCTCGATCAAGAAGGTGCCCGACCCACAGAGTGGATCGCACAGTGGTGTACCGGACGTCCAACCGGACAGCTGAAGCAACCCGGCGGCGATGGCCTCGTTCAATGGGCTCTTGACCTGAACGGGCCGCCATCCGCGCTTGTGCAGGCTGGTCCCGGCGAGATCACGGCTCAGCGTCACCCGTTCGTTTTGAATCACCGCCTTGAGCGGGAGATCCGGGTCACGGAGATCGACGTCCGGGCGTTGACCGGTTCGGTCCCGGAATTGATCGACGATGGCGTCTTTTACCCGCTGAGACACGAATCTGCTGTGGTTGAATCTCGGACTGTTGAGTGAGGTGTGCACGGCCAGAGATTGACGGGGAGTCAGCAGAGGGCCCCAATCCACGCGCTGGGTCAGGCGATAGAGGTCGTCTGGGGTTCGGGCATGGCCGCGGGTGATCTCTTCCAACACCCGGGTCGCGGTTCGAGACCACAGACAGGCGGCATACCCCAGTCTGCGTTTCCCGCTGAATGCCACGCCGCCTCTCTTCGCGCGGATGCTCTGACCGCCGAGAGCGCGGATCTCCGCCTCCAGGGTGGATTCGAGTCCGCGGGTACATGTGGCGTAGTAGAAGGGCATCGGGGCGGCTAACCGGTCGGCTCCCTTGAGCGCGAGTACCCGTCTCGAGCATCGAATTGGAGAGAGCATGAAGTTCTTCGCGGGCATCTTCTTGACGGATCATTACTGGGACCGCCCGGTGACGGTGCATCCCCGCGTGGCCCTCCGCCAGCGGCCCGATGTCGTGGTTTCCATCGGCGCGGCGCCGGACGGGCTGCCCCTGGTCCTGTCCGTGGCACGCTCGGCGTCGGTGCGCGCCGCGGTGCTGCGTCGCCTGCGAGACCCGGACATCACCACCCTCGCTCCCGATCTGGTCGCGGCCCTCGACGCCCTCGACGCTGCGGTGAGTCGCCGCGCGCGAGCGGACGGGATCACGGCATCGGGGACGGCGTACAGGACCGCTGGATCGATACAGGCGCTGATGGGGGAGACACTGCTCGCGCGGATCCTGGGCGTGACCAGCCCCCTGCTGCGCGCAGAGGATCGGGCCGCGCTCACACGCCCGTCCGAGCGCGTGGCGATGACCGCCGCCGTCGCGCTGGCCCCGGATCCGGAGGCGGCTCGCTCCGTGGCGGATCGACGTCTCCACCTGGAGATCCCGCTGGATTCGGGTCCTCCGCTCATCGTCTCAGCCGCGGGTCCCGGAGAGCGACCCCGGGGACAGCGATCCCGGGGACAGCGATCCCAGGGACAGCGCCCCCTGGGCTTCGAGACCCTGCTCGACACGCTTGGGGCGATGATTCACCACCAGACCGACTCAGACCACTGGTACGCCGAGCCCCTGAAGTCCGGGGAGCGGACCGCGCGGGTGGTTCGCGAGGCCCGGAGCCTGGCCTGGACGGTGGACCGCACAGCGGTCGCCGGCGCGATCGCTGCGCTCGGGGAGGCGGTCGGGCAGCTCCACCTCCGGGGCCGCGTACACGGGGACCTGAAGCCGCAGAACGCGCTCCTCCTCGCGGGTGGGCCGCGGCCGATCGACGCCCTGGAGATCCCCAGCGGCGAGATCTCGCCGGGCGCCACGCCGGGTTGGGCTGCCCCGGAGCAGCTCCTCGCGCAGCCGATCACCGCCGCGGCAGACGTCTTCCCGCTGGCGTTGATGCTGGTCACGCTCCTCGGCGCCGTGGTCTACGGACAGGAGGTCCGGCCGGGAGTAGTCGAGCCTGAGCGATTCGGGAGGTTCCC
>CAYXGP010000537.1:0-2382 GCA_964464515.1 uncultured Enterobacterales bacterium
GGCATCCGCGTGGGACCGCCCTCAGGGGGGGAGATTGCTTTTCTTGGAGCGGCCTGAATCTGCGTGCATCCGTCAACGGGTTACAGGGGGACGGGGTGGCACCGGATGGGCATCCTTCTCTTTTTAACTCCAACTGGGGACGCGGGTTTGATTCCCGCCCCTGTCTCAGACAGGGTAGCTCAATGATAGAGCACCAGTATAAACCACTGCCCATCCACTCCCCACCCTACCTTTCTTCTGCGCCGCAGTTCTCTCCTCTCGGTTCCTGTCTCCCGCCTCTTGTCTCCCGCCTCTTGTCTCCCGCCTCTTGTCTCCCGCCTCTTGTCTCTATCGCCGGAGCGTCCCGGGTGAAGACCTGGCTTCCCACCAGGAAGGGAACTCGGAGGAGAGCAGGGAAGGGAGCGGTGAGGGGAGAACGAGGAACCCGACAGGCCCGTGACGGGTTGGGGCTACGACCCCAACCGGCAGCGCTCCAGCCGCCCCCCGACCCGCTCCCGCTGCCGCCGCAGGGCAGAGCCACCGGCCGGCCCGGGCGGCGGCGAGGGCGGCGCGACCGGCGGCGAGGGCCGGGCGACCGGTCGCCAGGAGCGCGTCTCCTTCCGCCCCGTCCGGCTCGCGGGCGCGGCCGCGGTTTGGATGGGGGGCACCTTCGCGCTGTGCTACGTGCTGACGCCGCTGATTCGAATGGGCGTTGGGCTGTCTACCCAGTCATTGAGCACCCTGCTGTTGACCTCGCTGTCGGCGGCGGTCGCCCTCACGGGCCTGTGGATGTTGGTCGCCCTGGGTCTCACCATTCGCGGTCTCTTCACACGGAAAAACGCCCGTTCACCGGCGACCCCCTCATCGATAGGGGACGACCACGGGGGCCGAACGGTGAGCGCGACCGCCGGTGGGTTGCTCTCGTGGGCCGTGCTCCACAGCGCGCTGCCGGGCCTCCTCGGGTTTGGTGAGATGGGCCCCGCCGAATTGTCGGCCTTCGTGATCATGAACGTGCTGGAGAGCGCATTGTTCGGCGTTATGTTGTCAAGCGCGGCGAAGACTCGGAAGGGTGCGTTCGGGCTCGGTGTGGTGTTCTCGGGTCTGCTCCTGATCGGGTCCTACCTCGGGATGATCGGCCTGTTGCTGATGGGGTTTCTGTAGATCGGACGGGGCTCGGTCGGCAGGGTGCCGAGACGGCCCCGGGGGCGGTACACCCATGGCGTGGTGGACGCCGGGTGAGTCGCGTCTGGCGGGGACAAGTCAGCGATCGAGGGCGAGATGTCCGCGCGATGATAGCGTTCCCACCGGAGCTGAGATGCCTCTCCTTCCCCCCATCCTGCTGCTCGGTCTGCTGCTGCACGGTGCGGCGCGCGCAGCCTGTCCAGCGGACGCCAGCCTCCTGGACGCGCTGGAGGAGCGCGCGTCCTCGGCCTTCACCTCGGCGAACCGCGCGGAGCTGGACGCGGCGCTGCGCGACGGGGAGGCCCTCATGGCCTGCCTGCCTGAACCCCTGACGGAGGCGCAGGCCGGACAGATGCATCGCCTCTTCGCGCTCGGGGCGTTCGTCGACGGTCAGGACACCGAGACCGTGGCCTTTCTGCGAGCGGGCTGTGCCGGGGAGTGCGCGGCCGCCGAGCTCCCATTCGCTACAGGGCACCCCCTGGCCCGCTACCAGGAGATCGCCGCGACCACCCCTCGTTCGGGGGAGCGCGCGGTGCCGGGGACGCCCCGGGAGGCCTACTGGGTGGATGGCCTGAGCCGGGGACCGATTCCGGCCGAGGTGCCGGCGATTCTGCAGCGCGACGACGGCGGCGACTGGCTGGAGGGCGCGCTGCTCCGCCCGGGGGAGCCGCTGCCGGCATGGTTGCAGGAGGAGCACCCCACCAGAGCGGCCCGGCGCCTGGGCATCGGAGCGATCACGTTGGGGGCGCTGGCTGGCGCCTGCCTCGTCCCCGCGGCGCTGGCTCAGGCGGATCTCGAAGACCCATCCACGCCCTACGTAGACCTGGCGTCTCTGCGTCGGCGGGCGAACGTCTGGAGCGGCGTGTCGGTGGGCCTGGGCACGCTGGCGCTGACCGGCGGGGCGGCCATGGCGTTGACCTGGTGAGCGCGGTCCCGCCGCCACGCGCGCGCTACCGATGGATCGCGCACCTGGGCACGGGCGGCTCGGCGGACGTCTTCCTCGTGCGCGACGAGCTCCTGGAGGTGGAGCGCGCGCTCAAGGTGCTGATCGCGGGCCCCGGTGGTCCCGCGGCCGATCGTCTGCTGGCGGAGGCGCGCCTCGCGGCCCGCCTGGTGCATCCAAACGTCGTGGCGGTCCACGACCTCGTGCAGATCGACGACCGACTGTGGGGCGCGTTCGCATTTGGGGGGCACTCCCTGATTCGCTGATCATGCAGCTTT
>CAYXGP010000538.1:0-2370 GCA_964464515.1 uncultured Enterobacterales bacterium
CCCCAAGTGGTTGTCCGGCGCACCGTGGAACCGGCACTCTCGGCGAGGCCGAGGGCCCTGCTAGAACATGTTCTATCATTAGCCTGGTGCGTATGGGGCTATGCCCCCCGCAAGGGAGCTACAGGGTCGCGGTATCAACTTGAAGCCGCGACCCTGTATCACTACGAGGGCGCCAGCGACTTCACCTGCAGCGAGACCGGCTGCGTGGAAAAATCAACACATCCTGAGTCTGGCGCACCCAGGTATGACGATGCGAGGTCAGCGCGGTGATGGATCCCCCGAAATTGAAGCGGCTCCCTCTCTTCAGTCTGGTCATTCCGGTCTTCAGCGCGGCCTGTGAGGCCGCCGGGCCACCTACAGCTCCCGAGCCGGCGCCCCAGGCCACGCCCGTCGCGTCCCAACCCCATGTCGAGACCGAGGCCGAGCGGATGCGCCGACTCGACCCCCTGGGCCTGCTCTCCAAAGACCCGGACGCGGATGCCTCGGCGGGGCCCCCCGTCGGAACCGAGGCCTACCTGCTCGATGACGAGACCCTCGCCGAGCGGACCTTTCTGCATGGCATCGCCGCTCTCGACGTCGATTTTCGGGGGCGGGACCTCGAGGCCTTCTTCCGCCGCACCGGGATCCGGGTCATCCGTCCGCTGATGGCGATCAAGATGGGCAAGCACAGCTGCCGGGCCCCGAGCGACGAGGCGACCCTGCCCTACCTGGACGGGATCCTGACCGAGCTGTCGATCTACCCGGGCGAGGCGCTGGCGGCCGCCAACCTGGAGTTCTTCCTGCTGTGCGAGGACTTTCAGGCAGGAGATATCAAGCCGGGGGGGATGGCCGTCGGCCCGGCGGCCACGGTGGTCTTCGACGTGGACAAGAAACGCGCGAACATCGCGGGAAGCGTCCACCACGAGCTCCAGCACATGATCGACCAGGCCGATGGCGCCTGGAAGTCTGAGTGGCGGACCCCGGAAGCGGAGGCCCGGCGCTATGGTCGAGGAGGTCGAAACAGCAGAGACGCCAGTCCAAGGCTCGGCTCGGGCGGGGACTGCTTCGCGACCGAGTACGGCCAGTCGGACGTGAACGAAGACCGGGCAGAGATCTTCCGCATGCTGATCACCCGGTCGGCGGACTTCGCGGCGCTGTCAGGGCGATCACCCTGCCTGTCGGCGAAGGTGGCGCTGCTGCAGACTCAACTGGAGCGCTTTCATCCCAGCTTTGATCCGGGGTTCTGGAGGCGTCGCTGAGCGCCGGCTCAAACACGGCGATGACACGCACGCTCTGGTAGCGGCGGTTGATCCGCCAGCCGGCCTTCACCGGGCTGTTCCGGGCCCCCGAGCCAGTCGCTTTCTTGACCTTGTGCGGGTGGTTGACCAGGTAGCGCTCGATCTCGGCGGCCGTGGTCTGGGCCCGACGCTGAGAGAGGCGCTGGTTGAGCTTCAGCCAGCCCGGCGCGGACGCGCTCCCGACACATACCAGGACGATCTTCCGGCCGGAGCTCTGGACCGCGAGCTGATCGAGGAACCGCACAAGCCGCCTGTGCTCGTCCGAGCCGGGGCGGAGGTTTCCGTTGCCGGCCCCGAAGAACAGGGTGATCTCACCGCTCCCCTGCTTGCGCGCCAGCCCCAGCAGCTCATCGAGGAGGTCGTGGGTGATCTCCTGTCCGGTGATCAGCCGATCGACCTTGTCCTCGATCCGCTGGGTGGCCGAGCGGACGCTCCGGCTCGCGCTGCCGATCCGATGGTGGGTCGGGCCGCAGGCCAGGGAGGAGACGACCATGAGGGCACAGAGAGCTGTGAGACGGGGCAGACGGTTTCGCTTCATGGGGACCTCCATGAAACGAGTCTACGCGGCCCCTCGCCGGGTTTGATGAACCTGGGTTGAACGCTTCGTGAAACACATGGGCCAGGGAAGCAGGCAGACGCGCTTGAACGGCAGGCCTCTCTCCACGTGGAGATCGTGCGCCTCGGAACCCGCCACCCCACCACCCTGCCGCAGCGCGTCCTCCCCGCGCTCTGCGCCATCCTGGCGCGCCACCCGCCCCTCTGTGTGATGACCCACTTCAACCACCCGCGGGAGTGCACCCCGGTCGCCGATCACGCCACCGGCCGACTCTGCGCCGCCGGCGGCGTGCTGAGCAACCAGATGGTGTTGATGCGGGGCATCAACGACGACGCCGTCACCGTCCGCGAGCTCAACCACCGACTGCTGCGGATACGCATCCGTCCCTACCGTATGTACCACTGCGACCTCGCCGCCGGCACCAGCCACTTCCGGGTCCCCCCTCGAGGCCGGGTTGATGATCCTGCGGGCGCTCCAGGGCTGGCACCGGTCAACTGCGCGGACAGTTGACCGGCGCGTCCTTACTGGGGGAGAGAC
>CAYXGP010000539.1:0-2350 GCA_964464515.1 uncultured Enterobacterales bacterium
GTCATCACATCATCAGTGAACCCGCCCGGACTGCACCCTTTTCACCGACAGGCCCCCGAGTGGCGCGTCGCTGACGAGACTGCAGAGACGCCAGCCGCCGCGTTTGACAACGAGCTGTTCGCGCGCGAGCTGCAGCGCGACGCCATCTCCGGTGATTCAGATCGGATCGTCGAGACGTGGCACCCGGGAAACCTCGCCTACGCCGCGCGGCGCTCGCCACTGGAGGTGGCGCGCTGGCTACCGGCCATCCGCGCGGGCCGACCTCCCGTGCTGGTGCTGCCATTGACGGCGTCCGCCGAGACGCTGCGCTCCCGCAAGAACGAACCCGGCGACCCGACGTTCTTCATCGAGGTGGGGCGCGCAGCCCGCCGCTGGGCCCGCCAGCTCGGGTACGCCTGCCTCCCGCCGCTCTCTACAGACGACAGATCGCCCGACGCGCTCGCTGAGTTGGTGATCGACCGCGTCCAACTCGACTCCTTCCCCCGCGCCTCTCGGAGGCCCCAATGCGTGTGGTCCTGACCCCCGGCGGCAAGCGCCGCCTCGCTGCCCGACTCGCAACAGTCCGCGCCGAATTCGACGCCGTCGTCGCCGACATGCCGGCGGCACTGGAGTCCGGAGACACCTCCGGCTGGCACGACAACTTCGCGTTCGAAGACAACCAGCGGCGAATGCATCAGCTCGCGAACCGCGTCCGCACGCTCGAGCGAGTCCTCGACAGCGCCGAGGTCATCCCGCCCTGGACGGAGGCTCCCGCGCGAGTCTACGTCGGCACGGCGGTGCGCTGGCGCTACGACGACGACCCCGAGGACGCCGAGCGCGAGCTCTGGCTCGCTGGATACGAGGACGGAGACCCATCCGCCGGGCGGGTCTCCTACGACTCCCCGCTGGGTCGAGCGCTGGTCGGCGCTGAGGAGGGCGACATGCGCGAAGTCCGTATCGGCGGGCTGGTCCGCCGGGTCGAGGTGATCGAGCTGGGGCCGACGCCTCCGGGTGAAGGACCGGAGCGGGCCGAGGGGGCAGCATGAGGGGGCGACTGATCGTGATCGAGGGCTTGGACGGTGTCGGCAAGACCACGCTTTCCAAAGGACTCGCGGAGGCGCTCGGCGCCCGCTGGATGACCACTCCTGGAGCGGGGATCCGTCAGGTCCGTGAGCGCTTCGACGCCGCGTTCGAGCGCAGCCCGATCGCTCGGTGCCTGGCCTACGCCGCGACGGTCATCGCGGCAGGGACGGACGCCTTGGAGCACTGCCTCCGCGGCGGGGATGTGGTGCTCGACCGCTACTGGCTGTCGACCTGCGCCTACGCACCCGAGCTCATGCAGGGACTCCTCGAGCGCTTGGAAGAGTCTGTGGTGCCGGCCGACGTGACGCTCTACGCCTGGGCCCCAGAGCCGGTCAGACGGGCCCGACTCACCGGTCGAGGGCTGTCGAAGGCAGACGCAGAGACGCTGGTCGGCAGCGAGGCCGCGCGGCTCGACCGTCGGTATCGAACGCTGATGAGCGCGCCGTCGGTCGGGCACTTCATCCCGATCCTCGCCTCCGGCACCCCCGAGGAGAACCTCCACCACGCGCTCGCTGCGGTTCGAGGATTCACGCCATGAGCAAGCTGACATTGATCCAGGGCGCGCTGTTGGCGACGACCCGCGAGATCCTACGACTTCGGAACGAGGGCGCACTCCGCAGGCGAGAGGTCCTGATCGAGTACATCGAACGGTCCCCTGATGACGAGACGGGTCGGTATGGAGTCGAGAGATCAGCACGTTGGGAGGCCTCGCGCCTGCCGAATGCCCTGCTGCACATCGACACCATTGATGAGTCTCCACTCACGACTGGACGTAATCGCTGCCCGCTCAGGGGGAAAGAACGTGCTCGATAGGGTTGTCCAAGAGCTCGCCCGCCTGGACAATGAGGACCTCCAACGCACCGACGTGGCGGCTGAGGCAGCCGCCTATGTACTCGACTCAGCTCGGTCCACCTCGGTGAAGGGCACTGGCCGATTCTATGTCGCAGGCCTGGCAGCCCCCCGCGAAACGCTCGCACTGTCGTCGAACGCGATCCTACGTCCTCTACGTGGTGCAGAGCTACGAACCGAGCGGGTTGTGTCGGGTACTGGAGCGCTACGCTGGACCCGTCACGGGACAGCCGAGCTGTCATCGAGTTCTCCACCACATCGAACTCGAACACTCACTGGGGCGCTCAGGGGCGAACGCTGCTGTTGGTGTTGCCGGCTGTGGAGAACCCGGATGTGGCCCCTGGGAGCTCGGATGGATGAGCTTGGAATGGTGGGGGCGTAAGGGATGCCGCGTGAAGCCCCATTCGAACGCTCACTCTGGAACAAGAACCCGGAGTTG
>CAYXGP010000540.1:0-2340 GCA_964464515.1 uncultured Enterobacterales bacterium
TCCGGCGCGCCGATCTCAACGACCAGGTAGCGGTCATCGCCGGCACCCTGAAGGATTGCGCTCTGATCGAGGGCAGCGTCGAGGCGTAGTGGACCCGCGTCCGTGGCGGACTCGACCATGGGCTGGGGCGTCGGCGTCGGCGTCGGCTCCGGCGTCGGCGCAGTCGCGCGGATGCCGGGGATGCTGGGAACGACGACAGCCGCGAGGACGGCGGAGAGGACGAGACCGGTGGTTACCTGCCAGCGCTGCACGGGAGACTCCTTTGTTGGTTTTCGTGCGGACAACGGCGCCGGAGGAGGGTTCCTTACAGGCGACGTCGCGGGCGCTGGTTGAACACGGCCCAGGACCGTGGTCGTCCCGCGCGGTGGACGAAGATCGCTCGTCGATCCACGATAGCCTGGATGGTCAGGAGATCCCGTTGCCACGACCCTCCGCTCGAATCGACCTGATCATCGTGCGGACAGCACCCGACGCTGCGCTTGCGGGGCTCGAAGCGCTGCTGGACTCCTGGGGCGAGCGATCCCACGAACGCATCATGGACGGCGGCTTCAGGCGACTCCAGATCGATCCTCCCGATCGCGTACGCTTCTACGCCAACCAACAGGGAGGCTTCCGGGTCTCCTGTGCGGGCACCTCGATCGCGCGCGATTTCAGCGACGCGGTGCAGGCGTGGCGCCGCGGGGGAGCACGAGCGCTGGACTGCCCCGCCTGCGGAGAACGCCATGCGCTGGAGACGATCTCGCTGCGTCCGCCGGGCGCCTTCGCACGAGGGGCCCTCCAGTTTCTCGACGCGGGGGCGGCACGGCTGACACCAACAGCGATGGCAGAGCTGAGCGAGCGGGTGGGTCCGGTGCGGCGGGTCGTTCGTCGGGTCGGGTGACGAGAGGGCGCCGAAACCCGACAGCCGTCTGGCACCCCTCCAACCATCGCAGCCTCGATGCCGGCGATCGGTCCAGTCCCGCCCAACGCGCACCTTCGCGTGGCGTGACCGACGTCGCGTTGAAGTCACGAGCCGTTGAACGCGCGGGTCTGATCCTTGCATGACTCTTCGGAGCCCTCCACCGGAGTCACGATGAGCGATGCATCCCCACCTCGTCGCCTGCTCGATCAGCTTCGCGACCAGATCCGCCTCCGTCACTACAGCCCCAACACGGAGAAGGCCTACGTCCGCTGGACCATCCGCTTCATACGGTTCCACGGCCTGCAGCACCCCCGCGATCTCGGAGTGAGGGACATCGAGCGATACCTGACGTGGCTAGCGCGTGACCGAGGGGTCGCGGCATCGACGCAGAATCAAGCGCTCGCAGCACTACTCTTCCTGTATCGACACGTCCTCAACCGTCCGGTGGGGGGAGCCCAGGACATCGTGCGGGCCAAACGCCCGCGTCACCTGCCCGTCGTTCTCACCCGCCCCCAGGTGGCGGTGCTGCTTCGAGACATCTCCCCCAGAAGTCGGCTCCCTGCGAGTCTGCTCTATGGTTCCGGGCTGCGGCTGATGGAGGCTCTCCGACTACGGGTCCAGGACCTCGATCTTGACACACAGATACTCACGGTTCGACGAGGAAAGGGGGCCAAGGACCGTCGGACGATGGTGCCCGCCTCGCTGGTCAAGCCACTCCGACGACACCTCTCTTTCGTCCGAGACCAGCACCGACTCGACGTCTCCCGCGGTGCAGGCTGGGTCGCATTGCCTGGCCGGTTGGAGGAGAAGCTCCCTCAGTCCGGGCGGGAATGGTCCTGGCAGTGGATCTTCCCCGCGACGCGCACCTATCGAGAGCGCGAGACGGGGCGCCATCGACGGCATCATCTGCATGAAACCGTCCTCCAGAAGGACGTTCGGGAAGCTGCGCGGCTGGCCGACATTCCGAAACGGGTCACTTGCCACACCCTCCGTCACAGTTTCGCTACCCATCTGCTCCAAGATGGCACCGACATCCGAACGATCCAGGAGCTACTCGGGCACAGTGATGTCTCGACAACCATGATCTACACCCACGTCTTGAACCGTGGACCGCTCGGCGTCCTGAGCCCGATTGACCGGCTGTTGACTGGATTGGAGGAGGCCCATAGGATCTATCCAGATCTGGATAACTCCGGAGTGGGGGACGAATCGGTGTCGAAACCAAAAGGTTGAATGTCGCCTTTGAGTCGGTGGCCCCGGTGCGCTGGCGTAGATATGCGGATGGGAGGAAGGCGATCTGAGGTAAACGGCTTCGGCATAAGCGGGTGGGGAATCTGGTTAGGAGGCCCCGTGTAAAAGGCGTTACTACGACTTGCAGATTCCTTCGTCTGGGCCGAAATGCAATACCGGCGAAACAGAGCCGCTGGCGGGTCTTTCAT
>CAYXGP010000541.1:0-2328 GCA_964464515.1 uncultured Enterobacterales bacterium
CACCAGGACGGTGGACGGGAGCAGGATCGGCAGGACGCGTGTGCGATCGGCGTGGTGGCGTCGGCGCCGAGGCGCGCCGTGAGCACGAAGCCCGAGGCCACCGCCAGGGGGCCCAGGGTGAGGCCCGCGTAGAACAGCGTGAACCGGAGGATCCAGCTCCTCCGCACCCGCACGCCGAAGATGTCGTTGTAGGCCAGCTCTGCGTTGAAGTAGAGCTGCGCGCCGACCATCATGACGCCGAGCACGCCCAGAATCCCCAGCGTGCCGAGGTTGGCGTGGTCGAGGAGCTGGTCGAGGGCGCCCCCCACCTCCTCGATGCTGCTGGCGAGGATGGTGTCGTAGAGCAGGTTCCGGACGGCGTGTCGCGTCTGTTCGCCGAGCCCCATCGGTCCGGTGAGGGCGAACCCGAGGACCAGGATGGGTACCAGCGCCACGGCGGTCCAGTACGCGAGCATCGCCGCCCGCACATGCAGCCGATCGCGCACCGTCTCGCGCACCAGCACGATGGCGATGTGCACCAGCTCCATGAACCACCGAAAGATGGGATGCCCGGTGGGCCCCAGCCGGCCCGCCGCCGCGTCTTCATACAGCCGGATCAGCCAGATGCGCATGGTGGTAGAAGTAACGCACCTGGAGGCGACCATGTCCGAGCGACAGCTCACCCACCTCGATCCGGACGGAAACCCCCACATGGTGGACGTGCGGGGTAAGCCCGACACCGATCGCCGAGCGGTCGCCGAGGGCTACGTCGTCCTGTCTGCAGAAGCGCTGCGGCTGGCGACAGAGCGGCGCGCGGCCAAGGGTGATGTCCTGCAGATCGCCCGGCTGGCGGGGATCCAGGGAGCGAAACGGACCGCGGAGCTGATCCCGCTCTGCCACCCGCTGCCCATCGACGCGGTGGCCGTGGACGTGGCGCCTGAAGCAGGCCGGGTGCGGATCGAGGCGACCGTGAGGACGCGCTGGCGAACGGGCGTGGAGATGGAGGCGCTCACCGCTGTCAGCGCCGCCGCGCTGACCGTCTACGACATGCTCAAGGCGGTCGATCGCGGGATGCGGATCGAGGGGGTACGGCTGCTGGAGAAAGAAGGCGGGCGGTCTGGGAGCTGGCGCGCAGCAGATCGATGAGGAGCGGCTTTTCTCAAAAACGGCGGGGAATAGGTCTTGACATGACAAGGGCATAGTGGGAGCCTGATGACGCGATGGGGACGACCCCTCGCACCCAACCGATTTCCTCGCCCGCCGCCGTCCGACTCCTGCTGTCGGCATCCTCATCCACCCATCCCCGAGGTCCCCAAAATGATCCAGCCTCCCTACGGCAAGCCCTGGCTACTGTTTGGAATCCTGGGAGGTTCCCTGGCCCTGAACATCGCCATGTTGGTTTCCGACGGAGAGATGGAGACGGGGACAGAGTCGACGGCGGCGGGTGACTCTTCCATCGAGGTCGCGCCCGCCCCGGCTGCCGCCACCCAGTCCGCGCCCGCAGCGACCCCTGGCGCCACCACACCGCGGCCCTCGTCCCCGATGACCTCGCCGCTTGAGCCTGGCTGGAACACCGCCGCCTCCGACATCCACCACTCGCTGGCCCGCACGTTCCAGGGCAGCATCGGTGAGCGCGGAGACGCCGTCGCCGCTGTCTTCGCCCGTTTGTTTGTGTGGGACCTCAACCTGCGCCGCGATCTCCTCGCTGGCGATGGGGTCGAGGTGATCTGGCGCGACGATTCGACGGGAATCGTGGAGCTGGCCGCGGCCCGCCTGCACTCCGGGAAGCACGGACGAACGTTCACCGCCTACCGCTGGCACGCCCCCGGCGACACCTTCACGTCCTACTGGCAGGAGGACGGCACCGAAGCGAGCAAGCGCCTCGTCAACCCCCCGCTGCACGACTACCAGCAGATCACCGCGCTGCTCAAGGACGGCCGCAACCATCACGGCATGGACTTCAAGGTGCCTGTCGGCACGCCCGTCGTCTCGCCGTACGCCGGCCGCGTCACGCGCGTGGACTGGAACACCCACTCCAACGGAAACTGCGTGGAGGTTCGGTTCCGGGACGGCGTGGTCGCCAAGTTCCTGCACCTCTCGGAGACGCAGGCCAGGGTCGGCCAGAGCGTCGCCGCGGGCGAGGCCATCGGCCTGTCCGGGAACACCGGGCGCTCCACCGCGCCGCACCTGCACTACCAGCTCGAGCGCGGTCGCAAGATCCTGGACCCGGTCGAGTACCACGGGACGGTCCGCCGCAAGCTGCATGCATCGCACATGGCGGCGTTCCATCAGGAGGTCGCGCGGTATGATCAGGCGATGACTCCTGCGTTGGCGATGCGGTAGCGACTC
>CAYXGP010000542.1:0-2263 GCA_964464515.1 uncultured Enterobacterales bacterium
CGATCATCAGCCGGTCGCGGGCCCGCTCGTAGTGCTCGAACTGGCCGCCGTAGCGGACGAACCAGCCGTCAGGCAGATCGACCTCGTCGCGGATCCGCGCGCGGACCTCATCGACGAAGCCGCCCAGATCCCGCCCGCGCACGTTGGCGGCGATCACCACCCGACGCCGCGCCCACTCCCGCTGCACGGTGCTGGGCCCCTCGACGGTGCGGATCTCGGCGAGGCGCTCCAGGGGCACGCGATCGCCGCGCTCGCTGGTCACCAGGAGGCGCCCCAGCCGCTCGGGATGGGCGCGCCAGGCCTCTGCGAGGCGCACGGCGATGGGGAACCGCCGCTCGCCCTCGGACAGGTGCCCCACCTCGATGCCGCCGATGGCCTCGACCGTGCGCAGGACGTCGCGGGCGGGCAGGCCCTGCCGGGCGATGGCGTCGCGGTCCACGACCACCTGGAGCACCGGCAGCCCGGTGAGCTGCTCCACGGTGACGTCCGCGGCCCCCGAGATGTCCTCGACGACCGCGCTGATCTCGCGGGCCTTCTCCCGCAGGCGCGTCAGATCGTCGCCGAACAGCTTCACCCCGAGGTCCGCGCGCACGCCTGCGATCATCTCGTTCACCCGCATCTCGATGGGCTGGGTGAACACGAGGTTCATGCCCGGCAGGACCGACAGCTCCGCCTGCATCGCCGCCACCAGCTCCGCCTGGGAGCCCGCCCGGGTCCACACGCCGCGCGGCTTCAGCGTGACGAAGACGTCCGAGAGCTCGATGCCCATGGGATCGGTGGCGACCTCCGCGGTGCCGGTCCGGGTCCACACGCGCTCGATCTCGTCGGGGAAGCTGCCCAGCAGCGCGGCCTCGATGCGCGCGCCGTAGCGGACCGACTCGTCCAGGGAGACGCTGGCGAGGCGGACGGTGTTGATGACCACCGCCCCCTCGCTGAGCCGCGGCACGAATTCAGCGCCGAGGCGCGTCGCCCCGAAGGCGGCGTTCAGCAGCAGGAGCGCCGCGAGGGACAGCACGAGCCCGGGGGAGTCCAGGGCGCGCTGCAGGACCGGCCGGTAGAGTCTCTGGGCCAGGCGAACGATCGGGACCTCGCGATGCCCTCCCCGCACCCGAACGAGCAGGCTGGTGAGCACGGGGATCAGCGTGAGCGAGGCGAGCATCGAGCCGATCAGGGCGAAGATCACCGTCAACGCCATCGGCCGGAACAGCTTGCCCTCGACCCCCTCCAGCGCGAGCACCGGCAGGTACACCGCGAGGATCACCAGCTCGCCGTACATCGTGGGCTTGCGCACCTCCAGGGCAGCGTCGCCGACGACCGCGATCGGGTCGTCATCCGGGCGCTCTGCCAGACGACGGACGGCGTTCTCCACCTGCACGATGGAGCTGTCGACGATCAGCCCGAAGTCCAGCGCGCCCAGGCTCATCAAGCTGCCCGCGATGCCCAGACCCAGCATCCAATTCGAGGCGAACAACAGGGAGAGCGGGATCACCGCAGCGACGACGAGCCCCGCGCGCGCGTTGCCGAGGAAGATGAGCAGCACGGAGATCACCAGCAGGGCACCTTCGATGAGGTTCTCGCGGACAGTCTCCAGCACGCGGTCGACCAGCTCCGTGCGCCGGTAGACGACCTCTGCGGTGACGCCGTCGGGCAGGCCCTGCGCGGCCTCCGACAGGCGAACCTCCAGCCGCCGGGTCACCTCGGCGCTGTTCTCGCCGAGCAGCATGAAGCCGAGACCGAGCACCACCTCGCCTGCGCCGTCGGCGGTGACGGCCCCGCGGCGGATGGCGCGCCCCTCGCGGACGCTCGCGACGTCGCGGACCCGGATCGGCACCCCTTCGCGGGCGTCGATGACCACCTGCTCGACGGCCCGCAGGGTCTCCAGCCGCCCCACGCCCTGCACCAGCGTGGTCTCCCCCGCGCGATCGATGTTGCCGCCCCCCACGTTGGCGTTGTTCTCCTGCAGCGCGCCGACGAGCCGGGCCAGAGAGATGTCGTGCTTGTCGAGGCTGCGGGGATCGACGAGCACCTCGACGCGCCTCTCGTCGCCGCCCCAGGTGTTCACCTCCGCCACGCCGGGCACCGAGCGGAGCTGCGGCTTCAGGATCCAGTCCTGGGCGGTGCGCAGCTCGGCGAGGGTGTGCTCGTCCCCCCGCACCAGGTAGTGAAAGACCTCCCCCAGCCCCGTGGCCATCGGCCCGAGGCGGGGGCGCTCCACGCCCGCGGGGAGCTCCACGGCGCCCAGCCGCTCAGAGACCGCCTGCCG
>CAYXGP010000543.1:0-2235 GCA_964464515.1 uncultured Enterobacterales bacterium
CCCGGCGGGGTCTTCGGGCCACCAGCCGTGGCAGGTGGGGGTGATCTCGCCGGGACACTGCGTGCAGACGAAGCAGTGGCCGAAGGCGATGTCTTCTGTGGGTACGCTGGCGCCGCCGACGGCCCGGCGCAGGATGGCCGGCAGATCGCCCGGGCGCTGCAGCAGGCAGATGCCGCAGGCGGGCGCCTCGACCGCCACCTCGGCAGCCACGGGCGGCGCGTTGCTTCGCGCGCAGGTGGCCAGCAGCCAGATGAAGGTCACCACGCCGCGCCTCGGGTTCGGGGCCTCCTTACCGCGCCGCTTTGGGGAGCGGGAACCCCCGGCGCCGGGCAGGGTCGATCGCCCCGGGAGGCCGCGCCATGAGCCTGCGCTGCGAGCGATGCCTGAAGCCGGCGCCCTGCGCGGCCCACCCCTGGGCCGGACAGCTCGATCTCCGCTGCCCCGAGGACCTCGAGTGGTACCAGGGGCTCACGCGGGTGCGGCGGGAGCGGTGGCGAAAGCGCCTCGATCTGCTGGTGGTGCTCGGGACATGCGCGGGCGTGGCCTTCACGATCTCGCTGGCCGAGGGGCCCCTGATCATCGCCCAGGCGCTGGCGGTCATGTCCATCGCGCTGATGGTGGTGATGGGCGGCGCGGCGGTGCGCCTGGGGGTGCTGGGATTGCCGGGGTGGCTGCGGACGCGGCTGCAGACCCGGCGGCGTTCTCGGGCGATCGCGCACCCCGATGACGATGACTGGCGCGAGACGATGTCGCTGCTGGCCGGGCGCCGCTGGTACAACCGGGCGATCCTGGGCCTGAACATCGCGGTGTTCGCGGCGATGATCGGCGGGCTGCTGGCGCAGTACCCCGAGGCGCTGGAGTCGCCGGCCCGCATGGTCACCCTGGTGATGGTGGCGGTGTTTTTGACCGGCGGAGTGCTGGCGGGGTTGGTGATGGCGCGGGCGATGATCCTGTCGGTGGGGGCGCTGGCCGGGCTGCTGGTGCGCGGCGGGGGGGTGGCGGTGCGTCGGCTGGTCTCCGGGAGCAGGAAGCCCGAAGCGGGAGACCTGGAGCGGGGAGGAGCGCGAGGCTGGAGGCTCGGCGCCGAGGTCTCGGGTCTGGGAGCGGGGGACTCGGGATAAGGGGACCGAGCCTCAAGCAACCCAACCGCCGGCAACAGAGCCCTGAGCGTCCGATGTCCATCTCCTACGAGCAACTCACGTTTCACGTGGAAGACCACGTCTGCACCCTCACGCTCAACCGCCCGCGGCGCCGCAACGCGCTGACTCGGAGGCTGATCGGCGAGCTGATCGCGGCCCTGGGTCAGGCCGACGCCGATCCGGACGTGCGCGTGGTGGTGTTGACCGGCGCGGGGGGCGTGTTCTGCTCCGGCGCAGATCTGTCGATGATGAGCGAGGATCCGCCGGAGGGTCTGCCGGGCGGCTTCGTGGAGCTGAACCTGGCGCTGGCCCGGATCCGGACTCCGGTGATCGCCCGGATCGAGCGGTACGCCCTGGCCGGGGCCCTGGCGCTGGTCTGCGGGGCGACGTTCGCGCTGGCCGAGGAGGGGGCGAAGTTCGGCGCGCCGGAGGTCAAGCGGGGGCTGTTCCCGATGATGGTGATGGCCAGCCTGTTCCGGACGGTCTCGCGGCGCGACGGGCTGGAGCTGATCCTGATCGGCGAGTCGATCAGCGCGGCGCGGGCGGCCGAGATCGGGCTCATCTCCCGGGCGGTGCCGAGAGACGAACTGGATGCGGCCACCGCTGGGTTGGCCCGCACGCTGGCGGCGCGTTCCCCTTCTGCGATTCGATTGGGAATGGAGGCGGCGAACGCCCAGGCCAAGATGGACATGGCGACGGCGCTGCCCTACCTGGAGGAGATGCTCGGACGGTGTCTGATGACGGAGGACGCGGCGGAGGGGGTGGCAGCGTTTTTTGAGAAGCGGGAGCCGGTCTGGACTGGTCGTTGAGGTTTTTTGGGTTTGATTGTGTGGTGGACGGACGAGTGGCCAGAGCATCGTTTGGTGGGGTCGCGGTTCGCGGTTTCCGTGGACTCGTGAGGTCGTGGTTTCGTCTCTTCGCGGATTCGAGGATTCGAAGAGGCGGCCGGTCTCGCGGTTTCTCGGTGAGGCAGAGCCGCGGAAGCGCGGTTTCACGGTTCATCGGTCCGGGGTTCCTCGGTGCCACGTTTGCTCGGTTCCGCGGTTTCGCGTTCCACGGTTTCACGATTCGGCGTTGGTGTCTTCTCTGTTGATGG
>CAYXGP010000544.1:0-2221 GCA_964464515.1 uncultured Enterobacterales bacterium
CCCGGTCACGGCCTCCGCCGGGATCGAGGCGGGGGCGCTTCGCATCGCGGGGGGGGGCAACACCGGCGTGATCCTGCGCGGCGCCGGCGACACGGACGGCGACGGCCTGGACGACCTGCTGATGACCGCGTCGAACGGCGGGACCGGCGGGCTGGGCTGGCTGCTGCTCGGCCCCGCCACGGCTACGACCGTCACCGACGCCGAGGCCACGCTGGAGACCACCAGCAGCGGCGCCGGCCTGGGAACGTCCGCGGCCGCTCTCGGCGACATCGACGGCGACGGCTACGCAGACGTCGGGCTCGGCGCGCCGGATCTGTCGGCCAGCGGTGTCTCCTCGGGGGGCGCGTTCCTGGTGCTGGGGCCCGTGAGCGGTCCCACCGTGGTGGACGATCTGCCGCATCGCGTCCAGGGGGTCGGCACGCGCGACGCAGCGGGGACCGCCCTGACCGCCGGCGATCTCGACGGAGACGGCTGGCTCGATCTGGCGATCGGCGCGCCGGGCATGGACGACGGCGGGTCCGGCGCTGGCGCCGTGGCGCTGTGGTACGGACCGTTCAGCGGTGTATTGGACTTTGACTCAGCAGATGTTCGACTCGACGGTCCCTCTGCAGACGACGCCGCGGGCAGCAGCCTGGCGATCGTGCCCAGCCCGCTGGACAGCGGACCTCTCAGCGGCGGACTGATGGATCTGCTGGTAGGCGTGCCCGGAGATGACGACACGGCGACAGACGCCGGGATGGTGGTCCTGGTGAATGGGCAGGGCGGCTGAGCTGCTCGACCCGTTTTGACCCGCGAAGCCGCGCGAAATACACCCCGCCCCCCTTCCCGCCGCAGAGGACTCCCATGATCGTCGATGGCAAGCACTACCGCACCGTCTGGCTCGAGGGCAGCACCGTCCGCATGATCGACCAGCCGCGCCTCCCCCACACCTTCGGGCTCGTCGATCTCGCTCACCACACCGACACCGCGCGTGCCATCTCCACCATGATCGTCCGCGGCGCGGGAGCCATCGGCGCGACCGGCGCCTACGGCATGGCCCAGGCCGCCCAGGAGGCCCCCGACGACGGCTTCCACGACTACATCGCCGAGGCCGCCGACACGCTGAGCCACACCCGCCCCACCGCGCAGAACCTGTTCTACGGGATCCGCGCCGTCCTCGACGCCATCACCGGCGAGGGCGACCGACTGGCGCAGGCCCGGCAGGCCGCCATCGCCGCCGCGCAGGCCGTCGCCGACGACGACGCCGCATGCTGCCGAGCCATCGGCGAGAACGGTGCGCCCCTGCTGGCCGACGGCGTCCGGGTGTCCACCCACTGCAACGCCGGCTGGTTGGCTTTCGTCGACTGGGGCAGCGCGCTGTCGCCCATCTACGTCGCCCAGCGGGCGGGCCGCTCTCCGTTCGTCTTCGTCGATGAGACCCGTCCCCGGTCACAGGGCGCCCGCCTCACAGCGTGGGAGCTGGGCCAGGAAGGCGTGGACCATGCCGTGATCGCCGACAACGCCACCGGCCACTACATGCGCACGGGCCAGATCGACGCCGTCATCGTCGGCTCCGACCGCATCGCCGCCAACGGCGACGTCGCCAACAAGATCGGCACCTACTCCAGCGCGGTCTGCGCCGCCGCGAGCGGGATCCCATTCTATGTGGCCGCGCCCACCACCACCATCGACCCCGACTGTCCGACCGGAGACGACATCCCGATCGAAGAGCGCAGCGGCGACGAGGTGCGCTTCACCTGGGGCTGGTCGGACGAGGGACAGTTCATCCGGGTGCGCACCGTTCCAGAGACGTCCAACGCACGGAATCCGGCTTTCGACGTCACGCCCGCGAAGCTCGTGGCCGGAATCATCACCGAGAAGGGAGTGGTCGAGGCCAGCGTGGCGGGAATCGGCAGCGTGGCGCGCACATAGGCCTGCTCCTACCGTGGCTGCACGACCTCCGCTTCGCCTGGATCAAGAGCAGCACCAGCGCCGCCCAAGCCCACGCGGTGAGGCGAGCGCCCTGCGAGCGGGGATCGGCCCCCGCCGCCTGTAGCAGCGTAGACAACCCAGCAAGCCGGCCGCTCGAAACGCAGAGGCGATCGCGACGTCACCGAGCACGGCGTCCATCTTTCGAGAGCGCGGGTTACCAGGCTCTCACAAGAGGTGGCGATGAACGGCTCGATCTGGTGTTTGATCATCACCCTGTCGGGCTGCGCTTTCGTCCCGGAGAGCGCGCTCG
>CAYXGP010000545.1:0-2158 GCA_964464515.1 uncultured Enterobacterales bacterium
TGGACTCGAGCCTACGCGCCGATCATGGGACCTTTCTTTCCCTGGAGCGGCCTAAGGCCGCTCCAGAAAAACCCCTATCCACCCTCGACGCGGATGCGCGTCGCCCCTCGGCTCGCCACGCTCTGGAAGTATCCAGATACGACTGCGAGCGAGGCGAGCCAATGGGCTCGCGCCTCCACGCCGATCATTGGATATCTCTTTTCCTGGAGCGGCCTAACAGTGATTTTGATCCCACGATTTTGATACTGCGGTATCAAGACCCGGTGCTCAGACTGCGGCTCCGCTTCCACCGCCCACTCCCCAGCAAGCACAACAGCAGACATCCTCGGATGCAGCTCTACCTGCCCCTCCTCTGGCTTCTCTTCGCCCCTTCGGGATGGGCGGGTATGCCATCGAAGCTCCCCTCTGACGTCGAGCGAGGGGAGATGCTCTACCGCCGCGACTGCTGGGGCTGCCACGGCGCACAGGCCCTGGGCGACGGCCCCCTGGCGACGGCGCTCCCGACCCCACCGCCCGCGCTGGCGGGGAAGATCCCCGAGCAGCGTTTCAACGAGGTGATCTCCATCATCCTCACGGGTAGCGGCGACATGCCCGGGTATACCGAGGTCATGGATCGGTACGACGCCCGGCGCATCCTCCGCTGGTTGGCCACGCTCGATCCCGACACGGGCGCTGCTCCCCCAGACGGCGCTGCGGAGTGACTCCCCTCCTGCTCTGCCTCATGGGTCCGGCGCACCCCCAGCCCGCCGCCCCCCGCGCCTTCGTCGCGGCCGATCCCGGGCGTGACCTGTTCGCGGCCAACTGCGCGACCTGCCACGGCGACACCGCGCGCGGAGACGGCCCGGCGGCCCCTGCGCTCGACCCCCGGCCCACCGATCTCACGACGCCCGAAGTCATGGCCCGCAGCGATGACAAGCTCACGGTGCAGATCAAGATCGGCCGTCCCGGGACCTCCATGCTCGGGTTTCCGGCCCTGACCGACGAAGAGCTGACCCTCCTGCTCCGCTGGCTCCGCGCGCAGTCCACCGCCGTCCAGCCGGCCGCTGAGAGATGAACCTCGCTGAACACGAGGGGCTCTCGGCGATCGTCCTCGGGATCATCCAGGGACTGACGGAGTTCCTACCGGTCTCCAGCTCCGGTCACCTCGTCCTCACCCAGACGTGGCTGCCCACGGTGGGCGATCCGGTGGCGTTCGATCTGGCCCTCCACCTCGGTACGCTGGTCCCGGTCCTGATCGTCTACCGCAATGACCTCCTCGGGATCGCGCGCGACGCCGCGCGCGGCACGTCCCCGCTGACCGAGCGCCGCGGCCTGCGCCTGCTGGCCTGGATGGTCCTCGGCTCGATCCCCACGGCGATCATCGGCATCGGCTTCGAGGAGCAGTTCAGTCTGCTGTTCCACAACTACATCACGGCCGGGATCGCGTTCGCCATCACGGGCGGGATCCTGTTCGCCACTCGCTACGCGCCCCGCGGGAGCGACGACGAGCTCTCGATGACCTGGTGGCAGGCCATGCTGATCGGCCTCGTCCAGGGGATAGCCATCACGCCCGGCATCTCCCGATCGGGGAGCACGATCGCCGCCGCCCTGTTCCTCGGGATGGACCGGAGCTACGCCGCCCGGTTCTCGTTCCTCCTCAGCATCCCCGCCATCGGCGGCGCCTTCCTCCTCAAGCTGCCCGACCTCGAGCTGGGTGACGCCGGCTGGCAGCCCATCGCCATGGGCACGCTCGCCGCTTCCGTCAGCGGATACCTCGCCTTGATCTACCTGATCCGACTGGTCCGCTCAGGCGACTTCTCCCGGTTTTGCTGGTACCTCTGGCCGCTGGCCGCAGTCACGCTCGGGATCGCCTTCCTGGGTTGACCGCTCTGCCCCCGGCGTTTATGTGGGGGGCGATACGGGTGTAGCTCAGTTGGTAGAGCAGCGGATTCCAAATCCGCAGGCCGTGGGTTCAAGTCCTACCGCCCGTGCCACTTCAAACCTGGGTTTTCGTCAGAGAGTGTCCGCAACGAGCAGCGTCTGACACCTGATCGACTCCTTCGCTGAAGCCCCCACAAGAGTCTCTACAGAAACCTCTGCTGAGACCCGCGTCGACAGTGGCCCAAGGCCGCTCCAAGAAAAGCAATCTCCCCCCTCGACCTGAGGGCGGTCCCACGCG
>CAYXGP010000546.1:0-2143 GCA_964464515.1 uncultured Enterobacterales bacterium
ATGTCCGGGCGGGGGGGGGGGCGCGCCCGGTCCTGCGGTTTTATGCGGCCTATGGGGCGGGCGGCCAGCAGAGCCGCCGTCCAACCCGCACGCCGTTTCACTCACCCGGCTGGGACGTCACGATGTAGAGCGCGCCCATGTCGGTGGAGCTCTGGTCGGCGTCCTGGGCTCCAACCAGCAGCGCCTGGCTGCCGTCACCAAAGAGATCGCCGGAGAAGCGCACAATGTTGCCTGCGTTGGAGTCGGTGTCCTCCCCCTGCAGCGTGTAGTCTGCCGCGGTAGTGTCGGTGTCGCCGGTGAGCGGTCCGTAGAACAGGTAGGCCCCGCCACCGCTGCTGAAGGCGCTGGCCGCACCCACGAGGATATCGAGGTTTCCGTCGCCGTCAAAGTCGCCGACATCGCCCGTTTTGACCTTCGCACTGGAATCGGCGCCGCTGATCTTCAGATCGTGGGTGGACAGGCTTCCAGACGTCACCGGCCCGAACATCAGGTACAACGCCCCGCCATCGGTCGCGGAGGTGTCATCGCCGTTCGCACCGATCACGAAGTCATCGTAGCCGTCATCGTTGTAGTCACCCACCCCGTTGATCCACCCACCCGCGGCGTCCGAAGCCGACTCGCCGGTGAGCTTGGCGTCGGCCGCGGTGGCCTCCACGCTCGCGGAGATCGGCCCGTGGAACACATACGCTGCACCCGCCTCGGTGCCCGCGGTGTCCTCGGAGTCAGAGCCCGCCACCACGTCGGCCTGCCCGTCGCCGTTGACGTCACCAGCGATGACCAGCATCCCCTTGTCACCGAGGTTGTCGCCGTCACTCTCGCCGTAGACCCGGCTGTCCGCGCTGGCCAGATCCACGCTGCCGGTCGTCGGGCCGGCGACGACGAAGAAGCCGCCGGCGGCGGCGGCGGTGGTACCCGGGGCCGAGAAGTCGTCTGCCTGGTTGGCGATCAGCAGATCTGCCGCGCCGTCACCCGTGAGATCGCTCCCGCCGTCCAGGGCCTTCCCGAGCGCGTCGTACTGGAGGGAGCTGTCGTCGTAGGTGAAGACCGCGTTGGCCTGGGAGGCGTCGAGAGACCCCGTGAGCGGCCCGAACCACAGGTACACCGCGCCGGTTCGGGTGTAGGTGTCGGTGTACCGGTGGGCGCTGGTGAGCACATCCGGGTACCCATCACCGTTGATGTCGCCGACACCCGCCACCGCGACCCCGGCGCGCACGCTCTCGTCCGGCCCACCGAGGATCGCCCCGGCCACTGTCTCAGCGTCCGTCGACGCAGCCGACAGCGGCCCATAGATCACGAAGCTCGCCCCCGCGTCGGTGATCGCGCCCGTGCCGTCGTCGAAGTCGTAGTACTGCGCGCCGACGATGAGATCGTCGTAGCCGTCCTGGTTGATGTCACCGGCGTTGTCCATGCCCTCGCCAAAGAGGTCGCTGTCGTTGACACCCGAGATCACGTAGTCGGCGTCGGCGAGCAGCGTGGTGCACGGGGTGACCGTGGCCGGATCGCAGTCGTTGTCGACGCCATCGTTGCACAGCTCTTCGGCGTCGGGGTTGACATCCCCGTCGGTATCATCGCAGTCAGTGCCGTCCGCGATGTAGTCGACGCCGCCCACGGTGACCTGCGTGCAGGAGGGGATGGCGCTGTCGGGATCGCCGAAGTCGTCCTCGTCGGTGTCGGCATAGAAGGAGGTGGCGTCCACCGAGGTGTCGTCGTCGATCAGGCCGTCGCAGTTGTTGTCCGCGCCGTCGTCACAGTACTCATCGCCGCCGGGGAACTCCGCGCCGTCACCGTCGTTGCAGTCGTCATCGTTGGAGACGTACCCGGAGGGCTGATCGCAGGCGTAGGTCGCCGTGGCGTCTTCGTCGCCGTAGGTGTCGGAGTCGCTGTCCGGCCACCACTGGCTCTGCGACGCCTGCTCGACGTCGGAGTCGGCGTCGTCGATGAGGCTGTCGCAGTCGTCATCGACGTCGTTGCAGATCTCATCGGCGTCGGGGTTGATGCTGCCGTCCCCGTCATCACAGTCGGTGTTGTCGTCGTCGATGTAGCCGGAGGGCTGCTCGCAGACGGTCTGGGTCGTGGAGGCGTCACCGAAGCCGTCAGAGTCAGAGTCCGCGTACCACACCGTGTCCGGGTTGAGATCGGCGTC
>CAYXGP010000547.1:0-2066 GCA_964464515.1 uncultured Enterobacterales bacterium
TCACACCACTGCGTCTCGACGCTCAGACTGCCCCCAAATCCCGAATGCGCCCGTCTCTGAGTCTACATGGTACTTCCCGAGCTCTATCGTCAGGTCTTCGGGGGGAACCGCCGTCGCCGCGGCCTTGATTTCGGCGAGCTCAGCGGCGAAGTTTGATATGGCGAGACGTCGATTCCACGGGATGATGTCCGCTTCGTAGCGCTTGAGCTCAGCCTTGCGTGCCTGGTACTCCTCATCGGCTTCGTACTTCCCCCTGGAGGCACGCAGCGGCGCCAGCTTGGCACTCAGCGCTGCTTCGACAGCCTTCAGCGTCTCTTGCATTCGAGACTCGAGGTCCAGCGCAGCTGATATCAGCTCATCGGCGCTTCGCGCGCTCGCGACCTGTCGAAGGGCCTCCTGCGAGATCTGGGCCTCTTTCTCGGCTATCTCCAACGCCAGCTCGGCTTGCTCTACCCGGCGCGTCGCCTCCCGTTCCCTCCGCAGCGCGGCAGCCGCTCGCTCACTGTTGAGTTCCTCCAGATTGGCGATTCTCTTCTCGAGGTCGACGCGCTGGGCCTCCAGCTCGGCGCGGCGAGGGTCGTTGCCGGACTTGAGCTGCTCAAGCTGCTGCTCGACCGCCGCAAGCTCCTCTCTTTGAGCGTCGATGTCAAGCGGCTTGGCGATGAAGACAAAGTCACCTCCGCTGCCTTCGAGTCGATCGTACTCAGGCACCTGTTTGTGCCCGCGTTTGCTCGCGTCCCTGATGACATCGGCCTTGACCGAGCCGGCCAGCTCCTCGGCCAGGATGTAATCCTGGGTCTGTTTGAGCTTCTCAAGCAGGTGTCCGGTGAAGACAGAGTGCCCCCGAGGCCCCCCATCGAGCACCTGTTGGTCAGCCGAGCCCGCGGTCAGGATCTGGCGGATGCGGGAGTCCTTGATGGCCTCAAGGTGGGCCAGGGTGTCGGGGATATCTTCGGTGAGTGCGAGCCCACGCTTGCTGATCAGCCCGGCGTAGCATGCGTCGATGACGAGAAAGACGTGCTTGGCGAGCAGCGGGCTGAGATAGACACCGGTGAGTTCGGCCATCGAGACGTTTTTTGTCCCTCCTGCTGACCAGTTCAGAGAGCCATCAAACGGAACGAGCGCCGCGATCTGCCGATCACCGGTGCCGCGTTGGGTTCCGTGACCGGCGAAGAACACGAACAGGGCGTCGTCGCTGGCCAGGTTGTTCAGCTGATTGCCGAGCGCAGCCAGGATGTTCTCTTGAGTCGCCTGCTCGTCATAGAGCGTGATGATCTCATCGAACTGGTAGAGCTCTTCGAGCGTCTCGGCCATGCCCTCGGCGTCGCGCCGGGCGTACTCCAGATCCATATCCTTGCCAGGATAGTCGCCGATGCCGATGATCACCGCGACGGTCCGGTTGTAGAGGAGCATCGGCTGGTAGTCGGTCGCCATGCCCGACACATGGTGCCCATCCTGCGCCAGGGCGGGCTGGCCACTGAGCAAGGCGACGAGTGCTGCACTCCAACTCATTTTCGCCATTGGGTTGTTCTCCTTCATCGGTGTTCAAGCAACAGGGTGTAGACCGCTCCCCCGTATCCTGAGACCACCTGGGTGGGATCCCCCCAGCCCAGGGCTGCTGTCGCGCCGGGATCGGCGACGACCCCCAGGCCCCGAAGCTGTCGGTATTGCCGCGCGAACCCAGCGGTTAACTCGGGAGGGAGGGGCTCCGGCGTGGCGATCACATGAACGTACTCCGTTCGTCCAGCGTGCTCGTCTACTTGAAAGCTGAAATTCGGGCGTGGGAGCTCCACCGAGACGCCGGGCTGTGCCCGAACACCCGCGGGCTGCACCATCGCCTCTTCACCAGCAGAGTTCTCATACACTACATATAGGTACGCGGGTGCGTTGAGTAACGCTCGGAGCTTGAATCGATCCCCCTCTGTGACCACGCTGTTGCTGCGGAGGAGGATGTTATCGCTTCGTTCCGCATGGACTTCCAGGCGCAGGGCCTGTCGCGCGGCGGAGGGGGGAGGCTCAGGTCCGGACGGTGAGACGCCCAAGACGTCGTTCTCAACCTTGAACCC
>CAYXGP010000548.1:0-2062 GCA_964464515.1 uncultured Enterobacterales bacterium
GGGGTCGGAGCGCATCATGGGATCGTAGCCGACCAGCGCCGCGGCCATCGAAGGCGTGATCCGCCCGGGCCCCCCCCCCCCCCGCGCGCGGGCGGCGCGCGCCGCCTCGGCGATCCGGTGCAGGTTCTCCTCGGCGGCGGCGATGGGCACCGCGGAGACGTTCTCGGAGTGGCCGGCGTCGGCGCGCAGCAGCAGGGAGAGCCCCGTGACGACACGCGAGCGTCGCCCCAGCCCGGCGAGCCCCGAGGCCGCGGTCCCCCGCTCGGACAGCGCGTCCTCGCGCTCTTTGCGGGTCATCGTGTGGTGCTGAGTCAGCAGATCGTTCACCCCCACATACAACACCAGCAGGTCGGGCTGAGCCTGCTCAAACACCTGCTCGATCGTCCGCGAGATCGTGAAGGTGTTGCCGTCTCCCGTGCCAAAGTTGGTGGTGGTGAAGCCGTCTCGCCCCTCACACAGCACCAGGTGAGCCTGGGCAGCGAAGAACGCGCCGGGCTCGGAGCTGAACTGGTAGGCGCCGCCGGTCGACGAGCCGCCGAGGAAGGCGATCCGGGAGCTCCCCCCCTCCTCGTTCTCCCCCTCGTTTCCCTCTGTCTCTCCCTCTCCTTCTGTCTCGTCACAGCTCCCCTTCCAGGCCGCGACCACCTCTCGCCATCCGCGCTCCGATGGAAGCTCGGGGCTGAGCTGGTGGGGCGCCCACGGAAGATCGGCGTGCTGCAGAGAGCCCTCGATCGTCAGCGGGATCGCGAGGAGCAGCAGCGAGAGGTGATCGGCGGCGGGGCGCGGAGCGCGCTGGAGGAGACCGGACGCCGAGGCGGTCAGCACCAGGAGGCGCCAGGCGATCGCCGCGGCGAGCCCCAGGCCCCACCCCCCGAGCGCGACCATGGCGAGCGCGGGAAGATCTCGCCCAAGCCAGCCCGCGGCGGGGAGCTTCGCGCGTCGGCCCGTCCAGGGTGCCAATCCCAGGATCAGCACGCCCGGGATGACCCACAGCGAGGGCGCGCGGGCCGTGGCGATCGCCGCAGCGATCAGCGCGCCGCCCCACCACAGCGCGCGGACCTGGGGATCGCGGGCGTGGGTGTGGTCATCGGCGGCCAGCGGGGTCCCCCGCACGAGGGCGGCGCCGAGCAGCGGCAGCGCGGCGATCAGCGCGCTCCCGCGGGCCAGCTCCCACGGGCTGATGTTCGACAGGTACAGGCGCTCCACCAACGCCAGCCATGTCTCGGGGGCAACGGCCAGCGACAGCAGCAGCGGCAGAGAGAGGAGACCCGCCGAGAGGGCTCCCGCGGCTGACGTCGCCAGCGCGCCGGCGGCCAGTCCCAGCACGGCGCCGGACCCGGTGGCCCACACCGTGGCGCTCGCGGGGGGCAGCCAGGTGTCGAAGTGCTCCTCGAGAAGGAGCGCGCCGCTGCTGTCCAGAAGACGGACCCGCTCCACGCGCGCGGGCTCGCCGACGCAGCTCAGCTCCATCGTGCCGGGCGTCCCCGCGCCCAGATCGAGCCGCTCACCGCCCAGATCCAGCCAGAAGTGCCCTCCCTCGTGGGAGACGATGTAGCGGCGGGTGCTCGACGGCAACCACCCCGAGCCCGGCGCCGGCGGGTGCACGGCGGTGGGGTGGAGGATCACCACCACGGCGGGGCGCTCGCCGAAGCTCACCCACACAGGGCCGCTGTCTTCTGCGATCACCAGCTCCGCTGCGTGGATCGGTCGGGCGGTCTGCGCCACCACGATGTCGGGGCGAAAGAAGACGTGCTCGGTCATCGTGAGCGCGCCGCGGGTGACGTGGGTGCCGCGGCCGGCCTGGACCGCGTGGATGTCCTCGTCCAGTCCGGGTGAGATCACGCGCCAGCGACGGGGATCCACCGGCCAGGGTGTCACCAGCTCGCCGGCGATGGTGCGCAGCCCGAGCAGCCCGAGCAGCGCACCCGCAGCCATCGCCGCGACGGGACGAGCCAGGGCGGGCGTCTGCCGCCGTCGCGCGCGCCGCCGACGACTCACGGCGCCCCCCGCCGGCAGTCGGAGCCGGTGTTGCGCCGCTCCGCGACGCACTCAGGCGAGAGCT
>CAYXGP010000549.1:0-2027 GCA_964464515.1 uncultured Enterobacterales bacterium
CCATGATCGGCATGCGAGTCCACTGGCTTGCGGCGCTCAAAGTCGTATCTGGCCCGACGGGGTCTTCGCTCAGGACGACGAGAACGGCGACATCCGCTTCCACCATCTGCCCACGCCGAGCACAGACGAGATCGAGGAGTTGGTGGTGCAGGTGTCGAGCCGGGTGGAACGCTGGCTGGCTCGCCAGGGCTTCGGCATCGATGAGCCGCAGGACGATGGTCTTGATGGAGACGCGCAGCTCACGCTGCAGTCGGCCTCGGTTGCGGGGCGCGTGGCCCTGGGGATGCGCAGGGGTCCTCCAGACCGGGACGAAGACGCGGCGGTATCAGGTCCACGGCGGTCGCCGGTATGAGCTTCCGCCGCGATGTGCGATGAGTGGTGGCTACAGCATCCACGCTGGCACCGTCGTGGGCGCTCAGAATCGGGAGGGTTTGGAGCGGCTTTGCCGGTACGTCCTTCGCCCGCCGCTGGCCAAGAGTCGGCTGGAGGAAGGCGATGACGGCAACTTGATGCTGCACCTGAGCCGAACCTGGTCGGACGGGACGGCGACGCTGGTCTTCTCCCCGCTGGAGCTCGTTGAGAAGCTGGCCTCGCTGATACCCGCGCCCAGGACAAATCAGATTCTCTACACGGGGGTGTTCGCTCCAGCTGCGTCGTGGCGGGACAAGGTGGTGCCGGTGCCCGTCGAGCGGGAGAGCCCCGGCCCGCTGACGAAGGGGACGGCAGGGCCATGTCCTGGCAAGCACGGCGTCTACTACTGCCCTGAGCGCGGGCCGGGCGAGCTGCTGTGGCGCGTCTTCGCGGTCAACGGCTTCGCCTGTCCGCTGTGCTCCGAGCGGATGAAGGTGAGGCCTGAGGGCGGCCCCGACGTGGTCATCTGGCCGCCGGCGACGACCCGAATCCTCGATAGCCTTGGGCCTGCGTTTCGGTCGGCTATGCACGGAGCACGGTGAAACAGGAGTTTATACGCCGAGTTTGACGCACCTGTGCGTTTCGGTCGTGTACCTATGCCGTCAGCGCCCTCACCTGTGGGGCGATATTCGCGCATTAGCGACTTTAAACGGACTCTTTCACTGATCGCCTCGAGGCTTCGAGCGCCTCATGAAAGCCGGAAATACCCAGAACAATGCTCAACTTCCCCCCGGATTCGTGAGCCACGCAGACACACCACATCGGTGAAGAGAGCACGACAGATCTGATGGGGCGGTACGAAAAGCTAGAACTGAGAGGTGCTTCACTGCTCCAGACAATGGAAACTCACCCCGCAGAGGGCATGGGGGCATGGTTCTATGCTCCAGTCGTGTATGGCAGGTACTTCGGGATCATTAGCTGGCTATAACACGAAGTCGTGTATCTATGGTGTCTCACCAGTTTCCGACCCCGATGGCGGTTGAACCTGGGTTTTCGACTGGTGTGTATCCAGTTCGGCCTCCGTGGTCCGAAACTCAGGTTGGGGCGGGTCGTCCCCGGGGACCACCCGGGCTGTTCCACTGAGCTGAGCGACGACAACAGTGGGGGCGGCTGCGCCCTGCGCGGGGACGGGTGCGCCTTGATGCGCGACGACACCGGTCAGAACGGGGATTCGGGAGGGGATTGGGCGCTGACAGACCCCCTCCTGTAGCGGGAATGGGGACAGCCACACCGAATTCGACTGGGCAGAGAAGCCGGGGTAGAGCTGTGAGGGGCCTTATCGGCACTATCCTCTTAGGGTTGACTATAAGCGGGGAGCTTTCCAAGGAGTCTGCAACTTCGGGTGCAGAGATCCGAATCGACCAAGTCAAATTCCAGGGGCTTGAACTTTGCACGCCCGGGCATTACCGTGTACCTATTGAGCAGTGAACGCTTGGGGTTTCTTCCAGTATCCTGGTGGGTCACTGTCACTGTGTTTGTATGTACGGCATGTTCATCACCAAATCCGATGAAACTCAACTGCGCCAAAGTTTCATATGAGGAGCTTGACAGAAATTGCTCGTTAGACACCATTTGGATGGAAGGAGATTCTGACCATGACATTGGAGGTCTGAACA
>CAYXGP010000550.1:0-2019 GCA_964464515.1 uncultured Enterobacterales bacterium
CAGAGGCAAAAGGGTAGCGGACTCGCTATTGTCGAGTCATCGGTCGGACGGAAACACATGTACACACATACACACACACACACACACAAACAAACAAGGGGACACCTAGTCAGAGGAGGGTACAGTCAAGAATGCAGCTATTTGGGATCATTACATTGATGAAGTAGAAAAATTATAATATAATATGGAGGTATAATAAAGATGGAAAACTATTATGAACTAGATATCCCTAGACCAATTCTTAAACAAGAAGACTTACATCGTAAATACCTCCTGAATGCACCAATAGAGTTAGTTAGTGTAGAAGATCACGTGATGACTATGCCATGGATAGCTCCTGTACCAAATACCTCTAAATGGGTACTGGTTAAGGACTATAATTACCGTGGTATCATCATACCAGCAGGCTTTGTGTTTGATGGAGCTTCTATACCTAAGATCTTCGGATGGTTATACCAAAAGTCTGACCCGATGTGGATCATAGCTGCTCTGGTGCATGATTGGTTATATTTTACTAAGATGTACCCTAGATGGGTAGGCGATAGTTTCTTTGAAGAGATTTTATTAAAACAAGGTAATCCACCATTAAGAGCTCGTATATTCCACAGAGCTGTTAGATTAGGTGGTGGTAGTGCTTATAAGGAAGTAAGATAATTATGGCTGAAACAGATAGATACTCCTTAGGCTTACAGTATGAGTTTAATCTAGAGGTAACACAATTAGTACCTAAAGATGAGCAAAATAAACCAATAGTTACAGATAAGGTATACCTAGATAAGACTTGGTTATCTTACATTGATTCAGGACCAATTGAACTAGTTATAGAGAATCTAAGAACAGGTTCAGAAGAGAGTAGATTTATTAGATCAGACTTTGGTATACCTCTAGGGGAACTTCCTATTCGAACCAATCTAGACCAAGAGAGAGTTTATACTGAATCAGGTAGAAGACTATTGTTAGCACGAGGAAGAGCAGAAGATATAGCAGTTAAAATACAATCTAATAATCATTTAGGTTTAAGGATAGCTGCTATACAACAGGAAGGAACGGTGACACCTTAATATGGGATTTAAACTAGGAATCAGAGATGTCACAGAGGAAGATTTTGCAGAAATATCCTTATTAGATTTTATGGATGATGATAAGACTGAGTTATATAATATGGGGTATCATAATATACCTGTTACATTAACTTTAGGCTGTAAATTATCTATGGATGAAGGGTGTGTATGTAGATGTTACTATGAACTAGATACTGGTAAGATACTAGGTGTATACGGAATTACCAATATAAAGACTATCTGGTTTCTGTCCTCTAAGGATCTTCTGAAACATTATAAAGAATTTACCAAAAGAACCAAGAAAGAGTTCAACTATTTTACTGAAGGATGTGGTGAGGTATATAACTACGTACACACTAAACATAAAAGAGCTTTAAGATGGTTGAAGTGGTTAGGATTTAAGCAGGAGGGAGATCCTGTAGTTTTTAATACAAGTGAAGAACAATTTGTAAAAATGATTTTTAACGGAGGATAATTTATGTGCGGTCCCGCAGCAGCAGCAGCTGTTCCATATATTGTCGCAGCAGTTGGTGCAGCTACTAGTGTATACTCAGTAGTTCAAGCCGACAAACAAGCTAAAGCACAAAATAAGGCAGCTCAAGAGCAATTAGACCTAGAGGCTGAAAGAGCCGAGCGTGAAGCTATGGATCGTCAGAATAATCTACAAGCTCAATCACTACAAGAGGCTAGTAAGTTCCAACAGCAACGCGAGAAGTTAGCACTAGAGGCTAGGCAAGAGTTTGCATCACAGAAGACAGCTTCAGCAGAGAGTGGTTTAGCAGGTGTACAGAGTGTTAGATCATTCGTAGCAGCTAGTATAGCACAAGATCAAGCTAGAAGTGATTTAGAGAAATCTGAAGAATTTACTACATTTGGTATAAACCAACAGACTAGAGGTATATCTAGATCTGAACAAGACAGAAAAGAGAATGCCCTACTTAATGCTCAGAGCAATATG
>CAYXGP010000551.1:0-2007 GCA_964464515.1 uncultured Enterobacterales bacterium
ACCGCCTACATGGTCTCCATCGACAGCTCGGTGTCGACCGGCATCGTCGACGTCGACGAGGCGAAGCCGACCGGCTGGACCACGCAGGAGATCGCAGGCGACACCCGCGACGGCTGGACCGGCCACGCGATCCACGGCCCCGGCGACCTCGACGGCGACGGTCTGGGCGACATGCTCCTCGGATCGCCGGGGATGCACGGCTCGAACTTCGAGAACGGAGTGGTTCAGATCTTCCTGGCCTCCTCCCTTACATCCGGGGCGGCGCTCAACGTGCAGGAGGCCGACGCCCAGCTCGGCGGCAGCGATCGCTACGGGAAGGCCGGCTACACCCTCTCCGGGGGCGATCTGGACGGCGACGGCGACGGCGACCTGGTGATCGCGGCGCCCGCGGGTGCGAGCAACTACGCGGGGCGGGTGTACTTCCTGCTGAGCTGCCCTGCGGGCATCGCCGGCTGCGAAGACACCGACGGCGACGGGGTCGAAGAGGCCTCCCTGGAGTGGGGGGCGAAGGACCTGTTCGACATGGGCACCGGCGGAGACGGCTACCTCGACGGTCCCAACGACGGCGCTGGCCTGGGCTACGGGCTCGCGGCCGACATGGACTTCAACGCAGACGGCCACATGGACGTGTGGGTCTCCGCGCCGGTGGCCGCCGACGCCGGCTCGAACGCTGGCGCGAGCTACCTGATCGACGACTTCCCGTTCTCGTCCTACTCCGCCTCATCGGCGTCGGCGTTCACCGTCCACGGCGCCGCGGCGAACGACTACAGCGGGCAGTCGCTGGCGAGCGTCGGCGACGTCAACGCAGACGGCTACGACGACGTCGCCATCGGCGCCCCCTCGCGCGACAGCGGGACCGGCCAGCTCTACATCATCCTGGGCCGCTCGGACACGGAGATCGGCAAGATGGGTTGGTCGATGTCGCTGGCCGACGCGGACGCCATCGCCATCGGCGAAGCTGCAGGAGACAACTTCTCGGGCTCCATCGCTGCGGCGGGCGATCAGAACGGCGACGGCGCAGCAGAGATCCTCGTGGGCGCGCCTGGCTACGACGGCACAGGGACAGATCTGGGGCGCACCTACATGTACTGGGGCCCTTTGAAGGGCATCGGCGAGACGCTGACCACCGAGACCACCCTGACCGGAAACGCCGACGACGGGCTGGTTGGAAACTCGCTCGCCCCCAGCGAAGACATGGACGGCGACGGCGCGCTCGATGTGCTCATCGGCGCCCCGGGGTACGGCGACGAGGGGACCGTCTTCCTGCTGTGGGGCGGCACAGAATAGACGAGGGCGCTACCGCGCGGCGGCGTAGAGCACGGTCTCCTCGCCGTAGATGGTGTGGTGCTCCATGTACAGCCGGTACGCTGGCTCGATGGCGAGGATCTCCCGCGCCAGGAGCCACCAGTCACCGGGGAGATGGTACGCGGAGATGCCGAGCTTCGGGCGGAAGCGACGGATGGTCTGCGCGGCGCCCCGCAGCGCGGCCGCCTCTGAGCCCTCCACGTCCATCTTGATGTAGTCGACGCGATCGAGACCCGCCTCCGACACGAGGTCGTCGATGCTGCGTGTGGACACCTCGCAGGCGCCGCGGGCGCCGACCCGCGTTCCGGGGCCCCGGGGATCGAACCGCAGCACCTCACCCGAGGTCTCGCCGACAGCGTCCTCGATGATGTGGACACGGGGCGCGACGCCGGGGTTCATCTCCAGGTTGGCCCGGAACACCTCCAGGTTGTCGGAGACGAACTCGAAGCTGTAGACAGCACCGTCGGGGCCGGCGAACCCGGCGAGCCAGAGCGCGGTGTCTCCTCTGCAGGCGCCGCAGTCGATGACGACGTCCCCCGGCTCGACCATGACGCGCTCCGCGGGGCGATCGAGCAGGTAGTGCCGATTGATCACGTGGGTGAGCACGAACCCCCGGCTGGCGAGCAGATCGAGCGAAGGCTCCCGCAGGCGGGCCTCGGTCATCGTTCCGCCCATGAGCCGTAAATCTCCACCGCTTGGGCG
>CAYXGP010000552.1:0-261 GCA_964464515.1 uncultured Enterobacterales bacterium
GCGAGGGGTGGGCGCGACCACGAGAGCGCACCGGCCGCCGCGATGAGCAGCCACGCCGCGATGACCAGCACGCGGTGCCGCAGAGACCAGCGGATGATGGCGTCGAACAGCATGGTCAGTGGTGCTCGGTGGAATTCGCGACCCGACTACCACCGGGTGCGGACGGGGCCCAAGCCCCCCGGGGGTGGCCCCCGGGGGCGGGGGGGGGCCCCCGGGCGGGCGCCGGGGGGGGGGCCCCCCCCCGCCCCGCCGCGGGGGGCC
>CAYXGP010000552.1:271-2005 GCA_964464515.1 uncultured Enterobacterales bacterium
CCCCCCCCCCCGGGGTTGCCGCTCTGGTGCACGGGTTTCGGCGGGGCCATTCCCGCTGCGCCGCGCGCAGCGGGCGGAAGGAGGGGACGAGTTCCGCCGAGGTCCATCAGTCCACGTCGCAGCAGCCAGCGCCGATGCTGTCCTTGAGCGTCTCGGTCTTCAGAAGAAAGCTGCCGGTGGTGACGACGGGCGCGCCGGGCGCCACGGGCCCGGACACGCGCACGCGGCTTCCGGAGCGGGCCACCACGCGGACTCGCCGCGCCACGAAGGTGTCCGCGGCCTCGCGCACGAACACCAGGTGGACATCGCCGGCCCGCTGGACCGCCGCCGAGGGCACCGTGACGACCGCGGATGTGGTGTCCGTGGTGATGTGCGCGAGTCCGTACATATTCGCCCGCAGGGCGCCGTCGGTGTTGTCGAGGACCACCCGGCCGCGGGCGGTGCGGGTGCGGGGATCGATCGACGGGGCGAGGTAGTCCAGCGTGCCCTCGAAGCCGCGATCCGGCAGCGCGTCGAGGGTGATCCGCACCGGCTGGCCGGGCTCCACGCTCGCCAGATCGGACTCGGAGACGTCGATCTCCGCCCACATGCGGGAGGGATCGACCACCTGGAACAGGGGCGCGCTGGGGTCTACCGACTGACCGACCGAGACATGCCGCTGCGTGATGACGCCCGCGAGGGGAGCGGTCACCGCGTAGGCGTCGCCGGAGCCCCCGCCGATCAGCCCGAGCTCCGCATCGAGCGCCCCGCGCTCCGCCTCGGCGGTCGCCAGCGCCTGCTCGGCCGCCAGCACCTCGCGCTCCGCGGTGACGCCAGCCCCCAGCAGATCCCGCTTGCGCCGCAGCGCAGCCCCCGCGACGTCCACTGCCCGCCGCGCCGCCGCCACCCGCGATCGATCGCCGCCCACGTGGGCGCTGCGCACGCGGGCGAGCGCCATGCCGGGCTCGACCTGTACGCCGACGTCCGCCTGGATGGACGCCACCACTCCCGGGGCGCGCGCGCTGACCAGGGCCACGCGCGTCGCGTCCCAGGCCAGGCGCGCCACCGCCTCGGTGCCACCCGACCAGGGCGCCTCAACAGCCGCGGTCGTCTCGATGCCCGCCAGCGTGGCTGTCGCGCGGGTCCGAAAGCGCACGCGGGTGCCGTCGGGGGGGGAGCCGTCGGCGCTCAGATCCTCGGCGAGCGGCCGTCCGCCCTGCTCGGGTCGGCAGATCGGACAGAACGACTCGGGAAAGTCGTGCTCCGCGCACCAGTCGCCCCGCGCCTGGAATACCGGCACCAGCGCCGGGCTGCAGCGAGTGCAGACGGCCTCAAGCACGCCGTGCTCGGCGCACATCTCGGGATCGGCGGACGCCGCGGACACGCCGGACGGTTCCTCCCTCGTGGGAGGTCCATCCGCGCATCCGAGCAGCCCGATCCCCAACACCAGGATGGGGCTCATCGATCAGCCCTCTTTCGGTGGCCTCTCGATGACCAGATCGGGGTTGCACGCGTGGCACTGCGACTCCGGGAGCCCGTGCTCGGCGCACCAGTCGCCGGTGGCCTTGAAGGCCGGGATCAGCGACGCGTTGCACCGGGAGCACTGAGACTCGGGAACGGCATGCTCGCCGCACCAGTCTTCATGGGAGCCGGGGGCCGCGCCGACGACGCCGTGCGTAGACGCCGCGGGCTGGGATGGTGCTGGTTGGGCCGTCAGGGTGGGCTCGGGCTGGGTCGTCGGGGTGGAGGGGGCGG
>CAYXGP010000553.1:0-260 GCA_964464515.1 uncultured Enterobacterales bacterium
GTCGATGCCGTCGGACACCTCGGCGCCGCGAGGGCGGCTCTCGACGTCGGTGTCGTCGCAGTCCTGGTCATCGCTCACGTAGCCATCCGGCTCCTCGCAGGCGTTCGTCGTCTCATCGACATCTCCGAACCCGTCGCGATCCGTGTCGGCGTACCAGGTAGGCGCCCCCGTGACCTCGTCGTCGTCGTCGTCCTCCACCCCGTCGCCGTCGTTGTCGATGTCGGCGCAGATCTCCAGGGCCCCCCGGGGGGGGTCCGCCG
>CAYXGP010000553.1:270-1979 GCA_964464515.1 uncultured Enterobacterales bacterium
AGGGCGCCCGGGTGGATGTCGTCGTCGTCGTCGTCGCAGTCTTCGCCCGCGTCCAATGTCGCGACAGCGTCCGCCGGCTGCACACACGCCGCGACCTCATCCGCGCCGTAGCCGTCGCCGTCGTTGTCCTCGTACCAGATGGGGGCCTTCGTCAGATCGACCCCTGCGTCGGCGTCGTCGATGAAGCCGTCGCAGTCGTTGTCCAGCCCGTCGCAGATCTCGTTGCCGCCCGGGTAGGCTTCCGCTGAGGCGTCGTTGCACTCCTCGCAGGCCGCCCAGCCGTCCCCGTCGATGTCCTCATACCCTACGCTGCCATCACAGTTGGTGTCCTCGTCCTCGCTGCACGACTCCTCGGCCCCCGGGTAATAGTCGTTGTCGGCGTCGTCGCAGTCGCCGCCGTACCGCACGTAGCCCTCGGGCTGCTCGCATGCGGCGATCATCTCTTCATCGCGCCCGAATCCGTCCTCGTCGGCGTCGAGGTACCAGTCGGTGGTCAGATCCTCGTCTACAGTGTCATCGCAATTGTTGTCGATGCCGTCGCAGACCTCCACGACCTCGGGGTGAATGGAGTCGTCGGTGTCATCGCAGTCTCCGCCGGCCTCCACGGCCCCCTCGGGCAGCTCGCAGCTCACCGCCGCGCTGGCGTCGTCGCCCCAGCCGTCTCCGTCGGCGTCGACATACCAGGTGCCGAGGGCCTCCTCGTCGATCTCTCCGTCGCAGTCGTTGTCCGTCTCGTCACACAGCTCCTCGGCTGAGGGATGCACGTCGGTCCGCGTGTCATCACAGTCGCCGGCGAGCGCGCTGTACCCCTCCAGATTTTCGCACGACACCTCGGTCTGCTCCGGGTCCCCGTAGCCGTCGCCGTCAGCGTCCAGATACAGCAGGGTGCTCCCGCCCTCGTCGATCCAACCATCGCAGTTGTTGTCCACGCCATCGCAGAGCTCTTCGGCGCCGGGGTACACGGTCGCCACAGAGTCATCGCAGTCGGTGTCTGCGGTGTGCCCATCACCGTCGGCGTCGGTGTCCTGCGTGGTGCTCGGGTCATCACCGTTGACACCCTGCTCACATGCGGCGATCCCGCAGACCAATAAAGTCGCTTGAAGTACCCGCACAGCCAGCCGAGCCATCTATGCCTCCCGCGCATCCCGCCCAGAATCTCGGTTCAAGGGAAAGCCAGAATACACTCCAGAGGAAAGAACGGCTTGCACCCTGGCAGGGACGGGTCTAGAACATACGGCTGAGTACCCCACCCCATCACTCTTTGGAGTCTCCGAACATGATCCGTATCGCCATGCTCGTGATCAGCCTCTCCTACGCCCTCTCCTCCAGCACCGCCGAGGCCTGCCCCTACGCCGACGCCGCCGCCTTTGCGAAGGCCTCCGAGCAGGTCAAGTCCTCCGACGGCGCCAAGGCCAGCTTCGCCGTCGAGGGGCTGACCTGCGGAAGCTGCTCCGAGAAGGTCGTCTCCGCGCTGTCCAGGGTTGAGGGCGTGATCGCTTCCGCCGTCGATTACCAGACCGGCCGCGCCGAGATCGCCTTCGACGGCGTCAAGACCGACACCGACAAGCTGCTCGCGGCGATCGTGGCCACCGGCTACACCGCGAACCTCGTCGTCAACGAGGGTTAGGCCGCCCCAGGAAAAGAACGTTCCAACGATCGGCGTGGAGGCACGAGCCCAGTGGCTCGCCTCGGTCGAAGCCGTATCTGGA
>CAYXGP010000554.1:0-1811 GCA_964464515.1 uncultured Enterobacterales bacterium
CGAGATCGGCCCAGCGCTTCGCTGTGTTTCCGGTTCCCTTCACCTCAACGATTAGCAGCTGCTTCGTGACAGGGTCGATTCCCAATACATCCGGGAGAGCAGGACCTCCGATTTCCACCAACTCAGTCCCTTCAGTACGAAGGTAGAAGTCCTTCGCCCCCTCGACTCCGAAGGTCTCCATCCTGTGATTGCGATGGGGCCCACACTCTTCCACCCGTTGGGCGAGAGCCTCCTGCAAGTCCACCTGATGGAGGTGGTCGTCGACGAACTCGACGCGGAACGGCGGCAGCTGGCCTTCCTTCCACCAGCGGCTCCCGGCTCGGAACGGAGCTTGAAAGAGAGGGCGGCTTCCTCCCACATCTATCCAAGACGGCATCTGCATTTCCTCAGCGGCTCATAGAACTCTGACCATCCCAATCGAGGCCGTGTCGTCTTCTGCACTTCCGCTCTACTATTCCACGTCCTTACCCAGGTCGAACAGCGGGCCATGATTGTGGCTTCCGGGGACCGAGCCGGTCCGGGCGAACCGATAGACACGCAAGCTCGCTGAGCAGCCGCTGCCGCCACTCAGCGCCGGCCTGCGGCGCCGACTGCCGCCCATCGACCCGCAGCCCGACTACGCGCCTCGCAGCGAAGTGCCGCACCACAGCGCCGGTCAGCTCACGCTGTAGTCGGCGTCGGTGGCGGGGCGCGTGGCGTTGGGGGTGCGCCGGGGAAGGAAAACGGGACGGTACTATGTCCACGGCGGTCGTCGGTACGAGCTTCCGCCACGCTATGCGATGAGCGGTGGGTACTGCATCCACGCCGGGACAGTCGTGGGCGCGCACAACCGCGAGGGCTGAGGTCGCCCCCGGTCTTGAGCGGCTGTATCGGTACGTCTTTCGTCCTCCACTGGCCAAGAGTCGGCTGGAGGAGCGCGATGGCGGTAACCTGATGCTATACCTGACCCGAATCTGGTCTGATGGAACGGCGGCCCTTGTCTTCTCCCCGCTGGAGCTCGTGCTCCACACCGTGGTGAAAGTCAGCATCGCTGATACCTGCCCCCAGGACGAACCAGATTCTGTTCACCGGGGTCTTCGCCCCCGCCGCGCCGTGGCGAGACAAGGTGGTTTTCGAGCCGGTTGAGCGGGAGAATCCAAGGAGTTGAGTCCCGAGAAGTGGTGTATGAAGGCTGGGATCAGATCCACTGGTTCTGGTCACTCGTTGGTTGGGAGATGACAGCAAGGGGAAGGGTTTGGGAGGGGTGCGCCAGACCAAGGCGCATCCATTCAGCGGGTTCAAGGACCGCCTTCACCGACCGGGAGCCAGGTCGGTGTCGAACAGAACGTCAGGCTCATGGGGGTGACGAATTGGGTCAAGCATGACGGGTACAGATCCCGAGATCGCGTGTACCGAGCAGAGAACGCCTCCACGATGGAGCGCATCCACGGCTTGAGGCGGGGCCAGACCTCGGCGATGAGCGCCGCCGGCACGCCCCCGTAGTACGCCTCTGCCACGCTGCCGGTGATCGCGGCGTGGGTGTCGGTGTCTCCGTCGATGAGAACGGCATGCCGAATGGCTGCCTCGAAGCTGTCCGTCTCCAAGAATGAGACCAGCGCCGCAGGCACCGTCGCCTGACATGTCAGGAACACCTCCGGTCTCTTGATCTGCTCCCGGTCGATCTCCAAGGTGTACCCTCGCTGCTCCGAGAACGCGGATGTCATCGCGCGAGGAGCCCGTGCGGGCGAGGAAGATCGCGCCTGCGATCACCTCCGCACCCCGGATCCCCTCGGGGTGCCCGTGGGTGGGAAGGGCTGAGAGTCGAGCTGCGG
>CAYXGP010000555.1:0-1740 GCA_964464515.1 uncultured Enterobacterales bacterium
CGACCCCACTCAGGAAGCCGCCACAGTCGGAGCCGACCGGAGCGCAGCCGGCGAGACGTGGAGCAGCTCTGCTGCGGAGCGTCTGCTGGCTGCGCGGAGGACGGTGGAGACGACGCCCCGCGCTCGACGAGGCGCTCGCTGGACGAGCCCCCGGCCTGGCCGATCGCATATGAGCGTTCGCGATAGGCCCATCGCCCTCAACGCTCCAGAGTCCCAGGCGAGGTCATGGACATCGATCTCCAAGCAGTTGTCCGGGGGCAGGGCATCCGTCCAGAGGCTGTCGAGCGCCTTGTGGACCGCCCTGATCGCGTGGTGGCGCGGGTCGAAACCGATCGCGGCGCAGTCGTCATCAAGGCATCGACCTACAGGAGTGGGCTTGCGCCAGAGGTTGCTGCGAACCGGAGACTCGCCGCACTGGGGCTTCCGGTGCAGGAGGTTCTGGCCTGGGACGACGGGCCGCCATCGTTCGCGATGTTGTCGTTCGTGGAGGGAGAGCCGCTGTCGTCAGACAGCCCCATCGCAGTGCAGCAAGAGGTGGGACGGATTCTGAGCCGCATCCATAGCCTCGGTGGCACGGGTCCCTACGCTGGCAACCCGACCTGGGATGGCTGGATGGAAGGCTGGCTGAACCACGCGCTGAACTGGTGGAGCGGCCAGGGAGCCTCTGGTGAGCACGTCACCACAGCGAGGCGGTGGTTCGGCGAGCTGCGTCCACTGCTGTCGGAGCGAGGGAACGAGCAGATACTGTTCGACGGCCGGCCCGAGCACTTCCGCATCGACGGCGAACAGGTCTCCGGTCTGATTGACCTGGCAGAGATGCGCTCTGGTGATGCCGCCATGGACCTCGCCGTTCTCGCCGTTTCTGACCCGGGACTGCTCGTCGGAATCACTGAGGGCTACGCCCCCAACCAGAAAGAGAAGGAGGCGTTCGACCGGTTGGTGCCGTTCTACCTGTTCCTCCGGAGACTCGCATCTGCTGAGTGGCACCTTCAACTTGGCGCTCCGCAGTTTGCCCTCCGGATGTTGGACCTCGCGTCAGCCGGGCTGCGGAACATGACCGTGCGGCAAGGGCGCTGACATGATCGTCGTGGTTGAAGGCCCGTCCGCTGCGGGGAAGACGACCTGGGCTCGCACCCACCGACCGGCCCGTGTGGTTCCAGAGGGCGTTCATCACCCACCAGATGGCGTCGTGGCCTCGGCCGACTTCTGGACCGAAGTTCATGCCGAGCGTTGGCGAGCCGCGCTGGAGTTGGAGCGTGCCAGCGGCCTCGCGGTGTGCGACACCGACCCCTTCAAGCTGCACTACACCTGGTGCAAGTGGATGATCGGTGAGGAGTCCAGGGAGGTTTGGCTGGCACACCGTGCGCTGCACCGTCGCGCCCTCCGCGAACATCGCCTCGGATTCGCCGATCTCGTGTTGTGCGAGATCCCGGACCCGGATGAACTACTCCGCCGCAAGGAGGGTGATCCGCATCGGCGTCGGCGCAACTTCTCCCTGCATGCCCGCCTCGCTGAGCCGCTGCGTTGCTGGTATCGCGCCCTCGACGCTGTGGAGCCCGGCCGTGTCCAGTGGCAGTTTCCAATTGATGACGCATCGTGGAGACACACTCCGGTCAGACACAACCGATATGCGCTCGATTTCTTTGACAGTCTGCTGGATGCGCTGCCGACACCGTGAGAATCGCCACGGCGCTGACTCGCCTCCCCAACCGCCGACGCTTCGCCGATGAACTTAACGCC
>CAYXGP010000556.1:0-1737 GCA_964464515.1 uncultured Enterobacterales bacterium
GCGAGTGGTCCGGCGGCGCTGCTACACGGCCGCTGCGTCCACAGTGGCTGTATCTGCAGCGGCTCGTAAGCGCCGAAGATGGGTAGGCCCGGTCCGTCCAGACCGGGTCTGGATGGACCCGGTCGCTGTCGGACAGGGGGTCCAGACAGACCGTGGGGAATCTTCGTCCCGACAGGAGACTCGGGCCCCCCCCAAGAGAGGGCGCGCAGGTCATCGGGCCGGCTCCTGGCCGTTCTCGAGTCGTGGTCCGAAGAGACGTTGCTCGTGTGATCGTGGCCGGAGCGGCTGTGGGATCCATGACAGGATCAGCACAGTGATCCCTGGTGGCAACGGGAGAGCGCTTTGGCACGAGAGATGTGAAAAAAAGGTGTAGAGCGCGGGAACCAGGCCCGGGATCGGTTGTCAAGGAGTTGTGAGCAGAGAGGAAAACCCCGTCCTGCTCACCATTCTGAAACAGTCGTCCCCCGTGACGGAGGCCCCCCATGTACCCTGCGATCCTGCGACCGATGTTGCTCGGCGCGGCCTGCGCGTTCGCCCCAGTGGCGTTCGCCCAGACCACCGAGACCGTCACCCCGCGCACTACCATCCTCGATGAGGACCAATTTGGTCTGCTGGAGGTGGACGGTCAACTGCTCGGCCCCGCCATCGAGCGGATCGCTGAGCGCCCCCCCGCTCGCTTCAGCCCGCTCATTCGTCTTCGCATGGACTTCAACGACGAGATGGTCGATTCCGTCTCTCAGGTCCGCTGAGCACGCGCTCCCCTCGTCCTGAGCCGACCGCATCTGTGCTGATCACGGGTGGCAGATTCAGGTCTGGCAGATTCACATCTGGCAGATTCACACCTGGAATTTGACGGTAAGCTCACAAGGACATCGGAAGTGCGATAGTTCAAGCGATATGCCCCTTCCACTCCGCATCTTTGATGCGCCCCCCCCCTCGCGCCGCGCTGGCGTCGGTTTTCAAGGAGCGGTCGGCTCGGTATAGTCCCGTACCAGCCGGAATCCCGTCCCCTCGGCATCGCCTCATCAGGTCGCCCTGTCAGGTAACTCTGCCGAGTCTCACTGAAGGCCACTTCAGCGCCCGCCTACCCAGGAGGTACCCCATGCGTCATCTCTCCCGTTCAATCGGTCTGCTCGCAGTGATCACCCTCTCGGGGGCCGCCTGGGCCCAGGACGACGATGATGCGGGGCGGAAGATTTCATACAAGCAGCGCACCGAGATCGACTTCGAGGGCCTGGACGTCTCTGGCGAGCTGGTGAAGCCGCAGGGCGCCCTCCTCCTGAGTCGGAAGAAGGCCTCCTTCAACCCTCTGATCCGCCTCCGTACCGACTTCAATGAGGAGATGGCGGAGTCGGTGGACGAGGTTCGGTAGCGGATCCCATCCGCATAGCGCTGCCCAATCGGGGCCTCGCCCCATTCTGCTGGAGGACCGTTCCATGGCGAACACCAGCAAGCCCGTCTTGACATTCGACATCGCGGTACCCGGACAGGCGCCGCGACGCGAGGAAATCACCGCTGAGAGCGTCACCATCGGACGCGGACCAGCGGCCATGCTGCGCATCGACCACCATGCGCTGGCTGATCTCCACGCCGTCATCAACGTGAACGACGACGGTACCGTCCAGATCCTCGATCTGGGTGGTCCGAGCGGCACGGTGGTCAACGGTGAGCGGATCAGCAACACCAACCTGGCCTCCGGCGACACGCTCCAGATCGGGGTGGTCTCCATCGAGGTCG
>CAYXGP010000557.1:0-1734 GCA_964464515.1 uncultured Enterobacterales bacterium
GAGCCGGGCCGCGCAGGCGACGAACGCCAGTGGACCCGGGGCCTCGCAGGCCGAGACTACGCGCCGATCATGGGACCTCTCTTTCCCTGGAGCGGCCTGACAGACTGGCGCGCCCACAACGGTGCCAACCCAGCCAGCCCCAACAGCCAAGGCAGTCCCGGAGTCGAACGGCACCCGCAACCATCATCAGCGGGCCCACGACCCGTATCCAAGGAGTATCCTCCCCAACAGCTTTCGACTCGCCACGGCTCCCCCAAACAGAATTCAAATTTGAGACTCTGGTCTGCCGGCTCCGGATAGCTAACGACCAGCCAATATTCCCCCGCCTCGAACTCCCCGATTTCCCAGCCCGGGGAATCCGCCGTTGATGAGAGGAGGGGTGATCCGTATGACCAGATCTTAAGCAGCTCCCCTATCTGTGTAGCCGCCCCCTCTCCGGTCGTTGAATGAAACGAAATTACCAGTCCAATCAGGTCACCCATCTCACTTAATTGCACCCCCCCCCCAGTGTGCTGGAGCTGGTAGTAGGTCGTGGAGAGCGGATGTATCCGGGTGTCGTCGTAGACGACCCCAACGTCACTCACTTTGGCGCTTACTCCGCCGAGTGCAGCTGCGAATGGATACGAAGTGGCGTCTCCGGCCCGGTCCCCGGTCGCGAGGTTCCAACGGGCGAACACCGGCCACGCGTCACCGATATCTCCGCGAATAAATAGCTTGATTGTCTCCTGGACTGCGTCGAGCGCCTCGCCCCCAGCACGGTGGTACATGGCCTCCTGGATGGCGGGCCCGACACCGTCACCGATCCACTCGGTCAGGAATTGGAAGAACAGCGCCGTGCCATGCGGAAAACCTGATACATCGTCCGGAGTTGGAGAGGCGAGGCCCTGATCAGAGTCAATCAGGTATTCCGAACAAGCCCGAAAGAAGGAGTCAGCGCCGGGCTGGTACTGAAATTCGGCCCAGACCGCCATGCCCTCGTACATCCAGTCAGGCTGCCCTACCCGATAGGCTGCCTGGACTGCGTGGAAAAGCTCGTGGCTCACAAGCACCGCAGTAACCTCTTCCAGAGGTCTGTAGGCAGACCCCTGGAGGTCGTTCTCGATCAGCATGTGGCCCGCGCATCGGGTGCCGCTGTCGGTACAATCGTCGATGTTGAACAGTCCTTCAGCGCCATCGGAGAGGTCGATCAAGTAGACGTCAAACGCTGCGGAACCGCCCAGGTCAGGCAGCTCGACCTCGGCCTCGGTGAGGGGCGAACGGAAGCCCATCGCTTCGTAGAAGACCAGCACGTCTTCAGCTACTGCGGCTACCTGCTCGGGATAATCCGGGGCGCCGGACCCATCCTCGTCATCCAAGATGGAGACGTTCGGACCGCTCTCGCTGTAGTGGACCCGGACTCGCCCGGAAGGCCCATCGACCGACGTCAGGACGTCGGCGCTGTCGTAGGTGTACGTCCCGGTGTCGGTGTCCGGCCGACCGGCGAACGCAGGCAGAACGAGCATAGATAGTATCACAGTCTCACGCTCCAAGCGTAACAGGCCGTTGCCACCATCGGCGCCACTGACCACATGGCTGTTGAGTTAGAATATGGGTGTTTGGTAGATAGTGCTTGATAGCTTCAGCGCTCGGCAATAGTGATTCCCTGGTACTCGCCAGAAACGACCCTCCTGATCATCTACGTAAGGCCTCCGCCAAGCCCGGAGGCCGCGGCATTGGTGGCCAGCTACTCCTTGG
>CAYXGP010000558.1:0-1696 GCA_964464515.1 uncultured Enterobacterales bacterium
ACATGAACTGATTATTCGGAATACGGATCAGAATACTATAACTATAGACACAAAGGCAAATTTTGGAGATATACTTCCAGTTTTAGTTGGCACGTACTTCGCAGCTGTTCAGCTTGAAACGGGTGTAACTAGCTCGACGATACCTATCTATATATCAGAAGCCGGTACAAAAAAGGACGACCTGCCTGAGCCAGGCGAGGTTAAGATAAAGTTCAAAGATGCATTTGGCCTGGAGGTTAAGGGGTTTCCGGAGGGTTTGCACTCTATACCTGTTATTCAGGATGCCACAAATCATGCTAGCATAACTATACAGGCGAAGAAAAAGACTTTTATATCTAATGAGGATGCAATATTATATGCTTATATAGCTGTTTTGAAAAATGAAAATAATGGAGATATATTATTTTCAGATATTGGGTGGCCACTCGACGAGACACATAAAAAGAAATCTATTATAACAGCTAATATAAAGACTGCCGTATCTGAAAGTGCGGAGTTTTATATACCAACAGAGATGGAGTGGGATTATAATAAAACCCCTGACTTTCAAAGGAATAGCGCAAGAAAGGCTACGATAAAGTTTCCTGGAACAAAGCATATAAACTTTAATATGTCTAGGTTTACACAGCTTTCTTCTGGTGCGAACACAAAGGAGTATCCTGCTTACATCCTTCTTACAAACTCAAAGCTTAGTGATGGCACGAATATTCCGTCGTTTTTAGATGGAAAAAGCTCAGGAGAGAATAATTATGCAGTTATTCCCATTGGAAAGCCGGGTCACCAGGGAGGCTTGAGCTCAGAGGAGCCTTCTTTTGCTTCTGTCCCTGAGGTTTTAGGGTTTGTCGCAGAACTCCCGTCTGATGGGGGTGAGAGCAGAATAGTTTCTAACATACCTAAAGCTTCCCTGGAGGGGTCTTCGATCCCCGATAAGATAGAGGGAATATCTATTGAGTCAATAAAGAGTGGGGCAGATCAAACCCTATCTATTATTGCGGCAGATGCCCTTGCACGCTTGGCGGTTGTTTTCAGAGGAAATGAAGTTCCCAAGATGGAGAAGATGCATAAGGCGTCTATTGGGAATAAGAAGCTAGACGATGAGTGTGTTAGTGTAGAGTATGCCGGTAATAACATAATTGTAGCAAACTACAAAGATATAACTGGAATTAAGGCGCAAGGCTGGACGGATGTTCTTATAAAGAAGACCGATAAGCGCTTTAAGTGTTCTTATGATTCAACTTTATACAACAAAGTTACGCTTGATATGATTCCACCAGATGATGGTGAGACGACAGGGCTTGTGGATGAAGACGGCAAGCTTTTAAAAGATGCAATCTTAATAAATTCAGAACTTGAAGAGAATCTCACTATATCAAGAATCATCGACGAAGAGTTTGTTGATTCCCAGATTTTATATGGTGACGCAAAGCGACAAAGACAAAAGAATCTTTCCACAGTAATCTTCCCAGGTGGCAATGGGAAGTTTTCTCCACTGCCACTTATAAAGGATATGAGCTATGATTATCCCGACCAAACAGCTGGGGATATTTATACGTATTATCATTTCTCGAACCCAGTAAAGATAAAGCCAAGTCTAGACCTTGTTTTTGGATCCTCTATAACGGATATAGAAGGAAATCTTAAGGTTTTTGGCATGTCGCTTACAGATGCCCCTATAGATGATGAAGGTAAGCCTGGC
>CAYXGP010000559.1:0-1676 GCA_964464515.1 uncultured Enterobacterales bacterium
CCGCGATGAGGCGGGCTTCGTGACCATCATGGGCGGAACGATGGTCAAGGCCCGCCTCCCTGCCGGGCATCGCGAAGCGCCAGAGTCATAGGCCCATCCCTGCTGAGCCTCACAATGAGCCCCGCTCCTCGCTCCGAACCCGCGCTGACGGCGTGGATGGCCCCCCTGGGCGGTGCTGGGGAACCGCGCACTGATCGCCGAGTTTCCTCGACCTGATCATCGGGGTGTGAAGCTCTTGCTCTGGCAACATTGGTGGGGAGCATCCTCCATACGTTCGCCGATGCAGCTAACGCCACGGCGCTTCACCCGCGGACCGCCGTCGCTCGACTGCCACCAGCATTACCCGCCCCTCCTCCAGCCTGTAAGCCGCCGGGTGGTAGCGCGCGTTAGATTTCGGCCACCGGCATTCGCCCTTGCACCGCCGCCATGACCATCCAGCGCTCGCCCTCGCGATCAGGCTGCAGAGCGTCAGCGGCGCGGGGGCGTTCACCTACCAGCGCCATGGCGGGGAGGAACTGTTCCACCCTGACCGCGACCTGTCGCCAACCCACATGAAACGCGCACTCATCAGATGCAGCATTATCCACCGATGGAAGCGGCTCCGAGCGCAACCGGCGAGACACGAAGTGTCTGCTGGTTTCGCGGTGTTCGCAGAAGGCAATGGCGCGACGCTCGGGGGTTGGGGCCGAGGTACTACTGCCATCGGTGGAGTCCGATGTGGCCCGCCTCGGCGGACTGGAGGCCGGTGGAGCGCATCCGTCGGGACGCGGAGGGCATTGCCCGTAGCGATCCGATGGCTTCGCGGAGCCGGCCGGAAGGGTGGCACAGCACGGCGCTGTGGAGAGGAGACGCCCCATCGCTGCTTGCCGCGACCGGCGCTCTGGTGTACGCTATTCCGTACATCGCATGAGGTGGTCATGAACAGAATATCGCTGGGGAGGGACTTGGTGCCCGTCAACGAGCTTCGGGCGAATCTGGCATCGGTGCTGAAGAAGGTCGAGGAGACTCGGCACCCCGTGGTGATTACACAGCGGGGCCGCGCCGCGGCTGTTCTGCTTCACCCCGATGAGCTTGACGAGCTTGCAGAGCAGAGAGAGCTGGTCCAGAAGGTGTTGAGGGGGCTGTCGGAGTCCGAGGCCGGCGAACTGGTTGATGATGACGACGTGTGGTCCGAGATCGAGCAGCAGATAGCCGAAGTGGAGGCAGAGCGTGAGGGTGCGATGGACTCGCGGAGCGCGAGCTGACCTGCGGAAGATTGTCCGAGAGATTGCGAGGGACCGTCCGGACACAGCCCGCCGAGTGGCTGAACGGATTCGGTCATCAACCGCAGAGCTCGTGAGTCACCCGCTGGTGGGTAAAATCGTCGAAGAGTTCGGCTCGGAGCATGTCCGTGAACGAGTGCTGCGTCCATGGAGGATTGTGTACCGGGTTCTACCGGATGAGGTTCATGTCTTGGCCGTGGTTCATGCAAGGCAGACACTCGATCGCCACAGAGTACGTCTGGAGGATTCCGATTGACGCCGGAAAGCCCGTGCGGAAAAGCAGGTAGCTCGTGTCAGACCGATTTCGATGGCACTCTTGAACGTGCGCCGCGCCACACATGTGCTTTGTGAGCGCCAGATTGAGGTCTATCAGACACTTTGAGGGGCCCACGTAGCCGCTGTTCTCGCCGAGTG
>CAYXGP010000560.1:0-1668 GCA_964464515.1 uncultured Enterobacterales bacterium
GGTGGGATCCCCCGACGCAGGTTGTAGGTGAACAGGATCTCCACGCCGCCCTGGGTCCCCAGCCGCCAGGACCGCCCGCGATCAAGCGGCTCAGGGGCCTGGTCGAAGCCGAGCCCCCTGCCGAGCGCCGCAGCGACCGCATTCCACTGGAGCATCCAGGTCCACAGGTGCTCGGGCTCCAGCTCGACGTGCCCGATGTCGGGTCGCACCTCGCAGTAGTGCATCGGCCGAGGGACCCCGCGAACCCGCACCAGCCGCGGCTGGACGACGCACTCCAGCTCGCAGCCGTAGCAGACCTGGGAGAGCGCGTCGGTAGTGCGGGCCAGCAGGCCTGACCCGATCAGCGTGGCCCGCACGTCCTGGGTCCATTCGATGAACTCATGGGCGTAGACTCGGGGACGCTGGCCTGCCTCGAAGCGCCGCAGAAGGCGGCGAAGGACGGCGTTTATGGAGCGATGTTCCATCGCGATAGACTCCTGCGGATGATCTGGTGGTGAGGCAAGTCCTTGAGCGTCGTCGAGTCCGGCAGCGTCAGCGTCACCGACGACACGCGTCTCCGCTCCCCCGCCACCGCCCTCCAGGTGAACCGCAGCCGCGCCTGCACGACGCGCAGGTCGTTGCGGGCGTAGTCGCCCCGCGTGAGGAAGCGATCGATGAACTCATGCAGGGGCAAGTCGCCCATCGAGAACTTCACGACGCCGGCGTTGTCGGCGATGGGCCTCATCCTCAGGGAGAGCAATTCGACGCGCTCCAGATTCTCTCCCGGCTGGGTCGGGAAGGCGAAGTCGGGGTGCTTGAGGGCGTCGAGTCGCAGCGGCCTCGGGGTGGCCGGCACGATGTCGAACTGCTCTCCGAGGATGTAGGTGCAGAAGTGCGCCTGGAGAAGCTGGGTGTCCTTGCGTTTGCCCGGCGCCGACAGCTCCAGCACCCCATCCTCGGGATGGAATACGAACGCCACCTGGAACACCGGCTGCCGCACCCGCGTGCCCAGCTCGCCCTCGATGTAGGCGATCTCGGATGAGGAGTAGTCCTCGGGGTAGGCGTTGAAGACGTGCCGAGTGGGGTTGGAGCGCAAGTGGTTCTCGACCTTGCAGCGGAACCCCCGGCCCTGAAGTTGGTACAGGTGGCTGATCGCACGCGACAGTCTCGACAGAGACTCTGGGTCTGTGCGAACGGAATTGCTCTGAATGCCGGTCAAGCGCTTGGAGCGGGGAAAGCTCAGGCTCTCGACCTGGGCGAGCATCGCGCAGGTGCGGAACAGACCGCTATCGGATGAGCCACCATGCTCGAGGAACAGCCACATCGCGCGGTGGTAGTGATGAGACATCTCGGCGAGCTGCGCCGCGACATCCCACCCGGCGTACCCCACACGCTCGGCGATCAGGATGGCTCCGCGCTGGTCAGCCAGCGAGAAGATGTCTTGGAAGTCTGCCTCGACGCGAGCGCGCTGCTCGCCGGTCAGCTCGCGCATCGCAGCGATGATGGGGCCGATGTCTCTGGCGCGGAGTCGCTCGAAGGAGTGGCTGGTGAGGAGGTTCTGTCGGTGAAAGTAGGCGGCGAGGAGTCTGTTGGGCGTCTGGTGCAGGAACGTGCGGAGCGAGTACTGACGCGCCATCGCTCAGGGACCGGAGGCGTGCGGAATATCCAACCGACGCACGACGCCGATCA
>CAYXGP010000561.1:0-1664 GCA_964464515.1 uncultured Enterobacterales bacterium
CGTCCGCGACAAGGGGCGTAGCTTCGCAGGAAGGGCCGCGTCGGATCTGAAGTTCTTGTTTGTGGACTACCCCGAGTGCCAGCCGGACAAGAACTCCGAGGTCAAGGGGATGCTCGACGAGTACCAGGCGATCGCCGCGTCGCTGGTCAGCGCGACCGTCACTGAGGAGGGCAAGGCGCTGCGCTCCGAGATCGTCAGGAACATCCTCAGCACCTCGAACGAGGCCTTGAAGGCAGACTTCGGGATCGAGATCCTCGATCTGCACTTCAAGTACCTCAACTATTCGCCCCAGGTCCACCAGGAGATCACGGACAAGATCACGAAGGATCGCGGCCGCGACATCGCCCGCTACAACAAGCTCGGCAACGCCTGTACCGGTACGATCAGGCAGGTCAAAGAGCAGCAACTCGGGGCGATCGTCGGCGAGCGAGACCGCAGGGTGCGTGAGCTGGAGGGCGAAGCGGTCGCGCAATCGATCGCCATCAAGGCGCACGCTTTTAACGAAGGCCCTGGCTTCTTCCGTTTTCTCAAGATGCTCGAGCTGTACGAGGAGTCCCTCTCGTCCAACACGAGCTTCGTCCTGGCGGCGGACAACCCCTTGCTGGCGCTCATGAGTGACCCCTCGCTGGTCCGAACGGTGTCGAAGCGAAAGTTGGCCGCGCGGCCGGTCGCGAAACCCGCGCCGCAGCCAAGCACGCCGCCGGCCACGGAGGCGGCTAAGCAGCCATGAGTGGGTCGCCCTGCGGCGACTGCACCAACAAGAGCTTCCCCATCACTGTCGCGCGCTGAGCCGCGCCCAGCTTGGTTGACGCATACCCCGAGAGCCCAAGCCTGAAGTGGTCGCTCACGGGGCGGGATCCAGTCGCACACCGGACACTGCGTCAGAGCCTGCGTTGACGGTGGAATCCAGCACCACCGTGACGGTTCCCTCCAGGCACCAGTTGCCGTGGAAATCCCACCACATCTCGGGAGAATGCACCCGCTGATCGATCGTCACAGCATGTCCGTCGACGATGAACACGGCCCCCGCCCCGTTGCGGTTGAGGGTATGGCGCCCTCCCATGTAGGCGTCGTAGCGCCCGCGAGGGACATTGTGAAATGTGAACGTGGCCGTCCCGCGCCGATTGCCACCGGAGACGTAGTTTGGGTCACAGTCCTCGTGCTCGGCTCCAGCCGCTGTGTAGGCATACGGGTAGCAGCCCAGCACCCAATTGCTGCGCGGACTGAAGGTCGCCGCAGAGAAACTCTGCTCGAGGAATTGCGGCGGGTTGGCCGAATCGCTCTGACAGCCACTACCACCGACGGGAGGCGGTCCACCGCCACCGGTACCCGGTCCACACTCACACCAGTCTGACTGGTGTCCGTTGCTGGCGTTGCAGTCAAGGACGTTGTTGGGCTCCAGCTGGCAACCTGGCTCGCCGCCGTAGCGAGCGGTACAGACCAGACCGGCAGCGGCGCAGTAAGCGTGGCACCCGGCACCGTCGGTAAACACGCCGGCGCAGGTTGATGGTCCCGTCGAACAGACCTCCCAGGAGGGGTTTGCCTGCCAGATCGAGTCGCAGTTCACGGTCGGACCACCACCCGATCCAGTGCTGTCGTCATCGCCCTGGCTGTCGTCATCGCCCTGGCTGTCGTCATCGCCCTGGCTGTCGTCATCGCCCTGG
>CAYXGP010000562.1:0-1648 GCA_964464515.1 uncultured Enterobacterales bacterium
GGCCTTACCGCCCGTGATCTCGAGGTTGGAGATCGAGAGCCGGCCGGTGTCGTTTCCGTAGGCCCGAATCACCGCGCCGGCGGCGCCCGCGCCGTACAGCGACGGCAGCTCATCCCCGATCGCCACGCCCACGATCGAGAGATCGGTGAGCGGTCCGCCGGTGAGGTAGACGTTGTAGGTGCCCGCGCAGATCGTCAGGGTGCCGCCGTCTTCGAGCGTGATGGCCGCGGGCACCCCGACCGATCCGGCCGCGAAGTCCGCGCTCCAGTCTGCGATGCCCGTCGCCCCCTCCCAGGTCACCGCGCCCCGCTCTGACTCTGCGGTCCAGCCCCTGGCGCAGCCGTTGTCGATGCCGTCGCAGCGCTCCGCGTTGCCCGGCCAGGCGTCGGCGTTGGTGTCATCGCAGTCTCCTCCTTCGGAGATCCATCCGACGTAGCAGGCCTCACCGGCCCGATCGTCATCGCCGTAGCCGTCGCCGTCGGCGTCGGGGAGCAGCCCCTCGTCGATCTCACCGTCGCAGTCCTCGTCCACGCCGTCACAGACCTCGGGGGCGCCCGGATGGACACCCGCGTGCCCGTCGTCGCAGTCTTCAGGTTGGGAGAAGCCGTCACCGTCGGCGTCGGTGTGGGCCGCGAGGTCTTCTGGCCCCAGGTAGACACACGACGGAAGCGCCAACACGAGCAGCGCTGACATCGAGATCGGCGGCGCGGTCATCCGCACTCCTTCCCGGGCACGACGTCCGGATCGAGCACCAGGCCCGGCACCCGCGGCGCGACGGGATCGATGGCCTCCAGCGGCAGGCAGACCGGGTCTTCTTCCTCGTCCTGATCGGCGCAGTACTCGCAGGGCGCCCCCCAGGCGTCGGCGTTCTCGCAGAGCGCAGAGACCGGCAGGCCGGTGGCGCGCAGATCGAGGAGGCCGGCGATTCGGAGATCGGCGATCGCGTCGGTGACCGGATCGAACATGCCGCTGACTTCGAGCTCCTCCAGGGTGATCACCTCTTCGTCGTCGTCGGCGAGCAGCAGCACCTCCACCGAGCCCGCGAACAGCGGATCGCGCGAGAAGTCCGCCTCGACGGAGACCGGCGGCACGCAGAGATCCTGGAGCAGCTCCCCGGTGGTCTGTGTACCCAGCGCCGCGACCAGCTCGATCGTCTCGCCCCGCACTTCGTGTGGCCGCAGCAGCAGCGACGAGGTGTCCGCCAGCCCCGACTCAAGCTGGTAGCGGAAGGCGTCGACGATCTTCGCGCCGGGGATGACCCACTGCAGGTCGTCGCCGAGCAGCTCCAGCTCGAAGGTCTCGCCCAGCACGCTCTCACCGACGGGGTCCGGCAGCGTGGTGAATCGAGCCTCGCCGGCCGCCGCGCCGCACGTCGAGACGCGGACGGTGTAGGCCTCGCTGGTCTTCAGCTCGGCTGGCGGAGCGAACGAGAAGGTCTCCTCTTCACTCGTCAGCTCTACCCAGCCGTCGCTGGCCGCGCCGTCCATCCACAGCCAGACGTCTTCTCCGGGGCCGTCCAGCGTGAACTGGATCTCGGTGTCTGTCGACACGTACTCCTCGCCGTCTGCCGGGGAGAACGACGTCACCTGGGCGGCCGCACAAGATGCAGACTCAATCGGGGCATCGGCGCACCCGATCAGCAGGAGCG
>CAYXGP010000563.1:0-1568 GCA_964464515.1 uncultured Enterobacterales bacterium
GACTACCCGCTGCTCGAGGACTCCCTGCCCCCCTACGAGCCCCGGGGTTGCCAGCGCGGCATCTCGTACTCCTGGTACCTGTACAGCCCGCTGCGCATCAAGTATCCGCTGATTCGCAGCGCGCTCATCGACGCCTTCCGCGCGAAGAAGAAGCAGACCGGCGACCCGATGAAGGCCTGGGAGGCCCTCCAGGCAGACGAGTCGGCACGCAGGGGCTACCAGAAGGCCCGCGGCAAGGGTGGGTTCCGTCGCACCACGTGGGACGAAGTCCACGAGCTCATGGCTGTCGCCAACCTCTACACCGCCAAGAAGTACGGGCCGGACCGGGTGATCGGGTTCTCCCCCATCCCGGCGATGTCCATGCTCAGCTACGCGGCCGGCGGCCGGTTCCTGCAGCTGTTCGGCGGGATCAACCTGAGCTTCTACGACTGGTACTGCGATCTTCCCACGGCCTTCCCGGAGATCTGGGGCGAGCAGACGGACGTCTGTGAGAGCGCCGACTGGTACAACGCGAAGATGATCGCGGACATGGGCGCCTGCCTCAACATGACGCGCACGCCCGACTGCCACTTCTTCGCAGAGTCGCGACACAACGGCACCAAGGCGGTGGTGTTCGCGCCCGACTTCAGCCAGGTCTGCAAGTACGCGGACCAGTGGGTCCCCCTCCACGCCGGCTCCGACGGCGCATTCTGGATGGCGGTCTCGCACATCATCCTGAAGGAATTCCACCACGAGAAGCAGACCCCGTACTTCCTGGACTACGTCAAGAAGTACACGGACAGTCCGTACCTCGTGAGGCTGGAGCAGGACGGCAAGACCTTCAAGCCCGGACAGCTCCTCCGCGCCAGCGAGCTGGCCGAGTACAAGGACATCCCCAAGGGCGAGTGGAAGTTCGTCAAGATCGACGCGAACACCGGCGGTTTCGTGGTCCCCAAGGGCAGCTCCGGCTGTCGCTGGGACGGCAAAGACGGCAACTGGAACATGAAGTTCGAGAACGACGCCGACGACAAGCCCTACGACCCGGTCCTGACGCTGCTGGGCCGCGCGGACAAGGTCGCGATGACCGAGTTCACCGAGTTCGGGCTGGACAACAAGTCGATCCGCGCAGTGCCGGTGATGAAGGTCGACACAGTGGACGGCCCTGTCGCCGTCACCACCGTCTACGACCTCATCATGGCCCAGTATGGCGTGGCGCGCGGTCTCCGGGGAGACTACCCGGCCGACTACAACGACCCCGACGCTGCCTACACCCCCGCCTGGCAGGAGATCTTCACCGGCGTCTCTCGGGACACCGTGCTGCAGTTCGCCCGCGAGTGGGCCAACACCGCCAACAGCACCGGCGGTAGGTGCATGATCATCATCGGGGCAGGGATCAACCACTGGTACCACGCCAACCTGATGTACCGCTCCGGGGCCATGGCCCTGATGCTCTCGGGTTGCGTCGGCAAGCCGGGCGGCGGCCTCAACCACTACGTCGGCCAGGAGAAGCTCGCTCCCGTCGACTCCTGGGGGACCATCGCGTTCGCCAAGGACTGGCAGGCCGGCGTGCGGCTGCAGCAGGCACCGCT
>CAYXGP010000564.1:0-1549 GCA_964464515.1 uncultured Enterobacterales bacterium
TGGCCGGGAGCGACCCTTGCGCGCGAAAGCATGAGGGAGAGTTCTGGAACGGCAACGGCTGGATCAAAATGTTCGGCCTGCGCTTCCAAGCGTTCCAGATCGCGCGCGTTGACACCTCGGTAGGCGTGGTGAGTTTCAGCCCGCTGGCGTGCGTAGACAGCGGAGTCAGGAAGCCCACCCCGTTGACCGTGGGCGGGGTATTGACGGTCACGACCGATCAAGGCGGTCCTGCATCGTCAGACCCCATTGCGGCGACTGGCGCGGTGGTGACTGGCGCAGGTGGCACGTTCCCCACGCTTTTCGGCGGCGGTGAGGCAATCGAGATCAAGAGCAATTTCCAGACGGTGACGGTTACGTTTGCGTCCACGGATTCGCTCTTGTCCGATGTCATCGCCACGATCAACACGGCATGGGGCTCAGCTATCGCCAGCGACAACGGGGGAGAGCTTGAGCTTACTAACACCGAGGTCTTGGGCACTGGTAGTGTGATCACTCTGTCCGATGTCGTCGGTACTCCGTTGGCCACTTTGGGGCTCAGCGCGGGAACGACAAACGGCACCGGAAATGTCGCCAACTCTTCCCAGGTCACCATGGCAGAAGTGGCAGCGATCGTGAATGGCAGCGCGGCATTGACCGCGATCGGCGTCACGGCATCGGTGACCCCGGATGGAAACCTACGCATCTGCAGCGACACCACAGGCGGCGGCGGAACGGTCCAGCTTGACGCCACGGCAATGCAGGCAGAGCTAGGGTTTGGCCTGACGGAGGCGACATCAGAGGGGCACCCCGGCGGGACAATCCCCGCAGGGACCCGCGTAAGCGCCTCCAGCGCCCCCGGTAGCAGCTGGCTGACCCTGCAGACGCTAGACGTACCACCCGGCGAGGTGGGCCCGTTCAATGTGCGCGTACGGCCCACCAATGACGACGGTCAGGCGCTAGGCACCGGAGCGGGGACCGTGGACGTGATGAACGCAGCGGATCAGGTGCCCTGGGCGCAGCTCACGGTGAACAACGCTCAGGCGCTCACAGACGCGCTGTCTGAGCCGGCGATCGATGCCCGATACGACCAGGCAATGAACGCGAGCTTGGCACTTGATAGCAACCCGTCAGTGATTGCTAACTATCTGCTAAGCGCAAGGCGCACCGATGCGGTGGTCACATCCGGGCAAGCGAACGTTGTTGGGGCAGAGCAGCAGGGCTTATTCGGTAGAAAGTTCGTGACTGGCGCAAAGCTGGGTACCTCTCCGGCCGATGCGTTAGCCGAGCTAGGGACCACAGTCACCCGAACGGATCGAATGTTCTACACGGCGCTGGGGATGGAGGTAACCATCCCTCAGATCGCAGCCCGCGGAGTTGCGGGCGGTGTCGGATTCACCGAGAACGGCGTTATCACCGTTCGCCCGGATGGACCGCTTACCTCGGTGTGCTGCACGCTAGCGCCTGAGGAGAACCCCGCGCAGTCACTTGACGGGCTGTTGGCTAGATTCTTTGAGGTCAACAACTTCGGCAACGTCGTCAACATCGAAACATACAAGCAGTTCAAGGCCGG